>JAYWIJ010000280.1:0-27153 GCA_043788935.1 Gemmatimonadaceae bacterium | reverse complement strand
GCGCCGGACAGTATCTGTATGACGAGCAGGCGCACCGCTACATCGATGGCTACAACAACGTGGCGCATGTGGGGCATGGGCATCCACGCGTGGTGCGTGCGGTGAGCGCGCAGCTGGCGCTGCTCAACACGAACACACGCTATCTGCAGGAGCAGCTGACGACGTATGCCGAAGCGCTGACGGCGCTGCTGCCCGATCCGCTCTGCGTCTGCTACTTCACCGCATCCGGCAGCGAGGCCAACGAACTCGCCCTACGGCTGGCCCGCGCCGCCACCGGTGCGAAAGACCTCATCGTGATGGACGCCGCGTATCACGGCCACACCACCACGCTGATCGACATCAGTCCGTACAAGCACGCAGGGCCCGGAGGGCAGGGTGCGCCCGAGTGGGTCCACACCTCGCCGATTCCCGATGTGTACCGCAATCGCGATGTACGGGGCGACGCAGGGACGTGGTTCGCCGATCGCGTCGGCGACGTGATCGCCCGTGTGCAGGCAACCGGCCGCGGACTCTCGGCCTACATCGCCGAAACCTGTCCAAGTGTCGCCGGGCAGCTCATGCTGCCCCCGGGATTTCTGGCGCAGACGTATGCGAAGGTCCGGGCTGCCGGCGGCCTGTGCATCGCCGATGAAGTGCAGACCGGATTCGGACGAATCGGCACACACTTCTGGGCATTCGAGGCGCACGACGTGGTGCCCGACATCGTGGTCCTCGGCAAGCCGATCGCCAATGGTTACCCGATGGGTGCCGTCATCACGACGCGGGCCATCGCCGAACGCTTCGACAACGGGATGGAGTATTTCAGCACGTTCGGTGGCAGCACCGCGGCGTGTGTCGCCGGCCGGACCACGCTACAGGTCACGATCGATGAAGGGCTGCAGGCGCACGCGCTGCACGTCGGCGCGCATCTGCTGCAGACGCTCCGGGGAGTGCAGGACGAGTTCGCGCTGATCGGCGACGTGCGCGGGTCAGGGGTCTTTCTCGGTGTCGAGATGGTTCGCGACGGAACCACGCTCGAGCCAGCCGATGTCGAGGCGAGCTTCGTGGTCAATCGCATGCGCGCGCGCGGCGTGCTGGTCGGCACGGACGGGCCGTTCCACAACGTGATCAAGATTCGTGGACCCATGACGCTGACGATTGCCGACGCCGACCGCATTGCAGAGACGCTGAAGGCTTCGCTGCGTGAGGCGGCGGCACTGCGCTGACGGGTCGCGCAGCACAGTCGTGGACACGCGCCACTGGTGGTGGCGTGGATTGAGGTGTGACGTGCATCTGGCGCGGCAGTGCGACGTCCGGCACTCTTCACGCCGTCCCCCACCCCGGAGTGCTGCATGCTGCGCCGCCTGATCCCGCTGCTCCTCGCGCCGCTGGCGCTGTCCGCCCAGAGCACACCGACACCGGCCAAGCCTGGCTGGCAATGGAGCATGGATTCGGTGCGCACGGTGGTGAACGCCGTGCGGGCCGGACGATCACTGGCGCCGACCAGCTGGCCCGGTGGTGCGCGCGTGGCGGTGCTGCTGTCGTTCGACGTCGACAACGAGACGATCCCGCTCCGCTTCGGTGAGCCAACGGTGGGCACGCTCGCCTCGGCGCAGTACGGTGCGCGCCGCGGCCTGGGACGCCTGGTGCGGCTGCTCGATGCACAAAAGATCCCAGCATCCTTTTTTATTCCGTCGGTGAGCCTTGCGCTCACGCCAGGCATGGCCGACACCATCCGGAAGAGCGGACGCCATGAGTTCGCGATCCACGGCTGGATTCACGAGCTGAACGCCACGCTGCCCGACAGCGCCGAGCGCGCGTTGCTGAAAAAGGCCATGGCCGAGCTCACGGAGCTGACGGGTGTGAAGCCGACGGGCTACCGCGCGCCGAGCTGGAATTTCAGCCCCAACACGCTCAGTATCCTGCGCGACATGGGCTTCCGCTACGAGAGCTCGCTGATGGCGGACGACAGTCCGTACGAACTGCTGCAGCGCGGCCAGCCGACGGGACTCGTCGAGCTGCCGGTGGAGTGGATTCTCGACGACGCACCGCTCTTCGATCCCCGCGGGCAGAGCTACATGAATCCGCGTGATGTGGCGAAGGTCTGGATCGACGAATTCGACAAGGCGTACGAAGAGCGGGGGATGTTCCTGCTGACGATGCATCCGCACGTTTCCGGTCACCGCTCGCGCATCATCGCGCTGGAGTTGCTGCTGGCGCACATCCGCACCAAGGCCACGGGCACCGTCTGGTACGGTACGCACGCAGCCGCCGCTGAGTACGTGCGCAAGGCATCAGCCCTCGGCGAACCTCTCGCGCCGCGTTGACTCGTGCTTTGCCAGCATCCACAACTCCGCTCACACGGAGTCGCGGAGCCACGGAGAGTTCAGGCGACTCGCGAGGCTGTATGCCTTGAACAAGGCGATGGATGAACACGAATATCGCGTCGGCAGCACCCCCTCCGTGTCCCCGTGCCTCCGTGCGAGGGGAGTTGCTGTTGCTGTAATCGTGGCAGTTCAGCGCGTGGTCACGGAACTTCGTGACCCGTGGCAGCGGACCAGATCTCCGTCCAGTCCTGTGAATCGAGCGTGACAGACAGCGCGGCGACGGCTTCGCGCAGGGCGTCGATGCGGCGCGAACCGACTATGGGGATCGGCGTACTCGGATGCCGCAGCAGCCACGCGAAGGCCATCGTCGCGACGCTGACGCCGTGACGTTCACCGACGGCAGCGAGCGCGTCGCGCACGCGCACGGCATCGGGTGCGTCACTCGTCATCAGGCGACCACCGGCGAGCGGTGACCAGATCATCGGCTGGATGCGGTGCTGCTGGCACTGATCCAGAGTCCCGTCGGTGAGCGGCGCCAGATGCAGCGGATGCAACTCGATCTGGTTGGTCAGCAACGGGAAGCGACTGGCCAGCAGATCGAACTGTGAGGTGGTGAAATTGGACACGCCAAAATGCGTCACCTTGCCCATCAGTTGCAGATGCGTGAACGCCTCAGCCACCACATCCACGTCCATCAGTGCGTCGGGACGGTGCAGCAGGAGCGTGTCGATCTGTTCCACCCGCAGATTGCGCAGGGTGTTCTCCACGCTGCCGACGATGTGTGTGAACGACGTGTCGTAGTGCTTGATGCGATGCGATGGTCGGTTGTCGGTGGTCAGGCAGATCCCGCACTTGCTGACCAGCTGCATTTTTGCCCGAAGCGACGGCGCGAGTGCCAGCGCCTCACCGAACAGCGACTCGACGGTGTAATCACCGTAGATGTCCGCGTGATCGAAGGTCGTCACGCCCATGTCGAGACAGGCCTCGATCCAGCGCAGGCGCTCCTGCGGCGTCCAGTTCCATTCGGACATGCGCCAGACGCCGGCGACGATGGGCGACATGGTGGCGTGCGTCGGTGCAGATGTCGGACGAGGCATCGGGTACATGGGTGTGCGTGATGTGACCGCGCTGGTGCGCGATCGCGTGGTGCTACCTGATCAGACTGATCGGCACGGGTTGCTCGGCCGGGACCCTTTCACCTTTGATGAGACGTGCCGCGGTGAGCACGGCCATGCGCCCCATCGCACGCGGATTCTGCGCGATGGTCGCCGCCATCCGCTTTTCCGTAATGGCTTTGCGCGCGTCGTCCTGCGCATCGAACCCGACGACGCTCACCTGTGATGCCATTCCCGCAGCCGCAATGGCCTCGAGCGCACCGAGTGCCATCACGTCATTGCAGGCGAACAGCGCGGTGATTCCGGGATTGGCCTGCAGGATGTTCTGGGTGACGGTGAACGCCAGATCGCGTTCCATGTTGGCGGGCTGCGACGCGACGATCTGCATGCCCTTCACCGTGGCGAGTGCCGAGCGAAATCCTCGGAGGCGCGCGTCGGCCGTCTCATGGCCCGGCACACCTTCCAGCACGGCGACGCTCGCAGTACCACCCAGCCTTTCGACGAGGAACGCGCCCGCCATGCGGCCACCATCTTCGTTGTCCGAGCCGATGAACGTCACCACCGTCGCGCCAGCGGCCGTCAGCGTTGACGCATCGACGCGTGTGTCGACCGTGATCACCGGAATCTTCGCCGCATTCGCCTTCACCACCGAGGGCACGATTTCCTTCGAGCCGTTCGGCACCAGCATGATCACCGCAACCCGGCGCTGGATCAGGTTCTCGACGATCTGCATCTGGCGTTCCACGTCGATCTCACGCTCGGGCGCCTGCACCACGAGATCGAATCCGAGGCTGTCGGCAGCGGCCTTTGCGCCAGCCTCCATGTCGATGAAGAACTGGTTGTTCAGCGTCTTCACGACGAGCGCGATGGTCGGCTTCGCCATCGTGTCGCCACCACGGTTGCACGCGGCGGCGAACACAATAAGCGCCAGCAGTGCGATCCGGCGCAGTGTTGTAAACGTCTGCATGCGAACTATCGGAGGGAGCGTTGAACCCGGCGGCGCAGTGCCATGTCGATCAGGACGGCGGCGATGATCACGACTCCGATCGCCACCTGCTGAAGATATGACGAGACACCGAGCAGGTTCAGTCCATTGCGAAGCACACTCATGATCAGCGCACCGAACAGTGTACCGATCACCGAGCCGGACCCACCGAGCAGGCTGGTGCCACCGATCACGACGGCGGCGATGGCATCCAGTTCGTAGCCGATGCCGGCGACGGGCTGGGCGGAGTCGAGCCGCGCCACCAGCAGTACGGCACAGACCCCGGCTGAGAGTCCGCTCAGCGTGTACGCAATCGTCTTGTAGCGATGTACGTGGATGCCCGCCATCTCGCTGGCCTCCTCGTTGCCGCCGATGGCGTACAGGTATCGACCAAGGACCGTTCGCGTGAGCATGACATGCGCGACGGCGTAGAGCGCCAGCATCAGCAGCACTGGCGCGGGTATGCCCAGCGGCCTGCCGGTGGACAGCACACGCAACGCATCAGGGAATCCGGAGATCGGCCGTCCATCCGAGATCATCAGCGCGGCACCACGCGCGACACTCATCATCCCGAGCGTCGCGATGAACGGCGGCAACTTGCCGCGCGTGACCATCAGCCCGTTCAGCGCACCGGCAACGATGCCTGCGAGCCCACCGAGCATCACGGCCAGCACGACAGGTACGCCGCGCTGCAGCACCGAACCGATCACCACCCCCGCGAGTGCGACGACGGATCCCACCGAGAGATCGATGCCGCCGGTCAGGATCACGCAGGTCATCCCGATCGCGATCACACCGACCACCGCACTCTGCTCGGCCACGTTCGCCAGATTCGCCGCCGTCGCGAAATACGGCGTTGCGATCCAGAGGCCGAGGCACAGCGCCAGAAGCCCGAGCGCCGTCCCGGCCTCGCGAGTTGCCACCATTCGGCGCCACGAAAATCTCGACGTCATCGTGTGGCCAGTGTGAGATCGGTGAGCATCATCCCGAAAATACACGGCGGGTATGTTCGGCGCTGCATCGCGTGACGCGCTGCTGACGGAGCTCTGCACTCATAGAACTGCAGGGCTCACACGGGGGGACCGGGGGTACCGGGGAGTTATATCGGAGCGAAGCTCAGGAGCGGCTGTTCATGCTGAATCAGGAAGGCGAACCCGATTGGATGGCTGAGTTTGCGCGTCACAGATCCGGCGACAGTCATCACGCGGGGGCTTCGCTACCTGTCGACTTTGTGCCGCGGCTTTCGGAGACACACGACCTGAACCGAGTCGTTGCAGAAGTCGTCGAAGCGTCATTCCGCTTGCACACAGATCTCGGTCCCGGCCTACTCGAGTCGACGTACGAACGCATCCTCGAACGATCCCTGCAGCGCCGCGGCCTACGCGTACGTCGTCAACAGTACTGCGACTTCCTATACGACGGTTTGCTATTCAGGCATGCGTTGCGGCTCGACCTGCTCATTGAAGACTCCATAGTCGTGGAATTGAAAGCTGAGCACGCACTACAAAGCGCACACCAAAAACAGGTCGTCAGCTACCTGCGCCTTCTCAATCTGCGCCTAGGCCTACTTATCAACTTCGGCGCACCACGCCTGAAACAGGGATTCCGACGAATCATCAACCCCGATCTTTGGTAGATCTCCCCGGTCCCCTTGGTCCCCCCGTGTGAGCCCCCTCCGCGGCCTCGGTGCCCACCGTGCCTCTGTGAGAGCAGACGCGCGGAATTCCGAAGGATTCTGACACACGTGCCTGCAAACCGTAATATCGCCTCGTGTAGAATCTCGCGCGCACAGCACTAGACTACGGATGGATTTCAACGCCGGACCCACTACCCCTGCCCGCGGTCCCATGCCGACTTCTCCGATGCTCGTCCGCCGCCTCGCCGTCGCTGTCGTCGTACTCCTCGCCGCCTGCAAGCCGATCGGGTCGCCGAGCGGCGGGAGTGTCTACGATCTGGTGATCACCAACGGCCGCATCGTGGATGGGACGGGCAACCCGTACTACTACGGCGACGTCGGTGTGCGGGGCGATCGGATCGTCACCATCGCCGGGCGCGGTGCGCTCGCATCGGCCGAGACAGGACAGCGCGTCGACGCCGGTGGATTGGTCGTGTCGCCGGGCTTCATCGACATCCAGTCGCATTCGTGGGGCTCACTGCTCTTCGCGGACGGCCGCGTGATCGGCAAGGTCTCACAGGGTGTGACCACAGAAATCCTTGGGGAGGCGACGACACCGGCGCCCTCCAACAGTGACGTGGATTCACTCTTTGCCGGCAGTGATTCCGAAGACTCGCTGATGCTGCAGCGGGTGCGCACGTACCGCGGCACGCATGGCTTCGGGCAATGGCTCGCCGCGATGCAGACACACGGCATTTCGGTGAACGCCGGCAGCTACCTCGGCGCGACCACCGTGCGCGGCTACGCGATGGGCCGCACGGAAGGCATGCCATCGCCTGCGCAGGTCGACAGCATGCGCTCGGTCGTGGCCAACGCGATGCGCGATGGCGCATTCGGCATCTCCAGTGCGCTCATCTATCCGCCAGGTAGTTTCGCCGGCACGCCGGAACTGATCGAGATGGCGAAGGCGATGTCACCGCTGCACGGTACCTACATCACGCACATCCGCAGCGAAGACGGCGGCTTGCTCGGTGCGCTCGACGAAGCACTGCAGATCGGGCGCGAGGGCGGTGTGCCGGTCGTGATCTATCACCTGAAGGCGAGCGGTCAGCGTAACTGGCCCCTTGCAGCGCCAGCCGTCGCCAAGCTCGACTCGGCACGCGCTGCCGGTCAGGACGTGAAGGCGACGATGTATCCGTATCCCGCCTCGGGCAACAATCTTTCGGCGTGCATTCCCGCGTGGGTCGCGGCCGACGGCAAGCTGCTCGATCGCTTGCAGGACGCGTCGTTGAAGGACCGCATCCGTCGCGAGATGACGGACAATGCCGACGGCGCGGCACAGTACTGCCAGGCCAACAGTCCCGACGCATATCAAATCTCCGGATTCAAGCGTCCGGAGTGGAAGCAATACGAAGGGAAGCGGCTCAACGACATCGCCGCGGGGCTGACGCTGGACTGGGTCGACGCCGTCATCGCACTCACCATCGGCGAGAAGAACACGCTCAGCAAGGTGACCTTCGGCATGTCCGAGCCAAACGTCGCGATGATGCTCGCGCGCCCCTGGGTGGTGGTCGGCAGTGACGCCGGCGGCAGCGATCCCGACACGACCACCGCCCTCGTGCACCCGCGCAGTTACGGCACCTTCGCGCGTATCCTCGGCAAGTACGCTCGCACCGATCGCGTGCTCACGCTCGAAGATGCGGTGCGCAAGATGACCTGGTCCACTGCCCAGATCCTCGGCCTGCGCGATCGCGGACTGATCAGGGAAGGGAGCTTCGCCGACATCGTGATCTTCGATCCCGCCATCGTGAGCGACAACGCCACGTTCACACAGCCGCACCAGCTGTCGACGGGTGTACGTGACGTGTTCGTGAACGGTGTCGCTGTGTGGAAGAATGGCACGCATACCGGCGCGAAGCCTGGACGCAGCGTGTACGGTCCAGGCTGGGACGGGCAGGTCCGGTCGGTTTCTGTGCGTTAGAAACGGCGGGAACGCAGCCTTGCTGTTGCGCAATGTGCATTTGCCGTGCAGTCGGTCATCGCATCCGGCCGTACTTCCGCATCGCCGCGAGCATCCGATCGACCGGCATCGCGAAGATGCGCACGTCATTCGCTCCGGTCGTCGTTTCGGCGGCCAGCATCGCGTTCGTGATTGCGGCTTCGGTGGCCTGTACCGTCGCCTTGAACAGCGGCGAGAGGCCATCATTGCCGAGCATCCGGAGCGTCGCGACGCTGTCGGTGTCCCATGACTTCGCGTTGGCCGTGCTGAACGCGACGAAGATGTCACCCGACCCGTTGCCGCCGAAGCCGCCCTGCCGACCGATGCCCAGTGACACGCGGGTGGCGATGCGCTTGAGCTGATGCGGGAGCAGCGGCGCGTCGGTGGCGACGACGACGATGATCGAGCCCTGCTCTGCGTCCGCCGCAGCATCACGCGCTGACGGTTCCGGCGCCGAGCAGCGGCGGCGGACACGCAACTCGGCAGTGGGGATCGTCTCGCTGGCGACGCAGGCCGTGAGATCGGTGATCTCCTCGCCCACAGGCACGCCCGCGATGCGCAGGTCGCGTCGACTGCCGAAGTTGCACTGCACCAGCACGCCCACCGTGTAGCCACCCTCGTCGACGGTGAGCGTCCGCGACGCCGTGCCGATGCCTCCCTTGAAGCCGAGGCAGGTCATGCCTGTGCCGCCACCCACGACGCCCTCGCGCACCGCACCGCCGCGTGCGCTGTCGAGCGCGGCGAGCACGTGCTCCGTCTTCACATGAAACCCGTTGATGTCGTTCAGCACACCGTCGTACGTCTCGGCGACCACCGGCAGCCACCAGGGCTGCAGCACGGTCTTCCGGCCAACTTCCCAGCGGATGATCGCATCACGCACCACGCCGACGCTGTGCGTGTTGGTGATCCCGATCGGGCCTTCGAGATAGCCGCTCTCCTGAATCCACGTGGTGCCGGTCATCTCGCCGTTGCCGTTGAGCGTGAACCACGACCCGAACACGGGATCCGGATTGTCGCGACCCCGCGGATGAATCACCGTCACCCCGGTGCGCACCGGTCCCCTGCCGGGTACCAGCGCGCCGCTGCCGGAGATCAGGGTCACCTGCCCCACCTCGACACCCGTCACGTCGGTGATCGCATTCAGCGCTCCCGGCGTGCCGCCGATCGGTAGCTTGAGGTCGTGCTCACGCGGCTTGGACTGTGCAGCGAGCGGAGAGGTGAGCAACACGGCGCAGGTGAGCGCGAGTGCCGCGTGCAACGAGTGTCTGCCGATGGGCGACATGCGAAATCCAGGAGCGGGACGTGCAGCAGGATCAGCCATCGCAGAAGCTGTCGTCATGCATTCGCATGCGCTACCGTACCAGCATGACACTTCATCGCCGCGATTTCATCAGGTCCGCCGCCCTCGCCGCAGCCGCCCTGCCATTGGATGCCGCGATCGCATCGGCCGACGCCCGCGACGAGCGCGAGTACTACGAGCTGCGTGCCTATCGCCTGAAGCCGGGCGCGGCGCACTCGGCACTCGACGCATATCTCGAACGGGCGCTCATTCCGGCGCTCAACAAGCGCGGGGTGCGCAATGTCGGTGTCTTCACGGAACCGGACGCCAAGGATGGCCCTGCCGTCTGGGTGTTGATGGCGCACAAGGATCTTGCGTCGATCGGCGCGGTGAATGCTGCCGTGAACCGCGACGCCGCCGTGGTGGCCGCAGGTGCCGACTACCTCACGGCGCCCACTAAGGACAACCCGGCCTTCGATCGGATCGACAGCTGGGTCTTCCTGGCATTCGCGGGCATGCCGCGCATGACGATTCCCGCGACGACTCGCGGCAAGCGACCGCGTGTCTTCGAGTTGCGCGTCTACGAAAGCTTCTCCGAGCTGAAGGCACTGAAAAAGGTCGACATGTTCAACGCGGGCGAGATCCCGCTGATGCAGTCGGTGGGTATGTCGCCGGTGTTTTACGGGCAGGCGCTGGCCGGTCGAGACCTGCCGCAGCTCACCTACATGCTCTGCACCCCGACCCGGGAGGACTCGGTGACGGCATGGAAGGCATTCCTCGCCCATCCCACCTGGAAGGCGCTCGTCGCGGACCCGCAGTACGCCGACACGGTCTCGAAGATCGTGAGCCGGTTCCTCGTCCCGACGAGCTACTCGCAGCTCTGACCTCTGTCACGATTCGCCCGGACCCGGCGATGTGTCAGCGCAGGTCTCGCGGAGGGGGGCACCGATGATTTCCTTTCGGACTGGGAGTCCAATGCGTTCCCCTGCGGCGATGTGCGCCGAGGGGCGGACCCACCGCCGCCAGCCACGATCATGTCATCTGCCGTCCTCGTCGAACCGGCCGCCCTCGAAGCGCATCGCCCCGCGCTGACGGGTCACTGCTACCGCATGCTCGGCTCGATCGTGGATGCCGATGACGCGGTGCAGGAGACGATGCTCCGCGCCTGGCGTGCCATCGATCGCTTCGACGGACGCTCGGCGTTGCGGACGTGGCTGTACCGCATCGCGACGAATGTCTGTCTCGACGCGCTCGCCGATCGCACGCCGCGGATGCGTCCATTCGAGATGGGACCGGTCGGCACCACCGACGACATACTCGTCGAGCTGCCGCGCACGCACTGGCTCGAACCGGTGCCCGACATGCACGCGCTGCCCTCCGACAGCAATCCGCATGAAGACGCCGTGCTGCGCGAAAGCATTCGCCTCGCATTCGTGGCTGCGATGCAGCATCTGCCACCACGTCAGCGTGCCGCGCTGCTGTTGACGCAGGTGCTCAACTGGTCGGCGATCGAAGTGGCCGACGCGCTCGACATGACGACGGCGGCTGTCAACAGCGCCTTGCAACGCGCACGCGCCACGTTGGCCGAGAAGAACCTGTCGCGTCATGTGGATCGCCCTTCGCAGTATGCACCGGCGGCACTCACACCGGTGCAGGAAGCGATGGTGGCGAAATACGTGGCCGCGTTCGAAGCGTACGACGTCGCGACACTCAGCACGCTGATGCGTGAAGACGCCGTGATGTCGATGCCGCCCTATTCGCTCTGGCTTCAGGGCCACGAGAGCATCGCCAACTGGCTGCTTGGCCGCGGTGCGGGATGCCGCGGTTCGCGACTGGTCCGCACGGCAGCCAACAATTGCATCGCTTTCGCACAGTACCGTGACGGCGGTGCACATCCGTGGGCGCTGGTGGTGCTGGAACTCGACGGTGACATGATCGCGCGCAGCAATTTCTTCCTCGACACGGGGACCCTCTTCCCGAAATTCGGATTGCCGCTGACCCTCACCACATGACGTGATCCGGCGTGACCGATGATTCTCGCGCGCGAGTGGAGTCCAACCGGTGTGACCGCAGCACTCAAGGAGCCACCCATGCCGTCAGTGGCAATCGTCTATCCGATCACTCTCTCGCCGAGCCCCGTCATGACCACCGCACGCAAGCTCTTCGTCAACATCCGGGTGTCGAACCTGGAGCAGGCCAAGACGTTCTTCTCCGCGCTCGACTTCACGTTCAATCCGCAGTTCACCGACGAGAACGCGGCCTGCATGATCGTGAATGACGACACGTTCTTCATGCTCCTGACCGACGCCTTCTTCCGTCGCTTCACCGATCGCGAGCCGGCCGATACGAGGCAGGTTTCCGAGGCATTGTATGCGTTCTCCTGCGACAGCCGCGAGGAGGTGGATCGTCTCACCCAGAAGGCCCTCGCCGCCGGCGCCACCACCGCCATGCCGCCGCAGGATCACGGGTTCATGTACAGCACGTCGTTCCGCACTCCCGACGGGCATCACTTCGAAGTCGTCTGGATGGATCCGGCGACGATTCAGTGACGGGCGCCTCTTCGGGTGCGCAATGATTCCATAACACGCGGGTCGTTTTAGCTAGCGACGCGGACGCGCACCTGCAACTGTTATCGCGGAGGACGCGGGGGAGCGGAGGGCCGCGGATGAGAAGCTGGAGGAACTGCACTCGCGGGTGGAGGGGCGATGGACGGCGAGACGCGAATTACGGGCATCGTTCTCGATGAGGCGCTCCGGATACACAAGAAGTACGGGCCCGGTTTACTGGAGTCGGTCTACGAGCGACTGCTGGCGCACGCGCTCCAGCAGCGGGGACTGCGAGTACGTCGGCAGGTACCAGTACCCCTCATCGACGATGGTTTGTACATCGAAGTTGCGTTCAGGGCAGATCTGATCGTGGAGGAATGCGTGGTGGTCGAGGCAAAATCCACGTCGGAACTCGACCCTGCGCACACCGCCCAACTCTTGTCCCACATGCGCCTGCTGGACCTTCGGATCGGGCTCCTCATCAACTTCGGCCAGACCATTCTGAAGAAGGGGATGAAGCGTGTGATCAACAGTCACCGCATCAATGCCTTCTGATTCTGCCACCCTACCTCTGCAGTCCTCCGCGACCCTCCGCCCCCCGCGATCTCCGCGAGAACAGTTGCAGTTCTCGCGGGGAACACAGAGCCCGGAGTCACGGCACCGTACCCGGCGCCACCACCGGATATTTGATCCCCAACTGCTCGAGATACGTCGCAAACTTCGTCGCGTCATAGTAGAACGGCCGCATCTGTTCCCGGTACCGCGCCATCTTCTCCGCATTCAGCCACGTCGCCGGCTGATCACTCGGCGCCATCAGCGGACGGTACTTGATGTCCTTCGTCTGCACGGTCACGAAGTAGTCCTTCGCAGTGCGCACCAGCGTCGGCGACATCATCAGGTCGAGCAACGTCATCGCCTGCACCTTGGCACCCGCCACCACACCCTTGTGCGCGATCGGCGTGGCCATCGCGATGCCGTCCACCCAGTTATGGCCGGGCGTGCCGGGAATGTTGCTCGGATAGTACATCGTCACGCTCGGCACCGTCCACGTCACGTCACCGATGTCGTCGCTGCCCGTGCCGCCGCTGGGCGTGTCGGCCGGTGTGCGCAACGGACCGACCTTCGTTTCGAGCCCGCTGTCCGGCTCCTGCATCAGCCGTTGCACCGCCTTCGCCATCGCCTGATCGTCAGCGCTCCATGTCGGCATGCCGACACGCTGCATGTTGCGATGCATCGCCTCGGCGATCGGCTTGTTCATGTGCGGGCGCCACGCGGACCCGATCACCTGCACCGTGTCGAGCGTCGTGAAGGTGCCCGCCGCAGCCGCCCGCGCCATCACCTTCGCATCCTCGTACAGCTTCGTCACCCGCGGCACGTCACGCTCGCGAAAGAAGAACCAGATCGACGCCGTCGCAGGAACGACGTTGGGCTGATCGCCACCATCGGGGATCACATAATGCGAGCGGTGCGCGAGTTCCATGTGCTCCCGATGGAACTCCCACATGTTCGCGAACGACATCACCGCATCGAGCGCGCTCTTGCCACGCCACGGCGCACCGGCGGCGTGCGACGCGGTGCCGGCGAACTTGAATTGTGCCGAGATCAGCGTCAGCGACGACTCGTCGCCCCAGTTCACACCGAAGCTGTCGCCGACATGCGCGAAGAGGTTCGCATCGACGCCGTTGAACACGCCCGCACGCACCAGATACGCCTTGCTCGCCAACTGCTCCTCCGCCACGCCGGGCCAGAGCACGATGGTGCCCGACATCTTTTCGCGCGTCATGATGTCCTTCACGGCGAGAGCGGCAATGATGTTCAGCGGCACACCACTGTTGTGACCTTCGCCATGTCCCGGCGCACCGGCGATCATCGGAATGCGACCGCTCATGCCCGGCTTCTGATTGGCCTGTGGAATGCCGTCGATGTCGGATCCGAGCGCGATGACGGGCGAACCGCTGCCCCACTTGGCCACCCACGCCGTCGGCATGCCGGCCACGCCGCGTTCCACCGTGAAGCCGTTCTGCTCGAGCACACCCGTCAGGTACTTCGACGTCTCGAACTCCTGCATGCCGAGCTCACCGAAGCTGAACACCTGATCCACCATCTGCTGCGCGAGCCTCGCGCGGCCGTCGATCGCGGTGGCCAGTTCGGCCTTCAGGCGTTCGACGCGCGGGTCGGGTTTGGCCTGCGCGCCGAGCAGCGCGGGGAGGAGGGCGCAGCTGGCAAGGCAACGAGCGATGGAGCGCATGTCGGTCCCGTGTGCAGGGTGTTCGGTGGAGCCCGCGACAGGGGAGCACACTGTCGGGTCAGGTCACGCTACGCCGCGGCTGCGGATGCGGCAACCCGCGGTCTACCCATGCCCTGCGCGGGCAGGACGGGAGGCCTCACCTTCGCGCCCCCGACGCATCGCCGAATCTGATGGTGGACGCACGCCTTGTGGGCGGGGGCCGCGCCAACACCCTGAACGACCCGCCAAACAGGCTGCGGTGGGACGGCATGTGCACCTTTTCTTCCGCAGCTCCCGGAACGCCGACGGATACACCATCGTGCAGCTGTCCCTGACACAGGTGCCGATGCCATGATCTACAGCGAATATGTTGCAGCAGCGGTGCTGGCCCTCTCCCTGACCTCATGCGGCAAGATGCCTGCTGACCGATCATCCTCCGAGACGAGTGCAGCAGCCGTGCGGCGCGGAATCGTGTCGTCGCCGTTCGGCGTGTTGCCCTCCGGTGATGCCGTGACCGCATACACCCTGACCAACACCGGGGGCGTCACGCTCACCGCCATCAGCTACGGCGGCATCGTCACCGCGCTGCGTGTCCCCGACAGGAATGGTGCCATGGCCGACGTCGTCCTCGGCTACGACGACCTCGCGGGCTACCTGACGGAGACGCCCTACTTCGGCGCCATCATCGGCCGATACGGCAACCGCATCGCGAAGGCGACGTTCACGTTGAATGGCGTGAAGCACACACTCGCCGTGAACAACGGCCCCAATGCCCTGCACGGCGGCGTGCAGGGCTTCGACAAGGTCAACTGGACCGTCGCGCCGTTCGACAGCGCCCAGGGCGTGGGGCTCGTGCTCACGTACACGAGCGAGGACGGCGAGGAAGGCTACCCGGGCGCGCTGACGGCAACGGTGACGTACACGCTGACCGACGACGACCAGTTCGCCATCGACTACCGCGCCATCACCACCAAGGCAACGCCGGTGAACCTGACGCAGCACACCTACTTCAACCTCGCCGGCGACGGCAGCGGGCCGATCCTCGATCATCTCGTGACGCTCGACGCCGACCATTTCACGGTGATCGACAGCACGCTGATCCCCACCGGCGAGCAGCGACTGGTGGCGAACACGCCATTCGACTTCTCCGCGCCGACGACCATCGGGTCGCGCATCGGCGACAAGGACGAACAGCTCGCTTTCGCTGGTGGGTATGACCACAACTTCGTCCTGCGTCGCAGTGGCGAAGGCCTCTCACGCGCCGCGCACGTGGTCGAGCCACAGAGCGGACGCACACTCGACGTTTACACCACAGAGCCCGGCATGCAGTTCTACACCGGCAACTTCCTCGACGGCACGATCACCGGCAAACAAGGCCGCGTCTACGCCCACCGCACCGGATTCTGCCTCGAGACGCAGCACTTCCCCGACTCTCCGAACCAGCCCACGTTCCCGTCCACGATCCTGCGCCCGGGCGAGACGTACACCTCGCGGACCGTCTACACCTTTGGTGTCGATCGCTGACGGGTTGAGACTGCGGTCGACGAACGGCGGTACTGCACCTGCACCTGCACCTGCACCTGCACCTGCACATCGCAGAACGGAACAGCCGCGGAACGGAACGGCCACAGAGGTGCGAACCGCTGCGCGCTGCTGCGAACGGCTGCAACGCACGACGGCACAGCCGCAAAACAACTGTCACGTGCTGATTCGCGTGTACACCGCTCCGCAGGAGGCGCAGGAGCAGCGCGCGCGCACCATCACACCACTGCCGCGCGTCGGGTGCTCAGACGCGCTTCCGCAGATTCTTCCAGGTGACGAGACAGCGGCGCGCCGTTTCCAGTTCGCTGAATCGGCTCCCCTCCTGCTCCATCAGGTAGAACTCCACGCCCCCCGCAGCCTCGAGCGCCGGGATGATCTGCCGCCACGGCGACGCACCTTCGGCGAAAAGCACTCGGAACGACTTCTCGTCCTTCTCCTCACCCGGCGCCCAGTCCTTCAGGTGCACCGACTTGATGCGCCCCGGATGCGCGTTGATCCACGCTACCGGATCGGCGCCCGCCTTGACGCAGGTGCCCACGTCGAGCTGCAGCACGAATTCGCTCGGCGTGCCCGCGGCGATGATGTCCATCGGGCGCTGTCCGTCGCTGGTCTTCTCCCACTCGATGTGGTGGTTGTGAAAGCCCGCAGCGAGGCCGTGCGGCGCCAGCACGGTGGAGGCAGCGGCGAGCTGTCCCGCCAGCTTCTTCCAGTCATCCGCGTCACTGGCCTGCATCGGCGGTGAGGCCAGCACGATCATCCGCGACCCGAGAATCTGGTTGATCTCGATCGCCTTCGTCATCGTGTCACCGGGCGTCAGTGATGCCATGCCGTTGTGCGTGGAGTAGCAGCGCAGCCCGAGATCGTCGATCATGGTGCGGACGGTCTTCGCGTACGGCAGCGTCCAGCCGAGATACGGCGCGAAGAACTCCACCGTCTCGTAGCCGTACGACTTCACTGCCGCGAGCGTCGCCGGCAGGTCACGCCGCAGTTCGTTGCGCACGGCGTACAATTCGATGCCGATGGGGACCTTTTTCGCTGACGGCAATGTCGCGTCAGGTGCGCGCGTGACGGCGAAATCGGGCAGGCGCGGTGCGGCGGCAAAAAGGGCGGCGGTCACACCCGACTGCGCGAGAAAATTGCGGCGGGTGAGCGGGAAGTGCGACTTCGGATCGGTCATGGCGGCAGCCGGAGAAAGAGGGCGACGGGAACGCACGATGAGAGAACGGTGTCAGGCCGGCGAGCGCTAGGCCGACTCCGCATCGGCCGCCGCAGTCCGCGACGCGACGAACAGCACCATCACCAGCGCAGCGCAGAACACTGGCATGGTGTACATGGCGTCGTGCAGCCCCAGCGCCCGACTTTCGGCCGCCGTCACCCCGGTGGCCAGTGCCCGTGCCGCCATCGCGTCGCTGAGGCGACCGAAGAACACGAGGCCGAGTGCAGTGAAGATGTAGAACACGAAGAAGTACACCGACATCGCCATGCCACGCACGTCGGCTGGCACGAGATCATGAATCGCGGCGTACACGGTGCTGTAGTACAGGTAGATCGCCACCACCGCGCAGAACAGGCAGAGCGCGAACCGCCACGCCATCCCGCGCGGCTGCTCGAGCGCAATCCAGAACAGCGGTGCTGCGATCAGTGCACCGCGCATCGCCAACCTGAGTCGGCCCGACGCACCGCCGCGTGCCGCGCGATCACCGAGCACGCCACCGACGATCATCCCGATGCCGCCACCGGCGCCGAACACCAGCGCGTTGTACCGATTCGCGATGTCGATGTCGAGCCCGTGATAGCGGATGTAGAACGACGTGGCGAACGCGCTGACGGCATACAGCACGAGGTTCATCAGCGCACCCGACGCGATGATCCACCACATCGTCCGCACGCGCAGCACCATGCGGATGCTCTCCGTCGTGCGGAGTTCCGTCGTGCGTCGTGACTGCGATGCAGCGCCGCGCGGCGCTTCGGTGATGAACAGCGCGAGCACGGCCAGCATCATGCCCGGCACCGCCGCCACGTAAAGCGCCGGTCGCCAGCCACCCGTCGCCTTGGCCACCATGCCGCTGATCAGGTAACTCGCGCCGAGCCCCAGCGGCAGGCCGAGCATGAAGATGCTGATTGCACGCGCACGCAGGTGTGCGGGAAAGAGTGCGGCGATGAGCGCATTCGCCGTCGGGGCCAGGCTGGCTTCACCCACACCCACTCCCATGCGTGACAGGAAGTGCAGCGTGAAGGTACCTGCGGCGCCAGAGAGTGCCGTGAACGTACTCCACACGGCAACGCCGCCGCTCAGCAGCACCCGTCGCCGCTGCGTGTCGGCGAGTCGGCCGAATGGAATGCCGACCAGCGCATACACCAGGACGAACGCCGTCGTGAGGCTGCCGAGCTGTCCGTCGCTGAGTTGCCATTCCTGCTTGATCTTCTCGCCGACCGCGCCCACCACCTGGCGATCGTAGAAGTTCATGAAATTGAGTGCGAACAGCACCGCCAGCGTGTAGGCGAGCTGCGGTCTGGATGGTGTCGATTCGGGAGCGGAGTCTCTGGCCACGTCGCGCGAAGTCCTCGGTGAGCCGCAGCGCGACGCGCACGCCGGTTCGCGTGCGCACTCGGCAAAATCTGCCGACGCTGCCCACGTAACGTAGATAAACGCGCGTCGCGAGTGAATCGCGATCAGCAAGTTCTCATGATGTGTCATCACGCGGTGGCACCGGTGCAGTCAGTTGCGGAGCGCGGCACACGCGCGCCTGTCAGCGGCGCCGTCCAACGTGTTTCTTCATTGCGTACGTGTACTTCCCGCACTCGGCCGCCGCATGTCCCCCCCCCCCCCCGGCACCAGGAGAGACCAATGTCGTTCCGATCTGCAGTCAGTCTGCTTCCCGCAACAGCGCTGTTCGCAGTTGCAGCGTGTGCGAAGCCCGACGCGAAGGTCACCGATTCCGCCGCGCCAGCAGCCGCCACGGCCAGCAGCGTCGCACCGCTCGAAGTGAATGTCGTCACCACCGACTACGCCTTCGATGCGCCCGACACGATTCCCAGTGGCCTCGTGTCGTTGCGATTGCTGAACAAGGGCAAGGAGTTGCATCACGTGCAGCTCATCCGGCTCACCGGTGGCAAGACTTACGCGGACGTCCAGAAGTTTCTCAAGGAGGCACCGCCGGGCAGCCCGCCGCCGGCGTGGACGGAGGCGGTGGGCGGTCCGAATTCGCCGCCGCCCGGCTCACCGATCGTGCAGGTCGTGACGCAGGAGCTCACACCAGGCGCGTACGTCATGCTCTGCTTCATCCCGTCGAGTGACGGCACACCGCACGTGATGAAGGGCATGTCGCACGCGCTGACCGTCATACCCTCCACCGGACCCGTGGCGACGGCGCCCGAAGCCGACGTGCGCGTCACGATGACCGACTACGCGTGGGATGTGCAGGGACCGATGACCGCAGGCAAGCACGTCATCCGCCTCGAGAACTCGGCGGCGCAGGACCACGAAATGTTCATCGTCCGGCTGAACGAAGGGAAGACGGCGGCGGACTTCGCGAAGTGGACGGAAAATCAGGCCGGCCCACCGCCTGCCACGCCCGTCGGTGGAACGGCGGGCATGCCGAAGGGCGTCACCGCCTATGTCGCCGTCGAGTTCACGCCCGGCGAATACGCCATGCTCTGCTTCATTCCCGACGCGAAAGACGGCAAACCGCACATTGCGCACGGCATGATGAAGCAGTTCACCGTGAACTGAACTGCACTGCACTGCACTGGACTGCACTGCACTGCACTGGACTGCACTGCATTGCATGAACGTGGACGTGGACGGCGTGACGCGGCAGCGTCACGCCGTTTCCGCGTGCGATCGAGCGCAGGAACATGCCGCTCCCCCGTACGGTCCCGCCGATAGATTGGACTGCTGCGCCGGAAAGTCCGGCCGTGACAGCAAGGCACGGGCGTCTCCTTCGTCGGGGTCCATCCATGAAACTCGTCATCGCATGTGCCGTTGCCGCGGCATGCAGCGCGCCGCTTGGCGCCCAGAGCAAGCTCAGTGAATGGCCGCAGCAGTCCGAGGACCGGCCGCGCCCGCCGATCGTTGCACCTGGCGTGGCATACACCATCGCGCCGCCCGCCGATGCCGTCGTGCTGTTCAGCGGCAGCGGGCTCGAGAAGTGGATGACGCCGGCCGGCGCACCAGCGAAGTGGCGGGTCGAAGACGGCACGTTCGTGGCGGTGCCCGGATCGGGGACGCTCAGCACGCGCGACAGTTTTGGCGACGTGCAGCTGCACATCGAATGGGCTGCGCCGAATCCCCCAGTCGGCAAGGGGCAGGATCGCGGGAACAGCGGCGTGTTCTTCGCCGGTGATCGCTACGAGATCCAGGTACTCGACTCGCGCGACAACGTCACATACGCCGATGGTCAGGCAGGATCGATCTACGGCCAGTTTCCACCGATGGTGAATCCGGCGCGCGCGGCGGGCGAGTGGCAGGTGTACGACATCGTGTACCATCGCCCCCGCTTCAAGCCCGATGGCTCACTGCAGTCGGCCGCGCGCTTCACGGTGTTCTTCAACGGCGTGCTGGTGCAGGACAACAGGGAAGCCGTGGGGCCGACGACCTACATGAAACGGACGCCGTACAGCGCCCACGCCGACCGCCTGCCGATCACCCTGCAGGATCATGGGCACCCGGTGCGCTTCCGGAACATCTGGCTGCGCGATCTCGAGAAGCCGTGACACCGCCGTACACCGGCCTGCTGAAACCACACGGCAGCGCCGTCGTACGGGTGAGGGAGTTCGTCACGCACGTCTTCCGGAGAAGCACCATGTTCACGCTGATCGCCTTCGCTGCCAGCCTCGTCCTGACCTGGGCAGCGTACTCACAGGCCCGCAAGTTCGTCCGCGACCGCTTGCGGTTCGTGCCGGCGGCCCAGACGTTCTGGGCACCGATCATTGCCGGCGGTGCGACGGCGCTCGTGGCGCTCCCGATCGTCGGTCTCATTCCGCTGATCGGCGCCGGTACCGCCCTCTCGCTCGGCGTCAGCGTCGGCCTCGGTGTCGCCACGGCGCAGAAGGACATCCGCAACAACAACCTGCCGTCGGTGTTCTGATCGCCGTCTGAGTGTTCGGGACTCGTCGCCCCCCATCTGCCTCGTGCGGATGGGGGGCGACGCCGTTCAGGATTCCGCCGCCGCGCCGACGGCATCAGGCCCGGCCTTTGTCTCCTGCCGTGGGACCGCCACCCCCCGTGGTGCATCGGTTGCGCCTCCTGATCGACGAGACCGTGGAACCACCGTTGCCGCCGGTGATCCGGGCGTACCCGCCGACGCGCTGACGCGTCACGAAAATGTGCGTCGGGTGTCACGACGGGACAGCACCTGCGAAGTAAAATCGTTGCACACTGTCACGTCCCGCCGGGTGTGCCCTTGGCACCGTGACGTACGGGCGCTTTTCTTGCGCACGTGAGAACACGCATCCCGATGGGGCTGCGTGTCATTGCGCACCGTTACTGCCCCGCACCACGGCGGTACGCCACACGCCGATCCCCTGCTGATGCCTGCCTTGATCTCTGCGCCACCCTCACTGCGTGACAGCTGGAAGGCGGATCTTCCCGCCTCGCTCGTCGTCGTGCTCGTCGCCTTGCCCCTGTGCCTCGGCATCGCCCTCGCATCGGGCGCTCCGCTGGCGTCCGGCATCGTGGCCGGTGTGATCGGCGGCATCGTCGTTGGCCTGCTGTCCAACTCGCAACTGATGGTCAGCGGACCTGCCGCAGGTCTGACGGCGATCGTGCTCACCGGCATCACAGCCCTCGGATCGTTCGAACAGTTCCTGGTGGCGGTGATCATCGGTGGAGTACTGCAGGTGGCGCTCGGTTTCGCGAAGGCCGGCGTCATCGGCTACTACTTCCCGAGCGCGGTGATCAAGGGCATGCTGGCCGCGATCGGCATCATCCTCATCCTCAAGCAGTTGCCGCACGCCGTGGGCTACGATGCGGACTGGGAAGGCGACGAGTCGTTCATCCAGCCTGGTATCGGCACCACGTTCTCGTCACTCAGCGAGCTGACGCAGCAGGTGCAGCTCGGCGCCGTGATCATCGCAGCGATCTCGCTGGCCGTGCTGGTGATCTGGAGCCTGCCGGCGATGAAGAAGCTGAAGGTCGTACCGGCGCCGCTGCTGGTGGTCTTGCTCGGCATCGGCATGAACGCCCTGTTCGCACAGTTCGAGCCCACGCTGGCGGTGCGCTCCACGCACCTGGTGCAGCTGCCCGTGGCAGAGACACCATCCGACTGGCTCGGCTTCTTCCGCGTCCCTGACTGGAGCGCGCTGTCGTCGCTGCAGGTGTGGCGCCTTGGCGTGACCATCGCGATCGTCGCCAGCCTCGAGACGCTCCTCAGTCTCGAAGCGACCGACAAGATGGATCCGTTCAAGCGCGAGTCGGACACGAACCGGGAACTGCTGGCACAGGGCGTCGGCAACACGCTCTCCGGTCTCGTGGGTGGGCTGCCCGTGACGGGCGTCATCGTGCGCAGTGCGGCCAACATCGACGCCGGAGCCCGCACACGCTGGTCAGCCGTCCTGCACGGGTTGCTGCTGATGACGTTCGTGCTGACCATTCCGCGCATTCTGAACCTTATTCCGCTCTCCGCACTGGCGGCCATGCTGCTGTTCACCGGCTGGAAGCTCGCCAATCCGGCACTCTTCCGGACGTCCTGGTCGCTGGGTTGGGGACAGTTCATTCCGTTCACCGTGACTGTGGTGGCGATCGTGCTCACCGATCTGCTGATCGGCATCGCCATCGGACTGTCAGTCGCCATTCTCTTCATCCTCGCGCAGTACCTGCGGCAGCCCGCGCTGCGGCAGGTGAGCCCGGACGGAGCCGTGCTGCGCCGCTTCGTCCTCCCCGATCAGGCCACGTTCCTGAGCAAGGCCAACATCGAGCGCACCCTCAGCGAGCTGCCCGATGGCAGCCGCGTCGAGATCGATGGCACCAACACCGCACGGTTCGACTACGACGTGCTCGAGCAGCTGCACGAATTCACGGCGACGGCGCAGCTTCGCAAGATCGACTACCGCCTCGTCAACATCCCGGCAGCACCGACGACTCCAACTCACGGGCACTGACGCATGCAGAACTACCGCGACCTGATCGCACGCAATCGTACCTGGGCCACCGAGGTCACGGTGTCCGATCCCAGCTATTTCGCGCGGTTTGCGGAGCATCAGGAGCCGAACTTCTTTTTCATCGGCTGTTGTGACTCGCGCGTGCCGGCCGAGCTGCTCTTTGGCGCGAAGCCGGGCGAGATCTTCACGCACCGCAACATTGCCAACCAGGCGCATCCGAACGATCTGTCGATGCTGTCGGCCCTCGAGTACGCGGTCGAGCATCTCGACGTCAAGCACGTGCTCGTCTGCGGGCACTATGGTTGCGGCGGTGTGAAGGCCGCCATGGGCGATGCCGGGCACGGTGTGGTGGACCACTGGCTGCACGTGCTGCGTGACGTCTATCGCTGGAACCGTGACGAGATCGACGCGATGCCCGACGAGGCATCGCGCGTGCACCGCCTGGTTGAATTGAACGTCATCGAGCAGGTGTTTCACCTCACGCGCACGCCGGTGGTCCAGCGGGCGTGGCAGAAGGGCCGGCGTCCCATTCTGCACGGCCTCGTGTACGACATCAAGGACGGGCTGCTGAAGGAGGTCGTGTCGGGCCTCGACAGTGCGGCCGTGGCGCTCGAAGCGCGCGCGGCGATGCCGGGCACCATGAAGCCCCGCGTGTGACGCGGTGACGCACGTCAGCGCCGCACACCGCCTCGCGATGTGCGGCGCTGCAGTTTCGAGGACCGCCTGACCACCTCCTACGTCATCTGACGTATGGGATGGCGCAACGCGACATGGCACTCTCTCCGTGACTTCACCTCAGGGAGACTCCAGTGCCTGTCCGTTCCGCCGTCCGCACGCGCATCGCCTGCCACATTCCGCGCGCCCTTCGCCTGTTCCCGACCGTCCGCCTGCTGTCCACGATGCTGCTGGCGCTCTGCACCGGCTGCATTTCGTACACCGTCGGGCAGGGCGCCGAGACCGCGCCGGTTGGCGAGCGCGTGTCCAGCAGCAGCCTGAACGTGGTCCCGGGCACGCTGGACGACAGCGCCCCGACGCGACGCCCATCAGTGGACAACGAAGTCCGATTCGGCATCGATGATCGCACCGACATCGGATTCCGTGTGGCGACATGGAGCGGATTCATGGCCACGTGGAAGCACCAGCTCACCCGCGCCGACACCGCCGCGCGCCCTGAAAATCGCACGCGCACATCCATCATGCTGGGCGGCGGCATCCTCAACATGGGCGAACATGCCGGCGTCGAGGCTACGCTGATCACCAGCGGCAGATGGACGAAGACGGGACAGCTCTACGGCGCCATCCGCGCCACGCAGGTGCTGCCGATCACGCGCACCGCACGCGAAGACGATCCCGTGATCGGCGCATCGGTGGGCTACCTGTTCGGTGACCGTAGCTACAGCATCGGCCCGGAGCTTGGCGTCTACTACGACCGCTCGGTGCTTGGCCTGAACGCCAGCCGACTGCTCGTGATCCCGTCAGTGGTCGTGCGCGCCAGCGGCATGCGCGGCATCAAGGGGCTCTTCCCCTTCTAATTTCATGGCGGCTCGGTGCACGTTCGAATTGCGAACTGCCTTAACGCAAAACAGCGCCATGACGGACAGCCGCAAAACTGCTCTCTCGGCCGTACTTTCGATAGGCCACCCGCACCACACACGCCAGCATCGATGAGGGAGGGGAACTGCAACAGCGAGTGCAGTTCCCCCGAAAAGCTTGTCCGCCTCCCATCGACCGTCGCGATGCACGCAGAAGGCGATCGCGCTGTTTTGCGTTGAAGCTGTTCAGTCGTTGGCCTTTGCAGCGACGATCGCCATCAGCAACGCACGGCTCAGCGCTTCCCGCGATACTCGATCATCGACAACCCCGCGTCGGCGTTCTTCGCGAACCACGCCTTGCCGTACTCCAGCACGTAGATCCGGCCATCAGGTCCGAGTTCCATGTCGATCGGCGCCGAGAACGAGTCGCGCGGCGCGAACGGCTCCATGGCTTCGTAGTCACCTCTGGGTGAGAGCGTGACGGCCATGATCCAGTGCCGGATCCAGTCGTAGATGAAGAACTTGCCGTCGTAGTACGAAGGCATCGCGGTGCTGACGTTCGCGAACATGCTGGCGTGATAGACCGGCCCCGCCATTGCCGTGCGACCGCCCTTGTTCACCTGCGGGAAATCACGTGTGGCCCCGTACGGATACCAGATGAAGGCCGGCTGCGCTGCGGGCAGGTCGCGCAGTCCGGTGGTGTTGCGCGACTCGTTCTTCGGCGCCTTCGGATCGTGCAGTGCGCCACTCGCGCCCGTGGTGTAATCCCAGCGGTGATACGCGTAATTGTCGCCGACGAACAGCGGCCAGCCGAAGTTGCCTGCCGCGCGCGCCTGGTTGATCTCGTCGTAACCCTTCGGTCCACGCGTCGCGAGCGTGTCGTCGGCGGCATCGGGTCCGACTTCGCCCCAGTACAAAAAGCCGCTCTTCTGGTCCACGGCAATGCGGTACGGATTGCGATTGCCCATCACGAAGATCTCGGGCTTCGTGTTCGGCGTGCCCGGCGCAAAGAGATTGCCCGCGGGAATGTCGTACGTGCCATCGGTCAGCACGTGAATGCGCAGGATCTTGCCACGCAGGTCGTTGGTGTTGGCCGAGGTACGGCGTGCGTCGTACGGTTCGTGACCGGGCCGGTCGTCGGTGGGCGAGAAGCCGTGACTGGCGTGCGTCACGCCCTTCTCGTCGAACGGCGTCGAGTTGTCGCCGCTGGAGATGAACAGCACACGGCCGGGCCCGAACGCCAGAGAGCCGCCGGTGTGACAGCAGATCTCACGCTGCGAGTAGAACTCCAGCACGACCTTCTCGGTCGACATCTTCAGTGAATCGCCACCGAACTCGAAGCGCGACAGCCGGTTCACCGACGTGTCGGCGGGGCTGTAGAACAGATAGACATAGCGATTCTTCGCAAAGTCCGGATCGATGGTGAGACCGAGCAGTCCTTCCTCGACGTTCGAGCCGTTCTTGCTCTTGTCGTATACGGCCACCCTCCCTGCCGGCGTCACGCGCTTGTTCTTCGCAGTGAACAGCGCCACTTCGCCGCCGCGTTGCGCGATCAGCACGTCGCCGCTTGGCAGCACCGCCATCTCCGTCGGCTCAGCGAGTGTGCCCATCGTCAGCGACACCTTCCGGAACAGCGAGTCGGCAGGCGGACGCTGGGCGGTGGCCTTGGTGTAGTCCAGCGCCCGGCGCGGTGAACCCACCGCGTACTGCAGGCCGCCGAGCAGATGCTTCAGGAACAGCGAATCGGCATACGACTCATTGGTGTGCCCCATGCCCGTGTACCACGCACGCCCGCCGTCCACATCGTGCTTCCATGCGATGGGATGCGTGCCGTCATTCTCGCCGCCCGTGTAGCTCGATTCGTCGAGCGAGGCGAGCACCTGCAGGTCGGGCGCGAAGGCCTTGTAGTTGTACCACTCGTCGCGACGCGTCCACTCGGCCGGGAGATGCGACGTGGAGGCATGCTTCGTGTCGACCACGCGCACCACGGCGTCCTGCTGCGCGGGATGGCTCTTGAAGTACGCGCCGACCAGACGGCCGTACCACGCCCAGTCGTACTCCGTGTCGGCTGCCGCGTGAATGCCGGCATAGCCGCCGCCGGCCTGGATGAAACGCTGCAGGTCGATCTCCTGCGCGCGATTCAGCACGTTCTCGGTGGTGCTCAGGAACACCACGGCTGCGTACTGCCTGAGCGTGTCCTCGTTGAACTTCGATGCGTCCTCAGTGGTGTCCACCACCATCGAGTTGGCGGCGCCAAGTCGCATGAGCGCCACCTTGCCGGAGTCGATCGACTCGTGGCGGTACCCGGCCGTCTTCGAGAAGACGAGGATGCGCGCGGGACCAGTCGGTGCCGGGGCGGCACGTTCGCATCCCACGAGTGCGGTGAGTGCGATTGCAGCGCGAACGAATAGTGTAGGACGCATGCGACGGTGTGATCCGGGAGACGAGGTGTGTGTGCGATGCTGCGTTGGTACGGCGTGCCGTCAGGTGGCTGGCTTGCCGGCGGCGAGGTTGTTCGTGGTGAGGTAGCGGACACTCTCCTCCAGTGCCACGAACACGTCGCCCTTGACCTTATCCATCTCGACAATCATCCACTCGACGTTCCCGGAACCCGCACGCGCAATCGAGGTGAAATCCTGCGTGCCCTTGCCCACGGCGGTCATCGGATCGGGATTGTCAGTGGCGAGCGTCTCGTGATAGACTGCCGGTCCATCCTTGATGTGCAGGAACGCTGCGCGCTTCCCCGGTATGCGTACGATGTCCGCCGAATTGTGACCGGGCCAGCCGTGCCAGATCATGCGCGTGGTGTCGTAGGTCTTCGCAGCGTCGAGCATCGCAATGCGCGCATCGCCGACCGGAATTTCGACGTGCGCCGATGACACCGTCAGCCCCGCCTCCCTGATCGC
>JAYWIJ010000279.1:0-6586 GCA_043788935.1 Gemmatimonadaceae bacterium | reverse complement strand
GTGTCGTGAGCAGGATGCTGGCCTCGCCTGCGAAATGCGGTTCGGCACTGCTGATCCAGACCGTCGGTGGATCGATGCGCTGCGGAACACCGGAGTCGGGTGTGATGCGCTTTCCGTCGGCGTACCGGTAGAAGCCTTCCCCTGATTTCGCGCCCAACAGTCCTGCTGCGCGTCGTTGCGCCAGCAGCGGGGAGGGACGGAATCGTGGCTCGCCCCAGTACTGGCGATACACCGACTCCATCACTGGCACCGACACGTCGAGCCCGACCAGATCGAACAGTTCGAACGGTCCGAGCCTGAAGCCGACCTGCTCGCGCAGGATCCTGTCGACGACCTGCGGCTCCGCGACGCTCTCGCTGACGATGCGCAGCGCCTCGGTGCCGTAGCCACGACCGGCGTGGTTCACCAGAAAACCCGGTGTGTCGCGCACACGCACGGGCGTGTGCCCCATTCGCGTGACGAGCGCTGTCATCGCGTCGCCCACCCCCGACGCGGTGCGGGCACCGTCGATGACTTCCACCAGCTTCATCGCCGGCACCGGATTGAAGAAGTGCAGCCCGACGACGCGTTGTGGTTGTTCGCAGGCCCCAGCGATGGCGGTGACGGAGAGTGACGAGGTGTTGGTTGCGAGTACGCACGTCGCTGACACCGTCTCTTCAAGTGCGCTGAACAACGCCTGTTTCGCCGCAAGATCTTCGACGATCGCTTCGATGACGACGTCGGCGTGCCGCAGGTCGCTGAGCACGGACACCGGGTGCAGGGATGACATCGCTGCGCCGGCGGCGTCAATGGTGATGCGACCTTTGCTGACGGCGACCTGCAGCGCGTCGTGAATGTCGACCACCGCCTGCGCCGCGCTGCCCTCGATGGCGTCGTGCAGCAGCACACGCACTCCCGCCTGCGCCGCCACGCGTGCGATGCCGCGCCCCATGACGCCGGCGCCAACGATACCGATGGTCAGCGCGCCGGATTGCATGTCGGCGGGCATCGTCAGTCGGGGATCACGGCGGTCACTTCGATCTCGACCAGCGCTTCGGGCTCCATCAGCGCGCAGACCTGCACCGCCGACATCGCCGCGTTGTAGCTGCCGATGATGTCGCGGAACGCCACGCCGATTTCGGCACCGGCGTCGAGGTACGCGTCGCGGCTGGTGACATACCAGGTCATGCGCGTGATGTGCTCGGGCTTCGCACCAGCCTCGTTCAGCACGGCGACCACGTTCATCAGCGCCTGACGCACCTGAGCGGCCATCGTGCTGCCCGGAAACGTGCCGGTCGCATCCCAGCCGATCTGACCGGCTACGAAGACCATCTCACCACGCGCCGCCACGCCGTTGGCGTACCCGCGCGGGCGCGGCCAGCCCGCAGGCTGCAGAATGCGCATCAGGAAACCCTCGCGATGACGTGAGTGAACGTGGAGTGGTTCATGCCGGATCACGCAGACGGAAACGCTGCAGCTTGCCCGTCTCGGTGCGCGGCAGCGAGGTCCGCACCTCGATGGCGCGCGGATATTTGTACGGCGCGATCATCTGCTTCACGAAATCCTGCAGTTCGCGCACCAGTGAATCGGAGTGGGTGTGTCCCTCACGCAGCACCACGAACGCCTTCACGATCTGTCCGCGTTCATCATCGGGCACCCCGATCACGCCGCATTCCGCCACGGCTGCATGCCGCAACAGCGCATCCTCGACCTCGGGGGCCGCGATGTTGTAGCCGGCCGAGATGATCATGTCGTCGGTGCGAGACTGGTAGTGGAAATAGCCGTCGCCATCCATCACGTATGCGTCACCGGTCACGTTCCAGCCATTCAGCACGTAGCCCCGCTGCCGATCGTCGGCGAGATAGCGACAGCCGGTCGGGCCTTTCACCGCGAGTCGGCCCACCTCACCGACGGCAGCAGGCTCACCTGCGACGTTCAGTACGGTGGCCACGTAGCCCGGCACCGCCACGCCAGTGGCACCGGGTCGCGCATGCGCTTCGTCTGCGGAGATGAAGATGTGCAGCATCTCGGTGGCACCGATGCCGTCGATCATCTCGATGCCGGTGGCCTCCTTCCACAGCGCACGCGTGGACGCAGGCAGCACCTCCCCCGCCGACACGCACTGCCTGAGGCGCGTGGCGCGCAAACGGTCGCCGAAGTCGGCCATCGTGCGATAGGTCGTCGGCGCAGTGAACAGCGTCGTTGCACCGTACGCCTCGATCGCCCCCAGCAGGTGCTGCGGCGACGGTTTTTCCAGCAGCACCGCGCTCGCCCCGACCTGCATCGGAAACAGTACCAGACCACCCAGCCCGAACGTGAACGCCAGCGGCGGACTGCCGATGAACACGTCGTCCTCGCGCGGACGGAGCACATGCACCGGCCAGCAGGCGCAGATGGCCATCACGTCGCGATGGAAGTGCATCGTGCCCTTCGGCTGCCCCGTGGTCCCCGACGTGAACGCGATGATGCAGGTGTCGTCGCAGGCCGTGTCCACATTGTCGAACACGTCACTCGCCGAGCGCATCGCCGCATCCAGCGACCCGTCGGACATGGTGTTGAAGTGCTTCAGCGTCACCGTGTGCGATGAGCGCTCGAGCGCCATGTCCAGCTCACCGGCCAGTGTCACGTCGCAGAGCGCATGCGTGACCTGCGCCTTCTGGATCACCTTCTGCAACTCCACCGCGCGCAGCAGCGGCATGGTCGCCACCGCGATCCCGCCCGCCTTGATCACGCCGAACCACGCCGCCACCATCATCGGATTGTTGGGTGCGCGCAGCAGCACCCTGTTTCCAGGCACCATCCCCATCTCCTGCACCAGTACATTCGCCACGCGATTGGCCTGCCGCTGTAACTCGGCATACGTCCACGTCACACCGGCGGCACGAATGCAGACGCGCTCACCGCGCCCCGCCTCGATGTGCCGGTCCAGCAGCTCCGTGGCACAGTTCAATCGTACCGGGAACTGCAACGACGGCAGCGTGAACAGATAGTCGGGCTGCAGATCCGCTGGCGGAAGATTATCGGCGGCGAAGGTGTCGACGTGTGCTGAGGTCATGTGTCGTGCGCAGCCCGATGCGCCCGCAGCAGGTCGCGCCCGATGATCAGCTGCTGCACCTCGGTGGCACCTTCGTAGATCCGCAGCGAGCGCACTTCGCGGTAGAGCTGCTCCACGATGTTGCCACGCATCACACCAAGTCCGCCGAGCAGCTGCACCGCAGAATCGATGACCTGCTGTGCGCCTTCGGTGGCCACCAGCTTTGCCATCGCGGCTTCGCGCGTCACGGTCTTGCCGCCGTCGCGCATCCAGGCTGCGCGATAGGTGAGCAGCGCGGCACTCTCCACGGTGGTCGCCATCTGCGCCAGCTTCGCCTGCGTGAGCTGCAGGTCGCCGAGCATGCCGCCGAACATCGGACGCGTGGTGGCGCGCTGCAGCGCCTCGTCGAGCGCGCGTCGGGCGAAGCCGAGTGCCGCGGCCGCCACCGAACTGCGGAAGATGTCGAGCGTGCGCATCGCCACCTTGAACCCCTCACCGGCCGCGCCCAGTCGTGACGACAGCGGTACGCGACATCCCTCGAAGCGGAGACGCGCCAGTGGATGCGTCGCGATCACGTCGATGCGTTCCGCGATGTGCAGCCCGGGCGCATTGGCATCCACGATGAACGCCGAGATGCCCCGCGACCCTGCCGCTTCGCCGGTTCGCGCGAATACGACGTAGAAATCGGCGATGCCGCCATTGCTGATCCACGTCTTCTCACCGTCGAGGATTACCGTATCACCGTCAATGCGTGCCGCGCACTGCATGGCGGCCACGTCGGAGCCGGCGTCGGGCTCGGAGAGTGCGAAGGCCGCGATCGCTTCGCCGCTTGCCACGCGTGTGAGGTAGCGCTCGCGCTGTACTGACGTGCCGTGCAGGCTGATCGCGCCCGAGCCCAGCCCCTGCATGGCGAAGGTGAAATCGGCGAGCCCGTCGTGTCGTGCGAGAATCTCGCGAATCAGGCAGATGGCGCGCGTGTCGATCACGTCGGACGTGCCGCCCTGCGCGGTGCCGCCCACGGCGTGGCGAAGCCATCCGGCATCGCCGAGCTGCCGGACCAGTGATCGGCATGCGGCATCGACGTCGTCGTGCGAGGTGTGCGCGAGATGCATCGTGCACCACGCGTCGAGTTCCGCCGCCAGCGTGCGATGGCGTGGCTCGAAGAATGGCCACTCGAGGTACGTCGTGTCACTCATCGCGGCTGCTCCGTGGGTGCGTGCATCAGTTGCCCTCGAACACCGGCGTCTGTTTCGCGGCGAACGCGCGATACGCGCGGCCGAAGTCCTCCGTGAGTATGCAGAGCGCCTGCACCTGCGCCTCCGACTCGATGGCGTCGTCCACGCTCATCGCCCACTCCTGATGCAGCATCGTCTTGGTGAGCCCGTTGGCGAACGTGGGGCCATGCGCCAGCTCGCGTACCAGTGCGATCGCGTCAGCAACCACCGCGTCAGGCTCACAGGCACGATTGAAGAAGCCCCACTGCAGCGCCTCGTCGCCGGGCATCGCGCGGCCGGTGAAGAGCAGTTCGCTCGCCCGCCCCTGTCCGATGATGCGCGGCAGCATGGCGCACGCACCCATGTCGCAGCCGGCCAACCCGACGCGGTTGAAGAGGAATGCCGTCTTGCTGCGCGACGTGCCGAAGCGCATGTCGGACGCCATCGCGAGGATCGCACCGGCCCCCGCGCACACACCGTCCACGGCGGCGATGATCGGCTGCGGACAATGCCGCATGGCCTTCACGAGTGCCCCGGTCATGCGCGTGAACGCCAGCAGTTCCGGTGCCGGCAGCCCCACCAGTGGCCCGATGATCTCGTGCACGTCGCCGCCGCTGCTGAAGTTGCCACCGGCACCGTGAATCACGAGCGCCTTCACATCGTCCGCATACCGCAGCCGCTCGAACAGGTCGCGCAGCTCCGCGTAGCTCGCGAAGGTGAGCGGATTCTTCCGCTCGGGGCGATTCAGCGTGATCACGCCGACGCGATCGGTGACGCGCCAGCCGAAGTGCGAGGCCTGGTAGTCGGCCAGTGGGCGAGAAATACCCGCAGCCAGCGTCGGGTCGAGTGGAGTGCTCATCGCAGGGCTCCCGCCCGACGTGTGCGGCGCGGTGTGGGTGGTGGTGTCGGCAGATCAGCGACGGGCATCGCGGCAAGCTGCACGCGAAGCCGGCCGAGCAGGTCGTACAGCTGCGTCATCTCCGACTTAGGCATGCCGACGAACATCGCGACGATCCACGATTCATGCTCCGCCGCAAGGCGATCGAAGAGCTTGCGGCCCTTCCGCGTGAGCGACACACGCGACGTGCGACGGTCGTTCGGATCGGCGGTGCGTGCCACCAGTCCTTCCTTCTCCAGTTCGTCGGCGAGGCCGGTGACGTTGCCGCCGGTCACCATCAGGTAGCGAGACAGCACACTCATCGTCAGCCCGTCGGGATGCCGGTGCAATTGTGCCATGAAGTCGAAGCGTGCCAGCGTGATTCCCGCCTCGGCGCGCAAGCGCTTGGCGAGAGCGGTCTCGACCTGCGTGCTGCACGACAGCAGTCGCAGCCAGACCTTCAGCGACTGATGATCGTCCGATACCACCCGGCTTTCGTGGCCGATACTCTCGCGGTCCAGCAGTGGGGCGGCTGTGGTTCGTCGCGTGGACATCACATCACCTCCCCGCCGGCCATCGAGATGCACTGTCCCGTGACGGAACATGCAGCGTCGGAGCAGAGCCAGCGCACCGCGGCAGCGACGTCGTCAGGCTGCACCAGTCGACCCTGCGGATTCGTCTTCACCAGCTCCGCGCGTGCGACCGCTTCGGTGCGTCCTGTCTTCGCGACGATGGTGTCGAGGCTCTCCTGCAGCATCTCCGTCTCGGTGAAGCCCGGACAGATCGCGTTCACCGTCACGCTGCTCGGCGCGAGTTCCAGCGCCAGAGATCGCGTGAACCCTACCACGCCATGCTTCGCCGCGCTGTACGCACTGACGTAGGCGTACCCGCGCTGGCCTGCCGTGCTGGCGATGTTGATGATCCGACCCGCGCGCGCCGTCAGCAGGTCCGCGAGCGCGGCCTGCGTGCAGTTGAATGTGCCGGTGAGATTCACGGCGAGCATGCGTGCCCAGAGCGCTGACGACGTCCGGCCGAACGGCGCGCTGTCGGCTTGCCCTGCGTTGTTCACGAGAATCGAGATGGCACCGCGTTCCGCACGAGCGGCCGCGAACGCGAGTGCCACGGCCTGTTCGTCGGTAACGTCCGCGGTGACGACGCTCACGGCGGCGTCCAGCGATGCGGCCACCTGCTCCAGCGTCGCGCGGCGACGGCCCAGCAGCGTCACCGACGCGCCCTCGGCCGAGAGCATGCGCGCGATGGCCGCGCCGATACCCTGACCGGCACCGGTGACCAGCGCATGCTGACCACTGAACATTCCGCTCATGCCGGCTCCTTCGCAGCAGGCGCGGCGGTCGCTGCCTGTGCCGCTTTCTCCCGCGCGAAGAGCGATTCCATCTGCGGCTTTCCCGAGCGGTACTGCTTCGGCCAGACGATCGGCTTGTAGCCGATTCGCGCCGCCTCGGTCAGCGTCCACGCGGGGTT
>JAYWIJ010000278.1:0-27194 GCA_043788935.1 Gemmatimonadaceae bacterium | reverse complement strand
CGGGCGAACATCCCGAGGTCGTGCTGTCCACGCGGGTCCGACTGGCGCGCAACGTCGAGGGGTTTGCGTTCACGTCGCGCGCCCGCGACGGCGAGCGGCTGCGGGTGCTGGGGCAACTCCGTGACGCCCTGCCGAAGGTGCCCTCGCTGAACGGTGGCGTGATTCTCCGCGTGGACGAGCAGGCGACCCCCGACCGGCAGCTGCTGCATGAGCGCCACCTCGTGAGCAAGGAGCTGGCGGGTCTGGACGGGACGCTCGCCGTTCGGACAGGTGCGGCGCTGGTGCTGGCCGACGAGGTTAGCGTGATGGTCAACGAGGAAGACCATCTGCGGCTGCAGGCGATGCGGTCGGGGTTCGATCCGGCGGGCGCCTTCGGGGCGGCGACGGCGCTGGATGACGAGCTGGGCCGACACGTCCCGTACGCCTGGCATGGCGAGTTCGGCTTTCTGACCGCCTGCCCGACGAATACGGGAACGGGGCTGCGGGCTTCGGTGCTCATTCACCTGCCGGGGCTGGTGCTCACGAAGGAGATTTCCAAGGTGCTGGCTGGCCTGCAGCAGATGGGGCTGACGTACCGTGGTTTGTATGGCGAGGGGTCGGAAGTGGTCGGGAACTACTTCCAGATCAGCAACCAGACGACACTGGGCAAGAGTGAGGCGGAACTGCTCGACCAGCTGTCGCGCGTGGTGCGGCATGTGGTGGAGCGGGAGGAGGAGGCCCGGCACGTGCTGCTTCGCGACGCCGGGTATATCATTGAAGACAAGCTCTGGCGGGCCTACGGCACCCTGCGATATGCGCGGAGCCTGACGTTCGACGAGGCGATGAACTACCTCAGCGGTGTCCGGCTCGCGTTGAGCCTGAAACTCCTGAGTTCACCGAGTGTCTATACGCTCAACAAGCTCCTGATTCATTGCCAGGCGGCACACGTGGCGCAGTACGATGGTCGGGCCACGTTGTCGGATGGTGATGCAAGCGTGGCGCGTGCACGGTTTGTCCGGGATGCACTCGCCGCCGACGTAGGTTCGCACGGATGATCGGCCACCAAATGCCGAACCAGAGGTCAGCATGAACGGGTACAACTTCACCGAGCGCGTACGGAAGGTGCTCGCCATGGCGCGCGAAGAAGCCGCACGCCTGCACCATGAGTACGTCGGCACCGAGCACATTCTTCTCGGCTTGATTCGCGAGGGCGAAGGGGTGGCAGCCGCCGTGCTGCAGAGCCTCAACGTCGACCTCGACGAGATCCAGCAGAAGATCGAGGACACGGTGAAGAAGGGGAAGGCGGCGCAAGCCACCGGCCCGGACCTGCCGTATACCTCACGGGCCAAGAAAGTCCTCGAACTCGCGATGAGCGAGGCGCGCGAACTGAATCACAGCTACGTCGGAACGGAACACCTGCTGCTTGGCCTGCTCCGCGAGGAGAAGGGCATTGCCGCACAGGTGCTCACCGACAGCGGCGTGAATCTCGACGCGGCCCGCACCGAGACGCTGCGGCTGCTCGGGACCGAGATGCCGCCTGGCGGCGCCCCGACGGCGCAAGCCGGCAGCGGCGGTTCCACGCCGGGCGCAACACCTTCGGGCGGCGGAGCGAAGGCCGAAAAGAAGTCCAAGACGCCTGCGCTCGATCACTTCTGCCGTGACCTCACCGCACTCGCCGCCGAAGGCGCACTCGATCCCACGATCGGACGCGCCAAGGAAATCGAGCGGGTGATGGAAGTGCTGTCGCGCCGCAAGAAGAACAACCCCGTGCTCATTGGAGAGCCGGGTGTGGGCAAGACGGCCATCGTCGAAGGCCTGGCACAGTTGATCTCGGGCGGCAACTGCCCGGACAACCTGCGCGACAACCGTGTGCTGTCACTCGACATGGCGGCGGTGATCGCGGGCACCAAGTATCGCGGCCAGTTCGAGGAGCGCCTCAAGGCGGTGATGAACGAGATCGCGCAGAACAAGAACGTGATCCTGTTCATCGACGAATTGCACACGCTGGTCGGTGCCGGTGCGGCCGAAGGTGCGATTGACGCGAGCAACATGCTGAAGCCTGCGCTGGCGCGCGGTGAACTGCAGTGCGTCGGTGCGTCCACGCTCAACGAATACCGCAAGTACATCGAGAAGGACGGCGCGCTCGAGCGTCGCTTCCAGACGGTGATCGTCGATCCGCCGTCGGTGGACGAGACGGTCGAGATCCTGAAGGGGCTGCGCAAGAAGTACGAGGATCATCACCGCGTGACGATCCCCGATACGACGTTGTTCGCCGCCGCGAAGCTGTCGGAGCGCTACATCACCGATCGCTTCCTGCCCGACAAGGCCATCGACGTGATCGACGAGGCCGGCGCGCGTGCGCGTCTGGCCGCGCAGGTTCCGCCGGCGGACGTGGCTGACCTGCGTGCGCAGCTCGACCAGGTGAACGTGGACAAGGAAGGTGCCGTCCGCGACCAGAACTTCGAAAAGGCCGCGTCGCTGCGCGATCGCGAGCGTGAGCTGCAGGCGGAAATCCGTCAGCGCCAGGAAGAGTGGGAACAGCGTCGTCAGTCGTTCCGGCCGGTGCTCGGTGAGGAAGAGATCTCCTTCATCGTGAGCCGCTGGACGGGCATTCCCGTCACGCGACTGCAGGAAGCTGAAACAGCTCGCCTGCTGCGCATGGAAGAGGAGATGCACGCGCAGGTCGTCGGGCAGGAAGAGGCGATCAAGTCGCTGGCACGTTCGATCCGTCGCAGCCGTGCTGGCCTCAAGGATCCGAACCGGCCGATCGGCAGCTTCATCTTCTGCGGACCGACGGGTGTCGGCAAGACGGAAGTGGCACGTCAGCTGGCCAAGTTCCTGTTCGCCGATGCGTCGGCGCTGATCCGCGTGGACATGAGCGAGTACATGGAGAAGTTCTCCGTGTCGCGTCTCATCGGCGCCCCTCCGGGCTACGTCGGCTACGAGGACAGCGGGACGCTCACCAAGGCGATCCGTCGCAAGCCGTACAGCGTCATCCTCCTCGACGAAATCGAGAAGGCACATCCGGATGTGTTCAACATCCTGCTGCAGGTGCTGGACGAGGGTCACCTGACCGACAACTACGGTCGCGTGATCGACTTCAAGAACACGGTGGTCATCATGACCAGCAACGTGGGCGCGAAGGAGATCACGAAGGGGAAAGCACTCGGCTTCGGCACGTCCGACAGCCGTGGCAGTTTCGAACGGATTTCGGAGAAGGTGAAGGAGGAGTTGCAGCACACCTTCAATCCTGAGTTCCTGAACCGTCTGGATGACGTGATCGTGTTCCACCAGCTGAGCCGCGAGCACATCGCCAAGATCGTGGGCGTAATGCTGAAGGAGGTCCAGAAGCGTCTGTCGGACGAAGAGCTGACGCTCAAGCTCAGCGATGCCGGCAGTGACTTCCTGGCGAAGAACGGGTTTGACGAGATGTACGGGGCACGACCGCTGAAGCGCGCGATCCAGCGCTACATCGAGGACCCGCTCTCGGAGAAGATCCTCCTGGGCGAGTTCTCGAAGGGTGACGAGATCGACGTGGATGTGGCCGAGGACGGGACGAAGCTCCAGTTCCGGGTATCTGCGAGCGCCACGCCGGCCGCCTGACCGCCGGAGAGAGCTCCGGAACCTCGGTTCCGTGAAACAGCCGACCGGGTCGCGGGTAGACCAGGTCGGCTGACTCGTTACATTTTCCAAGCTTATGCCCGTTTCCCGAAATTCCGCGGCTGCCATCGTGGCCGCTGTGCTCTGCCTCCCCTTCGCGCGCGCCCACGCGCAGCAACAGGAGGGGCCCGGGGCGTGTGCGCTTCCGGACTCCGTCGTGGTCGAGGGCAACCTCCGGACCACGAACGAGCAGATCCTCTCGGACGCCGAAATGGCGACGGGTGTGGCGCTCAACTTCAAGGTGGTGCAGCGCGCGATCAAGGCGCTGTACGCCACCGGCAATTTCAGCGACGTACAGGTCGGATGTCGCGTGCACGACGGTCCGCCGATCCTGGCGACGATCGTCATCCGCGTTGCCGAACGTCCGATTCTCGGTGACGTCGACGTCGTCGGCGGCGACCGGATTCCGACGCGGGTGCTCAAGGACAAGGTGGATCTGCTGATCGGACGTCCGCTCGATGCCGCACTCGTGGCGGGCACGAAGCAGCGCCTAGACTCGATCTACGAAGCGGCGGGCTACTACCTGCATCGCATCACGGTCGACACGGCGGAACTCGGCGAACAGCGTGCGAAGGTGACGTTCCGCGTGAGCGAGGGACGTCGTCTCGCGGTCAGTGGAGTGCGCGTCACGGGTCTCAAGACGCTGGCACCTGGCGACGTCGTGGCGACCATGAAGACGAAGCCCGAGGGCTTTCTCTGGTTCCGGAAGGGCGAGTTCGACGAGGACAAGTTCACGGGCGACCTGACGGAGCGCATTCCGCAGTTCCTGGCGCGTCAGGGCTTCATCGACGGCGTCGTGGAACGCGATACGCTGCTGGTGAACCGTGAACTTGGTAAGGGGCTCGTGGACGTGCAGGTGCGTGAGGGGCCGCGGTACGCGATCGGATCGTTCGAGGCACTGGGCAACCGGCGATTCTCCACTGAGGAGATCCAGCGGCTCTATCCGTTCCAGCCGCAGTCGATCTCGCTCCGCGATCGCGCCATCTCGCTGATTCGCAAGAAGGGACCGTCGCTGCCGCCCAACACCTTCGATCAGAGTCGCTGGGAAGAAGGGACGCAGAAGGTGCAGACGGCGTACAGCAACGAGGGCTACATCTACGCACGTGTCCGACCGGTGGTCGATCGTGACACCACCGGCGGCAAGCATGTCGCGAACTTGCGCTGGGAGATCGAGGAAGGTCAGCCGGCGATCGTGAACCGCGTCGAAATTCTCGGCAACGATCACACGGTCGAGAGCTGCATCCGCAATGCGCTGCTGATCGTGCCCGGTGACGTGTTCAACCAGGATCGTCTGGTGCGTTCGTACCAGAACATCGGCAACCTCGGCTTCTTCGAGACGCCGGTGCCGAATCCTGACACGCGTCCTGATTCCACGGGTGATGTCGACATCATCTTCCGTGTGAAGGAAAAGCAGACGGGCAACGTCAACTTCGGCGCCTCTGCCGGTCAGGGCCTCGGTGTCGGCGGCTTCATCGGTCTGCAGCAGCCGAATCTGTTCGGACGGTGCAAGTCGGGTTCGTTGAACTGGAACTTCGGTCGCTTCCAGAACAACTTCCAGATGGCGTATACCGATCCGCAGATCCGTCTGTCGCAGGTGTCGGGAACGTTGAGCGCCTATCGCACGCAGAACCGGTATCAGGGCATCGGCGGTTTCTCGAATTTCAACGGCGGCTTCGGTCAGCCGATCCAGACCGGCTTCAGCCTGCAGCTTGGTTTCCCGATTCCGCAGTCGCCGTACACGCGACTCTTCGTGAGCTACGGTCTCGAGAGCGTGCGGTTCGGCAGTTCGGGTTTCCTGGGCGACGTGGCCTCGCAGTTCACCGGCGCCAACGTCCGCAGCTACGTCGGTACGACGGTGGGTTACGACACGCGGGTGGACCTGCCGTTCGCATCGGCGGGTGCACAGCGGACGTTCACGGCGCAGTTCAACGGGTTGGGCGGAACGTCGCGATTCCAGCGGTATTCGCTCGACCTGAAGAACTATGCGACGCTCACGCAGTTCGGCGGCAGCAAGCCCGGGTCGCAGCCGATCAAGGTCGTGGCAGGACTCACGGTGCGATCGGGCGCAGTGCTCGGCAGTGCCGGCGCGTTCCGGTTCACGCAGCAGTTCAACATGGGCGGTGTGCAGTTCGGTGAGCCGCTGCGTGGGTATCCGGAGTTCTCGATCACGCCGGATGGGTTCCTCCCCGACGCGAACAGCAATGCGGCGGCGTTCCAGAATCCAGGCGCCGCGTTCTTCTCGAGCACGGCGGAAGTCGGCATCCGCTTCAACTCGATGTTCTACATCAACGGCTTCTTCGATGCCGGCAACGTGTATCGCCGTGTGCAGCAGTTCGATCCGACGCGCCTGTTCCGCGGCACCGGTATCGGCCTGTCGACGGTGACGCCACTCGGTCCGCTGGGTCTGGACTGGGCGCGCGGTCTCGATCGCGTGGATGCATCCGGCCGCCCGGCGCCCGCCTGGCAGCTGCATTTCCGCCTCGGCGGCCAATCGTTCTGATCTTTTTTCCTTGTGGAGTCTGCAATGCGTTTCGTGAGTCGGATGGTTCTGGGTGCAGCGCTGCTGTCGTCGGCGACTGGTGTGGCTGGCGCGCAGGGCGCGACGCCCGCGCCGGCGCCGGCGCCGGCGTCGGGTGTGCTCAAGGTGGCATACCTGAATTCCAATCAGGTCCTCGAGGGCGCACCGGGGCGCACCGAGGCGCTGGCGCAGTTCGAAAAAGAGACGCAGCCGATGCGCACGCAGCTGCAGCGCATGCAGGACTCGCTGCAGGCAATGATCGGTGAGTACCAGAAGGCGGCGCCGCAGCTCACGCCGGCGCAGCGCGCACAGCGCGAGGGCGTGCTTGGCGGACGGCAGCAGGAGTACCAGCAGCGTGCGCAGGAAATGCAGCAGCAGGCACAGGGTCGTCAGGAAGAGCTGATGGCACCGATCATGGAACAAGTCAACAAGGTGATTCAGGATGTGCGCGCCGAAGATGGCTATGCGTTCATCTTCGATTCCGGTGCACAGGTGCCGTTCATCGTGTCGGCCGACAAGAATCTCGACATCACGACGCGCGTCATCGACCGCCTGAAGTCGCTGGGCGCGCCGAAGTTGCCGTCGCCGACCGTGCTGGCGCCGCCGGCGGCCGGGGCAAAGCCGCCGACGACCGGTCCCGTGGCGTCGCCGACTGGCGTCACACGTCCGCGTCCGTAACGCGGTGACTCCAGCGGAGCAGGGCGCTGGATCTCCGGCTGCGCTCACCGCAGCAGCAATCGCTGCGGCCGTTGGTGGCACGCTCGAAGGCAATGGATCGATCACAGTGACGCGCGTCGCCGGGCTAGATTCGGCTGACGCGACGTCACTGTCGTTTTTCAGCGCGCGAAAGTACGCGCATGAAGCGGGCGTTTCGCGGGCCGGCGTGGTGCTGGTGACGCCGGAACTGGCAGCGCAGGTGGCGCATGTCGCGGCGCGCATCATCGTCGCCAAGCCGCAGGAGGCGATGCTCCAGGTGCTGGCGCTGGTGCACCCGCCGGCGCCCGTGCCTGAAGGAATCCACCCGTCGGCAGTGCTGGGCGCAGGCGTCACGCTCGGTATGGGCGTGTCGATCGGCGCCCGCGTGGTCCTCGGTGACGGAGTCACGGTCGGCGCCGGTACGTGCATCGGCGCTGGCGTGACGCTCGGCGACGGCGTGACGATCGGCGCGCACTGCCTCGTGCACCCCAACGTGACGGCGTATCCTGGCACCCTGCTGCACGACCGGGTGATCGTGCAGTCCGGCGCCGTACTTGGCAGCGATGGCTTCGGCTACGTCTTCAGCGGCGGTGCGCACCAGAAGATTCCGCACGTAGGGCGGGTGGTGCTCGAAGCCGACGTCGAGATCGGCGCGAACACCACCATCGACCGTGGCAGCGTGGGCGACACGGTGATCGGAGCGGGGACCAAGATCGACAACCTCGTGCAGATCGGGCACAACGTGCGCATGGGGCGGCTCTGCCTCGTGATGGCGCAGGTCGGAATCTCGGGGTCGACACGCATCGGTGATGGTGCGATCATCGCAGGGCAGGCCGGTCTGGCCGGTCACATCACGATTGGTGCCGGTGCGCGCATCGCGGGGCAGGCGGCGGTGTTCGGGGACGTGCCGGCGGGCGAGACGTGGAGTGGGTATCCCGCCCGGCCGCATCGTGACGCGCTCCGCGTGCAGGCCGCCGCACAGAAGCTGCCCGCGTTGCTCAAGTCACTCGAGAAGGGAAAGGACACGACATGACCGCCGTACGCCGCCAGACGATCCGTCGCAGTGAGAGCGTCAGCGGCATCGGCCTGCACCTCGGGAAATTCGTCACACTTCGATTCGAACCCGCGGCGCCGCACGCCGGCGTCACGTTCGTGCGCGGCGACCGGGACGGCGCCGTGCCGGTGCCGGCGCACGCGTCGGTGGCGGAGCTGGCCGACCGGCGCACGCAGCTCGGCGCGGGCGACGATGCGTTCCATACGGTGGAGCACGTGCTGGCCGCGGTGGCGGCGCTGCAGATCGATGACCTGCGCATCGTCATGGATGCCGCAGAGCCGCCGATTGCCGATGGGAGCGCGCGCGCGTTCGTCGAGGCGCTGCAGCGTGCGGGCGTGCAGGAGCACGGCGGCTCGGCGCGCTACCTCACCGTCACGGAGCCGATCCGCGTCGAGAGCGGGGAGTCGGTGTATGAGGCGACGCCTTCGTCGCGGCTCGAACTCGACGTGCTCATCGACTTTCCGCATCCGCTGATCGGCGAGCAGAAGCTTTCGCTGGCGGTCACCGCCGAGAGTTTCGTTCGGGAACTGAGTGGCGCGCGCACGTTCGGATTCGTGCACGAGGTGGAAGCGCTTCGTGCCGCCGGATTGATTCAGGGCGCGAGCACGGCGAATGCCGTGGTGCTCGACGGCGAGGGGCTGGTGGACACGACGCTGCGGTGGCCGGACGAATTCGTCCGCCACAAGGCGCTTGATTGCGTAGGAGACCTGGCGCTGGCTGGCGCTCGCGTCCGCGGACACATCCGCGCTCACCGACCGAGTCACAAGGGCACGGTCCTGTTCGTCCGCGAGCTGCTCCGGACAGCGAAGGAGGAGACCACGGTGCTCGGCATCGAAGAAATCATGAAGGTGCTCCCGCACCGGTATCCATTCCTGCTCGTCGATCGCATCCTCGAGCTGGAGGAGGGCAAGCGGGTCGTCGGGTTGAAGAACGTCACGATCAACGAGCCGTTTTTTCAGGGGCACTTTCCGGGGCACCCGATCATGCCCGGCGTGCTCATCGTCGAGGCGATGGCGCAGGTCGGCGGCATGCTGATGCTGGGGAGCATCCAGGAGCCCGATTCGAAGGTCGTGTACTTCACGAGCCTCGACAACGTGAAGTTCCGCAAGCCGGTGAAGCCCGGCGACCAGCTGCGATTCGAGCTCGACGTGATCGCGATGCGCGGGCCGCTGTGCAAGATGCGTGGCGTGGCGCGGGTGGATGGTGAGACCGTGTGCGAGGCGGAGATGGCGGCCATGGTGCGTCCGCGATGACGACGCCGGTCAACAGCGGCATTCATCCGACGGCGATCATCGCACCGACGGCCAGAATCGGTGCGCAGGTGGACATCGGGCCGTACGCATATGTCGGTGACGACTGTGTCGTGGCTGACGGCTGCGTGATCGCCATGCGCGCCACGCTGGAACGCAACGTGACACTCGCCGCCGGCGTCAAGATCGGCATCGGGTCGGTGATCGGCGGCGATCCGCAGGATCTCAAGTACAAGGGCGAGCACACGACGGTCGAAATCGGCGAGAACACCGTGGTGCGTGAGTACGCGACGATCAATCGCGGCACCTCGCATTCGTACAAGACCAGCGTCGGCAGCGGTTCGTTCCTGATGTCGTACGTGCACCTCGCGCACGACTGCCAGATCGGGAACGGCGTGATCATCGGGAACGGTACGCAGCTGGCCGGGCATGTCGCGATCGACGATCGTGCCATCGTGTCGGGGCTCGTGGCGGTGCACCAGTTCGCGCGCATCGGGCGCCATTCGTTCGTGGGCGGCTGCTCCCGCGTGGCGAAGGACGTGCCGCCATACCTCAAGGCCGTCGGCAACCCGGTGAAGCTCTACGGCTTGAATTCGGTCGGCCTGCAGCGCAGCGGATTCGACGATGCCATCGTCCGCGAACTGAAGCGCGCGTACCGGCTGGTGTTCCGCTCGGAGCTGAACGTCACACAGGCGCTCGAGCGCGCACGTGCGGAACTGCAACCGCTGCCCGAGGTGAGCGCGTTCCTGACGTTCATCGAGGAGAGTGAGCGGGGGATCGGGTTTTGAGCATCCGGATCGGCGTGGCCGGTGCGGGTGGCCTGGGCTATCACCACGTGCGTCTGTTGCGTGACATGCCGGACATCACCTTCGCGGGCTTCTACGACGCCAACGCGGAGCGTGCGGCAAAGGTGGCGGAGAGTCTCGGGGTGGTGGCGCATCCGTCGCTCGCGTCGCTCATCGCGGCGTCGGATGCGGTGAGCTGCGTGGTGCCGACGACGGCACATCATGCGGTAGGCATGGCCATCCTGTCGGCCGGGAAGCACCTGTTCGTCGAGAAGCCGATCGCGGTGACGCTCGATGAAGCCGATGCGCTGGTGAACGCCGCGGCCGCCTCGGGCGTGGTGCTGCAGGTGGGACACGTGGAACGATTCAACCGGGCGGTGCGCGCTGCGTGGCCACATCTGGCCGATCCGCTGTTCGTCCAGAGCGACCGGTTGGCGCCGTACACGCCGCGTGGGGCCGACGTGGCGGTGGTGCTCGACCTGATGATCCACGACATCGACCTCGTCGCGACCATCGTCGGCAGTCCGGTCGTCGACGTGAGCGCGGTGGGTGTGCCTGTGCTGACCGACACGCCGGACATCGCCAACGCGCGGCTCGAATTTGCAAGCGGCGCCGTGGCCACGATCACGGCCAGCCGCGTGTCGCGCGAGAAGACGCGCAAGCTTCGCATCTTCCAGCGCAGCGGGTACGTGTCGCTCGACCTCGGCACCGGCGCCGGGATGTTCTTCCGGATGCGCAGTGACGTGGATCCGCGTGACTTCGCCGCGCAGGCGACATCGCTGGAGCAGTTCGTGGAGCCGGTGCCGCTGTTCGCGGCGGATGGCGAGCCGCTGCGCCTGGAACTCGACAGCTTCGTGCAGGCCATTCGCGGTGAGCAGCCGGTGGTCGTCACCGGCGCGGCCGGTCGCGAGGCACTCTCCACCGCGCTGCGGATCGTGACGGACATCGAACGGCATTCGTTGCGCCTGCGCGGTGGTGCCCTGAGGCCTGCGTGAGCGTGGGTGCCGGCGCGGGCGGAGACGAGGTGATGATCGTCGCAGGCGAACCGTCGGGAGACATGCATGCGGCGGCGATGGTGAAGGCGCTCCGCGTGCGTCGTCCCGACCTGCATCTGGTTGGCGTCGGTGGTGTGCGCCTCGCGGCGGAAGGGGTGGAACTGCTCGAGCGCGCGGAACGGATTGCGGTCGTCGGTTTCGTCGAAGTCATCAGGCACCTGCCGATCCTGCGCGCCCTGATGCAGTCGCTGCGCGCTCGCCTCGACACGGGACGCGTGAAGCTGCTGGTGCTGATCGACTATCCGGGCTTCAACATGCGCCTCGCGAAGGAAGCGAAGCGCCGCGGCATTCCGGTGCTGTACTACATCACGCCGCAGGTCTGGGCGTGGCACAAGAGTCGTGTCACGCAACTGCGTGACAACGTCGCGACCGCTGCCGTGATTCTTCCGTTCGAGGAGAAACTGCTGCGCGACGCCGGCGTGAACGCGACGTTCGTCGGGTCACCACTGATCGATGCCACGCAGGACCTGCCGAGCCGTGAGGCAGCGTGTGCGACGCTTGCGCTCGATCCGACGCGGCCCGTGCTGTCGCTCTTTCCGGGCAGCCGTGCCGGCGAGATCGGGCGGCATCTGCACGACTTCGTGGCCACGGCGGATACCGTCGTCGCACAGCGTCCCGACGTGCAGGTGATCGTGAGTGCGCCGCCGAACGTGAGCATCGACCCGGCCATCTGCCACTTTCCGATCGTGCGCGACGCATCGCACACCGTCTTCCGCGCGTCGACGGCCGCGATGTGCAAAAGCGGCACGACCACGCTCGAGGCGGCACTGTGCGGGTGTCCGCTCGTGGTGGCGTATCGCACGAGTGCCATGACGTACGCGATCGCCAAGCGACTGGTGACTCTGCCGAACATCGCGCTGGTGAACATCGTCGCCGAGCGACGTGTCGCGCCGGAATTCATTCAGGATGCGCTGCGCGCGGATCGTGTGGCGCCGGCGCTGCTGCCGCTGCTGGATGTGCACTCGGCGGAGCGCGCACAGATGCTCACCGCCCTCGCCGACGTGCGAAAGCGCATGGGGCAGCCGGGCGCCGCCGTGCGAGTCGCGGCGATGGTCGACGAGCTGGTGTCGTGACGGAGCCGCTGGCGGGTGATCACGGTGATGCCCGCTCGGCTGCGGATGCGCGGCGTGCCCGATGGCTGTCGCTGTTCGGCTCGTGGCTCATCCGCATGATCGGTGTGACGTGGCGCGTGCGCATGATCGACGCCGGCCCGGTGGACCGCCTGCGTCATGATGGACAGCCCGTGGCGCTGCTGCTGTGGCATGGGCAGCTGCTGCCGCTGCTCTACATCATGCGCTTCCAGTCGATCGCCTGCCTGATCAGCACCCACCGCGACGGTGAACTGATCGCGCAGGTGGCACACCGGCTGGGCTGCAAGCTGGTGCGCGGCAGCTCGTCGCGTGGTGGAGATCGCGCGCTGCTGGGACTCGTCCGCACGCTGAAGGACGGTTTCACGATCGCCGTCACGCCTGACGGCCCGCGCGGACCCTATCGCACGTTCGCAGCGGGAGCGCTGGTGGCCGCGCACCGAGCGCAGGCGCCCGTGGTGGCGTTCGGGGTACACGCCACGCGGGCGTGGTACCTGAAGAGCTGGGACAGGTTCATGATTCCGAAACCGTTCGCGCGGGTGACGATCGTGTTCGATGTCCCGATGCAGGTGCCGGGGGAATCGGCGCGTGATGCCGCCGAGGCCATTCCGCTGTTCACGGAGCGCATGACGCTGGTGGCCGACCGTGCCGCTCGCTGACCTGGCAGAGCGCGTGTGGTATGGCACGACGACCAGTGCTGCGGCAGCACGTGCCGTGTTGTCGCCATTCGCGGCCGTGTACGGCGCTGCGATCGGGCGGATCAATGCGCGCGCTGATGCATCGCCTCCGGCGGCAGGCGCCATTCCCGCGATCTCGATCGGCAACCTCACCGTCGGCGGTACGGGCAAGACACCGGTGAGCGCCTGGTTCGCGTCGCAATTCCGCGAGGCGGGCGCGCGGCCTGCCATCGTGCTGCGCGGGTACGGCGACGACGAAGTACTCGTGCATCAGCTCCTCAATCCGGGGCTCTCCGTCGTCGCGGACACGGAGCGCGTGCGCGGTGTGGCCGAGGCGGCGCGTCTCGGCGCGGACGTCGTGATTCTCGACGATGCGTTTCAGCACCGCCGAGCGGCGCGCGTGGCCGATGTGGTGCTGCTGAGTGCCGATCGCTGGACCGGTGACGTGCGGCTGCTGCCGGCCGGCCCCTTCCGTGAGCCGCTGGCGAGTCTCCGTCGCGCCTCGCTGGTGCTGGTGACGGTCAAGGCGGCCCGGGATGAGCAGGTACGGGCGGCGGTGGTCGCGGCGCGTGGGGCGACCGGTGCCACCGTCGTGACGGTGGACCTGCAACCGGCGTCCATCGTCGACGTCGCATCGCAGACGGAACGTGACAGGCCGGCTTTGCGCGGTGCCCGCGTGCTGGCCGTCAGCGGCATCGGCGACCCGGGGGCCTTCGCGGCACAGCTACGCGGGCTCGGCTTCGAGCCGGTGCCGATGGTCTTCGCGGATCATCATGGCTTCAGTGCGGACGATGTGCGGGCCATCGTCCAGCGGGCGCGCGGTCTGGACGCCGTGGTCTGCACGTTGAAGGATGCAGTGAAGCTCGGGCCCCTCTGGCCGGGACCGGAATGTCCCCTGTGGTATCTTTCGCAATCGGTCATTCCGCGCGACGGCGCCGAATTCCTGGATGACGTCATCCAGTCGGTGCTTCTGGCGCGACGGAATGGGCCTGCCTCTCCCGACCTTTCACGCTGACGAGTAGATCATATGGCGACCGACCTGCGGCTGCCGACCACCAATATCGTGATGCCCGACAAGGATCGTTTTCTCGACGAAAGCAATCCGTTCGAGGGCATGATGTCGCGCTTCGACCGAGCCGCGGAGCTGCTGGACCTCGACCCGGGCATCTACAAGATCCTGCGCAATCCCGAGAAGCAGCTGATCGTCTCGATCCCGGTGCACATGGACAACGGTGACGTCGAGGTGTTCACCGGCTACCGGGTGCTGTACAACACGTCGCGAGGGCCCGCCAAGGGCGGGATCCGGTTCGACATGCAGGTGAATCTCGAGGAAGTCAAAGCGCTCGCCGCGTGGATGACCTGGAAGTGCGCCGTCGTGAACCTGCCGTTCGGTGGCGCCAAGGGTGGCGTGATCTGCGATCCGGCGCAGCTCAGCGTCGGTGAGCTCGAGCGCCTGACGCGTCGCTACACCTCGAACATCATCTCGCTGCTGGGCCCCGACTCCGACGTACCGGCGCCTGACGTGAACACCAACGAGCGCGTGATGGCCTGGGTGATGGACACCTACTCCATGCACATGCGCCACACGGCGTCGGCCGTCGTGACGGGCAAGCCGCTCGAACTGGGCGGCTCGGCCGGCCGCAAGGAAGCGACGGGGCGCGGCTGCATGATCGTCACGCGTGAAGCGTTGCGCGAACTGGGCATGCCGGTGCGCGGCACCACGGTGGCGGTGCAGGGATTCGGCAACGTCGGATCGATCGCCGCCATGCTGCTCGAGCGTGAAGGCTGCCGCGTCACGGCCATCGGCGACCGCACGGGCGCCGTGTACAACCCGCAGGGCATCGACGTGACGGCGGCAATCGACTACGTGCGCCGCAACCGCGACCTCGTCGGGTTCGCCGGCGGAGATGCGATCAGCAATGACGAGTTGCTGACGCTGAACGTGGACGTACTCCTGCCGGCCGCGATGGAGAACGTGATCACGTCGAAGAATGCGCCGAAGCTGCAGGCGAAAATCATCTGCGAAGGCGCCAACGGTCCGACCACCGCCGCTGCCGACGCGATCCTCGAGGAGAAGGGCATCTTCGTGATCCCCGACATCCTCGCCAATGCCGGTGGCGTGACCGTGTCGTACTTCGAGTGGGTGCAGAACCGCGGTGGCTACTACTGGACCGAGGAGACGGTGAACACGCGTCTCGAGGAGATCATGACGCGCAGTTTCACCGACGTGCGCACCCTCGCGCGCACGCACAAGGTGAACATGCGTACGGCGGCGTACATGCTCGCGATCAGTCGCGTCAGCACCGTGCACAAGCTGCGCGGCATCTACGCCTGACGGATGGAGATGGCGCTGGCGGTGGTGGGCCGCGCGCAGGATGGACTCTTCGGCGGCGCGATCGCGGAGTACGAGAAGCGGGCGGGCCGATACTGGCCGCTCGTGGTGCGTGAGGTGAAGGAGGCGGGCGGGCGCAGCGTGTCGCCCGCCGTCACCCGACGCCAGGAAGGTGAGCGGCTGCTGGACGCCTGCCTGGATCGCGGGGAGGTCGTCGCCTGCGACGAGCGGGGCAAGGCGATGACGAGCGCGGAACTCGCCGAGTGGCTTGGGCGGCTGCGCGACACCGGTGGTGCCGTGAGCTTCGTCATCGGTGGCGCCTTCGGGCTGGATGACGCGGTGGGCGCCCGCGCGACACGGATCCTCTCGGTCGCGCCGTGGACGTTGCCGCACGAAATGGCGCGGCTGGTCCTGACGGAGCAGCTCTATCGGGCGGGGACGATCCTGCGCGGCGAGCCGTATCACAAGTGAACACGGAGCCGTCGGTGCGCGACTGGCAGCGGGCGCTATCTTCGCTGTCTGTGGGGAGCGACGCGGCGGTGCGTCCGACCCGATCCCGGTTGACGTCCGGAGGCTTGACGTGGTTTTGCACGACGGCGTGATGCGCCTTGATCTGACGAAGCGGATTGGCGGCATGGCGTCGGCGGAGTACGGCCGATGTCGGTAATGCCCACGGTGGAGCGCCTCCCGCTCGCGATGGGGACACTCGCGACTGCGGTGCGTGACGGCACGTTGCCGCAGGGCATGTCACTGGAGGCGCCGCGCGATCGCCGCGACTGGTTGGCGCACATCGAGAGTTGCCGCGAGCCCATGATGGGGCTGGGCTGGGGCACGACGCTGCGCGAGGCGATGCGACCCACGGGTGCTGCCGTCGCGCGGCTCGCCCGTGTGACCGGAGGGCAGGGCGTCGTGGTCACCACCGGGCAGCAACCCGGCCTGTTCGGTGGCCCGATGTACACGATCATCAAGGCACTCAGCGCCCTCGCCATGGCCAATCGCATCGAGGCCGTGACCGGTGTGCCGACGGCGCCGGTGTTCTGGGCGGCCACCGACGATGCCGATTTCGCCGAAGGGGCGACGACATGGCTGCCGGTGCGCGGTGTAGTCTCGGCCGCGCGGCTGCAGGAGCCGCCGCGTGAAGGCACGATGATGTCGCATGCGTTCCTCTCCGACCTGTCCGCGGCCAAGGCATTGCTCTCACAGGCCTCGGCCGGGTCGGCGTGGCCGGAGTTCATCCGCCAGGCGATGCAGGCCTATCGCGACGGTTCCACCGTCGGCAATGCGTACCTCGAGATGATGCGCGAGATCCTCGGGCCGCTCGGTATCACCGTGCTGAATGCCGCGCATCCAAGTGTCCGCCATCAGTCGGCTCCGCTGCTGCGTCGCGCCTTGGCCGAAGCGCCGCAGATCGACGCGGCGGTGCAGGCGCGCACCGCCGAACTGATGGCGCTGGGTTACACGCCGCAGGTCAATTCGTTGCCCGACCGCTCGCTGGTCTTCGTGGTGCGCAACGGCGTGAAGGAGCGCGCGACGATTTCCGGCGCCGCCGCGATCCTGCCGAAGGTGTCGGATGATCTGCTCTCGCCCAACGTGCTGCTGCGGCCCGTGGTGGAGCGTGCCCTGCTGCCGACGGTGGTGTACATGGCCGGCCCCGGTGAGCTGGCGTATTTCGCGCAGGTCAGTGCCGTCTCGAGTGCGCTGACCGTTGCGATGCCGTTCGCGCTGCCGCGCACCAGCGTGCGCATCGTCACGCCCGAGGTGCAGTCCACCCTGCATTCGCTTGGTGCGACGGTGGACGACGTCCGCGACACCACGGCCATCGTGCGCGAGCTGACCACCGGCGCCACGCCCGACGCGGCCATGGACGCCGTGACGGCGCTGCGTGCGCAGGTGCAGCACACCGCACAGGCCATCCGGACATCGGGCTCCGCGCTCGATGCCGCGGCCCTGGATGGCGCGGTGTCGCAACTCACACATCGTGTCTCGCGACTCGAACGGCGTGTGCTGGCTGCGTCGAAGCGCACGATCACCGAGCGACTGCGGAAGGTGGCGCAGGCACAGGCGCTGCTCTGGCCGCAGGGCGCACCGCAGGAGCGTGTCCTCAACCCGTTGCCGTGGCTGGCACGGTATGGCACGCCGCTGCTGGAGCAGATGCAGCAGGCGTGCGATGCCGATGCTGTGTCGCTGGTGCATGGCGGAGACTGACGGCGCGACGCCCGGTTCGCGTCCGCCTCCGAAGCGATCGGGGGCCGCGCTGGTCGCGGCAGGTGTGCTGATCAGTCGTGTCCTTGGCTTCGCGCGCGATGCGGTGATCGCGCATGTGCTGGGGACTTCAGTCGCGAGCGGGGCCCTGCGCGCCGCGCTGCGCATTCCCAACCTGTTGCAGAATCTCTTCGGCGAAGGCGCGCTGTCGGCGTCGTTCATTCCCGTCTACGCGCGACTGCGCACGGAGGGGCGCCACGCCGAAGCCGTGCGTGTGGCAGGAGCGGTGTTCACACTGCTCGCACTGCTCTCATCGGCACTGGTATTGATCGGCGTGAGCTGGTCTGCGGAGCTGGTGAGAGTGCTGACGCCCGGCTTCAGTGCCGACACACGCGCGCTCACCACGACGCTGGTGCAGATCATGTTTCCGGGCGTTGGACTGCTGGTGCTTTCGGCGTGGTGCCTGGGGGTGCTCAACAGCCATCACCGCTTCTTCCTGTCGTACGTGTCGCCGGTGATGTGGAACCTGGCGATCATCGTGGCGGTGCTCATCGGACGAAAGGGTAGTCTCGAGCACGCGGCGCGGATGGTGGCGTGGGGCGCGATGGTCGGCAGCGCACTGCAATTTCTCGTGCAGCTGCCGTCCGTGTTGTCGCTCGTGCGCGGCATGCGCCTGCGTCCCGCGCTGGATGACGCCTCCGTGCGCACCGTGGCGCGGAACTTCGGCCCCGCACTGATGAGCCGCGGTGTGCTGCAGATCAGCAGTTTCGTCGACCTGCAATTCGCCACGATGCTGTCGGCGAGCGCGGTGTCCGCGCTGGGATACGCGCAGGCGATCACGCTGCTGCCGGTCACACTCTTCGGCACCGCGATCACCGCGGCAGCGCTGCCCGCGATGTCGTCGGAAGGTGGGGAAGGCGAGGCGCGCAGCGCGGCACTTCGCACACGCCTGGCCGCCAATCAACAGCGCATCGCCTTCTTCATCGTGCCGTCGGCGGCAGCCTTTCTCGCCGTCGGCGACGCGCTTGCGGCGGCGCTGTACCGCTCGGGCCGATTCGGCGCGGCGGACACCACCTGGCTCTGGGCCATTCTCGCCGGCGCGTCGCTCGGGTTGCTGGCGTCGACGCTGGCACGGCTTTACAGCTCGGCCTTCTTTGCGCTGCAGGACACGGCGACGCCGCTGCGATTTGCGCTGGTACGGGTTTGTGTGGGAATGGCGCTGGCATATCTGCTCGGCTTGCGGCTCCCCGTGTGGCTCGGTGTGGACACGCGCTGGGGCACGTCGGGGCTCACGCTGGCCGCAGGCATCGCCGGCTGGACCGAGTTCGCATTGCTGCGTGGCGGTCTGCGGCGCCGCATCGGCGCGCTGCCCGCCGTGCTGCCGCACCTGCTGCGGCTGTGGGGATGCGCCATCGGTGCCGCCGCCGTGACCTGGGCCGTGCGCGTGCCCTGGCTCGGTGTGGAAGGGGTACCGCGGCGGCTCGAGGCGGTGGGATTGCTGGTGCTGTTCGCGTCCAGCTATGGCGCGCTGACACTGGCGCTGCGCGTACCCGACGCGGTGGCACTGCAGCAGCGCATTCTGCGTCGTCGAACCGCCGCCGCGTAGCACGTGTTGTCGTAGATTTCGCGATGTCCGCGATTCCCGACGTCGTCTCCGGCAAGCTGGCGCATCTCCCCGACTCTCCCGGAGTGTATCTCTGGAAGGACGAGGCGGGACTGGTGCTGTACGTGGGCAAGGCGAAAAGCCTGCGTTCACGCGTGCGCAGCTATTTCGCCAGTGACCACGAGACCAGCGTGAAGACGCGACATCTCGTGCGACTGATTCGCGACGTCGAGACGATCGTGGTTCCGTCGGAAGCGCATGCGCTGATTCTCGAGAACAACCTGATCAAGGAGTATAAGCCGCGCTTCAACATCGCGCTGCGCGACGACAAGTCGTACCCCTACATCAAGGTCACGCTGAACGAGCCGTATCCGCGTGTGTACGTGACGCGGCGTTTCCAGTCGGACGGTGCGCGGTACTTCGGGCCGTACACCGACGTTGGTGCGATGCGTCGCGCACTCAACGTCGTGAAGCGCATCTTCACGGTGCGGTCGTGCCGCTACGACATGCCCGCCGAGATGCCGGAGCGCGCCTGTCTCGACTGGCACATCGGACGATGCAAGGCGCCGTGCATCGGATTGCAGTCGTTCGAGGATTACCGGGCGATGATCGGTGACGTGGTGCAATTTCTCGACGGCCGTCCGGACGAGGTGACGCGTCGTGTGCGCGCGATGATGGAGGCGGCGTCGGCGTCACTGGAGTTCGAGCGGGCGGCTGAGTTGCGCGACGCGCTGCTCAAGCTGGAGACCATCGAGGAGCCGACCGTCGTGATGCAGGTGGAAGGCGGCGACCGTGATGTCGTCGGCTTCGCGCGTGACGGCGACGATGCGTGCGTCTCGATCCTGCGCATCCGGAACGGCAAGCTGCTGGCGCGCGATCATCGCTACCTGTCCAACGCCGAGGGGGAGCCGGACGACGAAATTCTCGTCGCGTACCTGCTGCAGCATTATCAGCTGCAGACCGAACGCGCGCGTGAAGTGCTGCTGCCATTCGACATCGCCGAGGCGGCGCTGGTGGAGTCCACCATGGGATCGTCGCGCTTGCTGGTGCCGCAGCGCGGCGCGAAGCGGGAACTGATGGATCTCGCGATGCAGAACGCGCGGCACCTGCTCGAGGAACTCAAGCTCACCAGCGAGGAAAGCGAAGAGCGCGCCATCGATCCGGTGTACGATCTGCAGCGCGAACTCGGGCTGGCACGTGTGCCGCGCAGCTTCGTCTGCTTCGACATCTCGCACGCACAGGGGCGCGACGTGGTGGCGAGCATGGTCTGGTTCGAGAACGGCCGCCCCAAGCGTTCCGAGTATCGCAAGTTCAAGGTCGAGGGCGAATGGGGCAACGACGACTTCGCGTCGATGAACGAAGTGGTGACGCGGTACTTCACGCGCCGCGTCGCCGAAGCGCTGCCGTTGCCGGACCTCTGCGTCATCGATGGCGGCAAGGGACAGCTGCACGCCGCGCAGGATGCACTGGCGGCCATTGGGCTGTCGTCGCAACCGCTGGCGAGCCTCGCGAAGAAGGAAGAGGAAGTCTTCCTGCCCGGCCGCAGCGAATCGTTGCGCCTCTCGCGACGCTCACCCGGGCTGCGTCTGTTGCAGATGGCGCGCGATGAAGCGCACCGTTTTGCCGTGACCTTTCAGCGCGCACGTCGCGCCAAGCGTACCGTCACATCGCAGTTGCTCGAGATTCCCGGTGTCGGCCCCAATCGCCGGCGCGCCTTGCTGAAGGAGTTCGGCAGCGTGCAGGGCGTGCGTGAAGCGGGGCTCGAGGCGGTTGCCGCAGTGCCGGGCTTCTCGCGGCTGCTCGCAGTGAAGGTTCTGACGGGGCTTGGCGTCGAGTTGCCGGCAGCAGTCGACGTCGCACCGCTCGATCACACGACCACGCCATCTCCCCCCGATCCAGCCCCAGAATGACCATACCGACGATCTCCGGCGCACACTGGAGCCTGTATTGCAGCGCGTGCGATGCCACGGCCGCCGGCGACACGCTCGCCTCGCTCTGTCCGAAGTGCAGCCAGCCGTGGCTGACGCGCCTCTCGGTGCCCGCTGATCGCAGCGCCGGCATCGACGCGTCGGCACGTGGGCTCTGGCGCTATCGCAGCGTGCTGCCGGTGACCGCGACTGAACCGGTGGTGGCCATCGGCGAAGGATGGACGCCGATGTTCGAGGCGCCCGAACTCGCGCGTGACCTGGGCATCGGTCGGCTCTGGATCAAGGACGAAGGGCAGAACCCGACGGCGTCGTTCAAGGCGCGCGGCATGGCGCTCGCGATGACCCGCGCCCGCGCGTTCGGCGTGCAGGGCGTGACGGTGCCGACGGCCGGGAACGCCGGTGCAGCGCTGGCAGCGTACGCCGCAGCGGCTGGCATGCCGGTGCGCATCTACGCGCCGCGCACCACGCCGCCACCGATTCTCGACACCGTGCTGGCGTTCGGCGCCACACTGATCCTCGTCGACGGTCACATCGGCGATGCAGGACGAGAGGCCCGCGCCTATGCCGACGAACATGGCTGGTTCAACGTGGCCACGTTGCGCGAGCCGTATCGCGTGGAAGGCATGAAAACGATGGGCTATGAGATGGCCGAGCAACTCGGCTGGCGCCTGCCCGACGCCTTCGTGTATCCGACAGGTGGTGGTGAAGGGACGATCGGCATCTGGAAGGCGATCGCCGAGATGCAGGGTGCGGGGTGGCTGGACCCGGCGGAGCGCCGGCCGAAGGTGGTCGTCGCGCAGTCGGCGGGATGTGCGCCGATCGTGCGCGCATTCGAGGCGGGCGCCGACCACGCCGAGCCGTGGATCGATCCGGTGACGTACGCGAGCGGCCTGCGCGTGCCGACGCCTCTCGGTGACCGACTGCTGCTCAAGGCACTGCGTGAAAGCGACGGCGCAGCAGTTGCAATCGATGACGACGTGACCCGTCGTGAGACGGCGAGACTGGCCGCAGCCAGCGGTGTGGACGCGGCGCCGGAGGGCGGGTGCGCCCTCGCATCGCTGGCCGTGCTGGTGGCGCGCGGCACCCTTGGCTCGGAGAGCGAAGTGGTGCTGTTCAACACCGGCAGCGGGGCCAGTTACCGCTGGCGCGAGTAGGGTCCGGCAGTCCCGCTGGCGGGACTATATTGGACTGTTCCGAGTAACAGGATTCAGCAGTCGCATCGGTAGTACCGAGAGCCGGGAATGCCGAGCTCTACCATACGATCTCTGGAGATTCGACGAATGGCTTTTTGGACCACTCGCAGCGGAGCGGGGCGAACGCTCGCCGCGCTCGCCGTTGCTGCAGGTTCCCTGAACGCTCAGGCCGCGGCGAAGTGTGATCTGCCGCTGCAGTCGCACCCGAAGCTGCTCACTGCTGGTCTGCTCTTCAACAAGGCGTTCGACGCGAAGGCCACGCCGGCCGACAAGGCGAAGGCACTCTCGGGCACGCTCAAGGCGATCACCGACGACGTGACCGGATTCCCGGCCGCCATCCAGCCGAGCCGGAATTTCCTGCTCAGTCAGGTGCTGCTGGTGTGGTTGGATCAGCCGGGCACGAACATCGACGAGAATCGCGCCAAGCTGGGATACACGGCGAACCCGACCGGCACGATCGACATCGCCGCCGCCATCGATTCCGCGTACGACGTGATCCGCGCTGCGAAGCCGGAGTGCTCCGACTCGCTGAAGCTCTACACGAATGGTCTCTGGGGCACCCTGATCAACAAGGCGGTGACCTACACGAATTCCCAGCAGCTCGACTCGGCCGCGATGTTCGCACGCCGATCGATGCTCTTCGATGACAAGCAGTATTACGCGTACAACATCATGGCGAGCATCGCCATGACGAAGAACGACACGGCGAGCATGATCGAGTGGTTCCAGAAGACGGCGGATGTCACGGCGGCCTCAACGGACACCAACGCGATCAAGGTGCGCGACAACATGTTGCTCAACCTCGGCGCGCTGTTCGGCAATTCGGCAGTTGACGCCGAAAGCGCCAAGAAGGCCGAACTGAACAGCAAGGCCGTCGCGGTGTATACGCAGTACCTCAAGTATTACCCGAACGACCTGACGACCAAGCTCCGCATCATGCGCATGTCGGAGACGAAGCTCGACAGCGCCGGTGCTGCGAAGTTCGTGGAGGAAGTCCTCGGCAACGTCGGCTCGATCAGCGACGCGCAGCTGGCGGAAGCCGGCAACGAGCTGACGAACGGCAAGTTCTACGTCTCCGGCTTGCGGCTTTTCGAGGAAGCGCTGAAGAAGAATGCGAACAACCGGGACGCACTGTACAACTCGGCCGTGGCGCTCAACAATCTCGAGCGGTTCGATGCGATCACGCCGCTGTTCGCGCGCCTCCGCACCATCGAGCCGAACAACGTCGGGATCTACTCTCTTGCACGAAACGTCCAGGCTGCGCGCAAGCTTGCGGTACAGACGCGCGCCAACAAGGGTGTGAAGCCGCGTGCCGGACAGTCGATCATGCTGAACCCTGCACAGCAGGCGCAGATCAAGGTGTTTAATGACTCGCTGGTGTACTACACGCAGCTGGCGCAGAACATGACGCCCACGGTCGAGGTTCGCAGCTTCACCCCCGTGGACGGTGGCAGCAAGGTGGGCGCCGTGGTGCAGGTGCCGCCGGACAAGCCGGCAGCGGCGTTCACTGTCGTCTTCGAGTTTCTCGACGCGACTGGCAATGCCGTGGTCACGCAGAGCGTCACCACCAAGCAGATCGCCCCGGGCGGTTTCGAGGCGGTGAGTGCCGAGGGGAAAGGCGCCGGGATCGTGGCCTTCCGCTACAAGGTGCAGAAGTAGTCGGAAACGGATGTCTGGAACGGCGGAAGTCACTGGCACTGCTTGATTTCCGCCCATCCAGTTCGTAACTTTGTTCAGCCGCGCCCCGGCCTCCGCGGGCGCGGTTTCGCATTGCAGGGCGGCAGCCCGGACGGGTTCGAGGGAGAGTGCATGGTTCGTGTGGCGGCCGTCGAGGACGGGACGCTGGGAGCGTCGCTGGGCATCGTTCGTGGCACCGAGCTGCGCGCGGTGAATGGGCGTCCCATCGAGGATTTCCTCGACTGGGAATTCCTCACCGCCGACGACGAGTTCACCGTCGAGGTCCGGCAGCCCGACGGCAGCGAGCACACCTGGACGGTGACGCGGCCCGAAGGTGCGTCGATGGGGCTGGAGCTGGAGCCACCCACCATCCGCCGCTGCGCCAACCGCTGCGAGTTCTGCTTCATCGAAGGGTTGCCCAAGGGCCTGCGCAAGCCGCTCTACATTCGCGACGACGATTACCGCCTTTCGTTCGCGTATGGCAACTTCGCGACGCTGTCGAACGTGAAGGAGCGCGACATCGCGCGTATCATCGAGTACCGGCTGTCGCCGCTGTACGTGTCGGTGCACGCCACGCCGTGGGAAGCACGCAAGGTCCTGCTGAACAACCCGCGCGTGCCGAACATCATCGAGCAGCTGACGCGGCTGGCAGAGGGCGGCATCCAGTTCCACGGACAGATGGTGATCGTGCCCGGCCTCAATGACGGAACCGTGCTGGAGCAGTCGCTCACCGATCTCTGGAACCTTGGCGACGCGGTGATCTCCGTGGCGCTGGTGCCGGTCGGCGTGACGCAGTTCTCGCATCTCTACACCGGCAAGAGCATGGATCGCGACTCGGCGCGCGAGCTGCTCGACATCGTCGCGCGGTGGGAGCAGCGGGCGCTGACGGAGCGCGGTGATCGCTGGGTGTACGGCTCTGACGAATTGTACCTGCTGTCCGACGAGCCGCTGCCCGAGGCGGAGCACTACGGGGACTTCCCGCAGATCGAGAATGGTGTGGGTGCCGTGACGTCGCTGCGAGGCCGCGTGTCGGATGGATTGGAGCGGTTACCGCGGCTCGATGGTAAGCGCATTGCCGTCGTCACCGGCACCAGCATGGCGCCGCTGATGCCGCCGCTGCTGGAGCGCCTGACTCAAGCCACTGGCGCACATTTCGAGTTGCTCGTGACGAAGAATTCGCTGTTCGGTCCGACGACCACCACCGCCGGCCTGCTCGTGAGCGACGACTTCCGTCGTGTGCTCGCCGGCCGGACGGATTTCGACCTCGCGCTGATCCCGGCCGAGAGCATCAACGAGAACGGCGTCTTCCTCGACGACACCTCCTTCGTCGCCTTGCGCGAGGAGTTTCCGTTCCCGGTGTATCCATCGTACGATTTCATCGACGTGCTGGAGGCGGAACCAGCCGTCGGTTCGTCATTACGGAGTGCTGCGTGAGTATCCCAATCGTTGCCCTGGTCGGCCGTCCGAACGTGGGCAAGTCGGCGTTGTACAACCGCATCATCGGCGACCGGAACGCCGCGATCGTCAGTGAAGTCGCCGGCACCACCCGTGATCGTCATTTCGGTCGGGCCACGTGGAATGGCCGCGATTTCTGGCTCGTGGATACCGGCGGCCTTCCGGAAGACACGCTCGACCCGATGGACCTCGAGATCAAGCGCCAGGTGAAGGAAGCGATCGCCGAGGCGGACCTGCTGCTGTTCGTCACGGATGCGAAGATGGGACTCGTGCCGTCCGACGTGAAGGTCGCCGACCTGATGCGCGAAAGCGGTAAGCCATGGCTGCTCGTCGCCAACAAGTGCGACGAGTTCGGCACCATCGCACACTACGAGTTCTACCAGCTGGGCGCCGGTGATCCGTTCGCGGTGTCGGCCCAGAACAGCGCCGGCATCGGTGACCTGCTCGATGCCGTGGTGGACAACATGCCGGAAGGCATGGAGGAAGAACCCGACGCATTGCGCGTGGCCGTGATCGGCCGGCCGAACGTCGGCAAGTCGTCCATCGTCAATCGACTGCTCGGCGAAGAGCGGCTCGTCGTGACCGACGTGGCCGGCACCACACGCGATGCGATCGACAGCCCGATGGTCTATCACGGTCGGCGCCTGATCTTCGTGGACACGGCGGGTCTCCGTCGCCCGACGCGCGTGGATGACGGCATCGAGTTTTACTCGACGCTGCGCACCCGTCGCGCCATCGAGCGCGCCGAAATCTGCGTGCTCGTCCTCGACGCCACGCTCGGCCTCGAGAATCAGGATCTGAAGATCGCATCGCTCGCCTTCGAAGAAGCTGGGCGCGGCCTGATCGTCGTCGTCAACAAGTGGGATGCGAAGGAGGAGAAGGGCGACAAGTCGGCGGCGCACTTCCAGCGTGATGCCGGCGAGAAGGTGCCGTACCTCAAGTTCGTGCCGTTCATCTTCACGTCCGCACTGACGGGTCAGCGGGTGACGAAGATTCTCGACGTGATCCTGCAGGTCGAGGCCGAGCGTCAGAAGCGCATTTCGACTTCGGAAATCAACCAGACGCTCGAGGAGCTGGTGGCCCGTCGTCAGCCGCCGCAGGCTGCCGGTCGCGAAGTGAAGCTGAAGTACGCGACGCAGGTGGAAATCGCACCGCCGGCCATTGGCGTGTGGGGCAACCATCCGGAACTCGTGCAGGAACACTACGTGCGCTATCTGCACAACGGCTTCCGTGCGGCGTACGGCTTCACGGGCAATCCGCTGCGCATCCTCATGAAGCGAAAGGGCGACTGATGCATCCGGCGATCGGGCTGATTGTCGCATATCTCGCCGGATCGATTCCGTCGGCGTATCTCGCCGGGAAGGCCAAGGGTGTCGACCTGCGCACCGTCGGCAGCGGCAACCTTGGTGCCACCAACGTCTTCCGCACGCTCGGCTGGAAGATCGGTGTGACCGTGTATATCGCCGACTGCCTCAAGGGATTTCTGCCGGTCGCGCTGCTGCCGGGCGCGTTCGGCACGGCGGACATCGGCTGGCGGATCGCATATGGCGTGGCGGCGATTGCCGGGCACGTGAAGCCGATCTTCCTGCTGGGCAAGGGCGGCGGCAAGGGTGTGGCGACCGCCTCCGGTGTGTTTCTCGCGCTCGCACCGATGGCGATGCTGTTCTCGATGCTCAGCTTCGCCGCCGTCGTGGCGGCGTCGGGCTATGTCTCGCTGGGATCTCTGGTGTCGGCAGTCGTACTGGTGGTGGCGGTGGCGGTGCGTGCGACCGGCGGCATGCCGCTGCTGCTCACCGTCTCTCTCGTGGCCGCGTTCGTGTTCTGGACACACCGTGCCAACATCGAGCGCCTGCGAAACGGTACCGAACATCGATTCGGCAAGCGCGGAAAGGCAGCGCGCGCGGGTGCGCAGAGTGGTGCAGGGCCGACGGCATGAGTCATTCGGTCGTCGTCGGCGCGGGTGCGTGGGGCACGGCGCTCGCGGACCTCGTGGCACGCAACGGCCATCGCACCACACTCTGGGCGCGCGAGCCCGATGTCGT
>JAYWIJ010000277.1:0-27414 GCA_043788935.1 Gemmatimonadaceae bacterium | reverse complement strand
TCAGCATGCTGCTGGTCCCCCGGTCGCGTCTGGAGCCTGTTCATGTCATACGCCACCCCGGTACGTTGCGTCGATGACGGTTTTGCACCACGCGCTCGCTGCATCGCACCCCTTCGCGCCGTTTCTGACGACACGCGGTCTGGTGGTCGTGGACGGCGCGCTCGCGACGGAACTCGAGTCACGCGGCGCCGATCTCGCTGACCCACTCTGGTCGGCGCGGGTGCTGCCCGAGCAGCCGGAACTGATCCGGCAGGTGCATGCCGAGTACGTCGCGGCAGGCGCCGACGTCGCAATCGCCGCGACCTATCAGGCGACGGTGCAGGGCTTCGGTGCGCGCGGGATTGATCGCGTGCATGCCGAGGCCCTGATGCGTTTGGCGGTGTCGCTCGCGTGTGATGCGCGCGATGCGTACTGGTCGAACCCGTCGCACCGCGTCGGGCGCGCCCGTCCACTGGTGGCGGCGTCGGTGGGGCCGTACGGCGCATATCTCGCTGACGGATCGGAGTACCGCGGCAACTACGCACTCGACGACGACGCGCTCGTCGCGTGGCATCGTGACCGCTTCGCCGTGCTGGCCGCGTCGGGCGCTGACCTGCTGGCGTGCGAAACGATTCCATGCGGCGCCGAGGCCCGGGCCATGTTGCGGCTGCTCGACGAACATCCGGCGAGCCGCGCGTGGATCGCGTTTTCGGCGCGCGACGGTGAGCACCTGTCGAGCGGTGAGCAGTTCGACGAGCTGGCGGCGTTGGTCGGTGCGCATCCGCAGGTGGTGGCCGTCGGCATCAACTGCACCGCGCCGATGCATGTGCCGTCGCTGATCCGCGCGGCGCGCGCGGTGACCGACACGCCGATCATCGTCTATCCCAATTCGGGTGAGACATACGACGCGGTGGCGAAGCGCTGGACGATGCCGGTGGCCCGTGCACCATTCGCCGAGTGTGCGCGGGAGTGGCGTGACGCGGGCGCCGTAGCGATCGGCGGGTGTTGCCGCACGACGCCGGCCGACATCGCGGCCATGACCCGGGAGCTGGCCGAGCCACGCTGAGTCTCCGTCGTGCCGCGCTGGGGTGACTGTGTGCGCGCGTTATTTTGTGGGTGTCCGTCGACCTGAGATCGCCGCGATTCACCCACGCCCCGCCACGATGCCTCGCACACGCTCCCTCGCCACCGCCGTGCTGCTCGGCGTGACGACGCTCACGCTGACGTCGCCTGCAGGCGCGCAGGCCCCACTGCCATCGCAGGAAGATCCGCGCATTCACGAGATGGTCGCCGCCGCATCGGCCGCGCGTATCGAGCGCGACATCCGCACCCTCGTCGGCTTCGGCACGCGCCACACGATGTCCGACACGCTGAGCACCACGCGCGGCATCGGCGCCGCACGCCGATGGATCTTCGCGCAGTTCGAGGAGATCTCGAAGCAGTGCGGCAACTGTCTCGACGTGCGCTACATGTCGGACATCCAGAAGGGCAATCCGTCCGGACGGATCAAGCAGGATGTGAACATCGTCAACGTCGTTGCAATCCTGCGCGGCAAGGTCGAACCGAAGCGCCACGTGCTCCTGAGCGGTGACATCGACTCGCGCGTGAGCGATGTGATGAACGCCACGTCGGACTCGCCCGGAGCGAACGACAATGCCAGCGGCATGGCGGCGTTGCTCGAGGCCGCACGCATCCTGTCGAAGCACCAGCCGAACGCGTCGATCGTCTTCGCGGCGCTGTCCGGTGAGGAGCAGGGGCTCTTCGGTGGTGAGATCGTCGCGCGACTCGCGAAGCAGGAAGGGTGGCGGATCGATGCCGTGATCAACAACGACATGGTCGGCAACATCGAAGGCATCGATGGCGTGACCGAGAACACGAAGGCCCGTGTGTTCGCACCCGGGCTGCCAGCGAACACGACGCCAGCCGAACTGCGTCGCATCCTCACCAACGGTGGTGAACTCGACACACCGTCGCGGCAGCTCGCGCGCTACATCGACTCGGTGGCCGATCGGTATTTCCCGAACCTCGACGTCGAGATCATCTACCGCCTCGATCGGTATGGCCGCGGCGGGCACCACACGCCATTCTTCAACGAAGGTGCAGCGGCGGTGCGGCTGATGGAGTCGCACGAGGACTACACCCGTCAGCATCAGGATCTGCGCACCGAAGCCGGCGTGAAGTACGGCGACGTGATCGAAGGCGTGAACTTCGCCTACGCGGCGAAGATGACCGCACTCGATGCCGCCACGCTGCTCAGCCTCGCGTGGGCCCCCGCCGCCCCCGACTCGGTGCGGATCACCGGTGCCGTGCAACCGTCGCCGACGTTCACGTGGGCGGCGTCGCCCTCACCCGACGTGATCGGCTATCGCATCCACTGGCGCAAGCCGAGTGACGTGAACTGGACGCGGTCACGGTTCGTGGGGAACGTCACGAAGTACACGCTGCAGAACGTGATCATCGACAACTACTTCTTCGGCGTGGCGGCAGTGGGACGGAACGGTCAGGAGAGTCTCGTCGCGTTCCCGCGCTGATCGGCACAGTGAGGCGGCGATCAGGCGTGCGCGTCTCAGCCGAAAACGCGCAGTTCCTGGTCGCAGCGACAGGCTCTCGCGAGCCGCGCTGCCCATGCGACAGCCTCTTCGCGTGTCGGCAGTTCCAACACGGTGAAGCCACCGTCGAGCGCCGGTGCCCAGTTGTAGCCGCCTGCTGTGACGGATTCGTCGGCGGAGACGCGCACGGGCAGCACAGCGTCGTCGATGCCGCCGGCGAACAGGTAGACGCCGGCGACTTTCGCCTCTTCGATCACGGCATGTGCGGCGCGGCCCACCGCTTCCATCTGGTCGGCGGGAACGACCATTGCCGCGCTCGGAAAGGAGATCAGGTACTTGCTCATGGGACGTCTTCGTTGCCTTTGGATGTGGGTCGCGATGTTCCGCATCACTGAAGACCTGCCTGCACCCGAAGCTGGAGATTGTGCAGCGCGCTGTCTACCTCCCCCGGTCAACCCGTCCACGTTCACCCGCATCGCCTTGCCTCATTCAACTCGCTTGCGTCGATTGCGATGGTACCTCGGTATCTGGCTCTTGAGTGCATGCCAGCACCTTGCGCGTCCGGTCCCGTCCGAACGTGACCTGCTGCTCGACCCGTCGCACGCAGAATGGACGGTTGCGGCGCCCTCGCTCGCATACCTTCGCTTCGAGACGACGAAAGGCGTCTTCGTGCTCGAATTGCACCGGGACTGGGGCCCGATCGGCGCGGATCGCTTGTACAATCTCGCGCGACTCGGCTACTACACCGACACGCGGTTTCATCGTGTGCGCGATCGCTACATCGCGCAGTGGGGGTTGCACGGTGATTCGGTGGTGAATGCCGCCTGGAAGGGACGCTACCTGCGCGACGATCCGCCGCGGTCGGCGAACAGGCGCGGGACGTTCGCATTTTCGTACGAAGGCCCTGGACGCGAACACACGCGCAACACGCAGGTGTACGTGAACCTCGCCGACAACCCGCGCAATGACAGCGAGCCGTTCACGGTGCTTGGCACGGTCGTCGAGGGCATGGCCGTCCTCGACAGCCTGTACAGCGGGTACGGTGAAGAGTCCGGAAGTGGCGTGCGACAGGGCAGGCAGGGGCCGCTGGAACGGGGTGGCAACGCGTACGTGGATCGTGTCTGGCCCAGGCTCGATCGGATACGTCGCGTCACTGTGTCGACGGAGCGCCCACGCCGTAGCAGTCAGCCGTGACAGCGCATCGCGTGCGAATCGGACTGCGAAGTTAGCGACACGCCGGGTCGTTGTTCGCATTCGTGATGCTGCGCGGCGGCAGCGGTGCTTTCTCCACGAGTCGTCGCAGCTCAGCGATCGGTGCCGGATTGTCGTCCACCTGCAACTTCAGCACGACGTCGTTGTGCAACCACACACCGCCGCACTTCTTCACGATGATCATCGCGGCGGACTGCATGCCACGCCGGTCGCCGCCGGCCGCCTGACCGCCTTCCAGTCCTGCCAGCAGACGGAAGGCGAGGTGCCCCGGTGTTCGGGTGAATGCCGCGATCATCGAGTCGGTCACCGCTTTCGACGCCAGCGTGTTTCCCTGCGCCGTGACGTGCGCGGCCTGTCTGTCGCTGGCCTCCGTCGGTGCCGTCGGACCCGTGTACGCGGCGACGTTGCCCTTGGCGTCGATGACGGCGAACTGCCGCCCTGACTTCCGCCACCGCGTGGTGTCGGGATCGGGATCGTGTTCCCACACGTACTTCACCACCTCCGACGCCGACTTGCCCTGCCGCAGCAACGCGAGCGCCTGCGGACCGTAACTCACGTCGACGACAGCCTGCGTCGCCACCACGCCGACGCCCGCTTCCGCCGAGAGCACGCCGTTTCCCACCGAGAACACACGCGATTGCACCGCGCCGCCCCATTCGCCGGTGGCTGTGTCGTAGGCGATGATGGAGAACGTGCCCGTTTCGGGGAGTGGAGACGGGTCAGGGGCTCGACGCGCGTGGCTTCCGCACGCGACTGAGGTCATCGCGAGCACTGCGGCAATGAAGGCGTGGCGTGTCAGCATCGGCGTGTCGTGTGTTGGCGGGTGATCGACGCGAGCGTCGGCGTGACGGACTGCTTCGCAGATTGTCCGGACGTCATAACGACCGCACTCATGATCGCCACAGGAACGCGGTTGCGCCACGATGGACGTGGCACGCCTCTCCCGCCAACGTCCCGGATATTTGCGAACGTCCGCGGCGAACCCGGTCTCTTCCGAGGTACGTCCGCTTACGCCTAGAACACCACGCTCAACCCGCCCGTCTGCTCCACCCGCACCGTCTCACCGCCGATTCGACGCTGATCGAACCGCCACCGCGCCTCGGCACGCAACGACACCCGATCCGACAACGCGACGCGCACCCCCGTCGGGAACGCCATCATCGTGCGAACGTACCGCGCACCATCCTCCTCGTCGCGATACGTCAGACCACCCGCGATCCCGACGTACGGACGAATGAAACGCGCCGGCAATTCGGCCTTCAGGCCAACCGTGGCCGAGCCGATCATCAGCGACTTCGAGTCCGGCGAAATTACGCCACTGCCTTCCGGTCGCTCGGTCGAACCGACGGCATACGACACGCCGACTTCCGATCGCAACCAGCGCTTCAGCCGCCAGTCGGTGCGTAGTGCCGCCATGGGCAGGTTTTCATCGTCGTCGTCGCTGCGCAGCGCACCGACCGACATCGTGATCTCGCGATCCGGCATGTGATCACGGCGCTCGAAACTGAAGCGGATCGTGCGCGCCGGACGGGTGTCGCGGCCGCGGTCACGCTGCGCCGAGGCGAGGGAAGGGAGCAGGGTCAGCGCACAAAGCGCGGCAAGCGGAACGGTCAGACGGGGCAACGGCATCGGAGCTCCGGAGGGTGATGGGTTCGCGGACCCTCCTTCGACCACCCCGACCGGCAGAAGGTTGCCGCGCGCCACTCTCCCGGCCGGCGCGCCATGCCGCTACCGCCAGCCTACCAGCCCCTTCACCGACGCGAACAGCAGCGCGCTGTCGTATCCCACGCCGCGCTTGAACACCAGCTGCATGCGCGTGAACGCCCCCGGGTCAATGAGCGGGTTGCCGTCGAGGATCACCAGATCGGCATCCTTCTGCGCGGTGATCGTGCCCGTGCGCCGCTCGATGCCCAGGAACGTGGCGCCGTTCTGCGTCGCGATGTGCACGGCTTCGACCGGCGTGAAGCCAGCCGCGACGAGCAGTTGCAGCGCGCGCTGATTGGCATACCCCGGCACCACGCCACCATACCCCGTCGGATCGGTGCCGACCACCAGCGTGCCGCCCAGCCGCACGAACTCGCGCTCGAACTCCAGCATCCGCGTGTACTCGCGACGCGCGCGCCCGCTGGTGTCACGGGCGATGCGTTCCCACGTCGTCTCATACTGTGCGCGCACCTGCGGCAGCATCGCGTCGAGCGCGCCCGCAGGCGCCCTGGGCTGCCCGGGCACCGAAATCTCGAACACCGTCGGCGTCGACGTGAGCGTCACACCCTTCGCAATCAGGTGCTGCAGCAACGCCTGCACCTCGGCGTCCTTCACATCACGTGACGCGAGCGCACCCTTGCCGGCTCCGCCCGCAGGACAGCGGTCAGCGGTCTTGCCCGGCGCGAAATCGGTCGAGGCGAAGAACCCATGCTCCAGGTTGTCGATGCCGAGGTCCGCTGCTTCTCGATACGTCACCGAGCAGAGATGGCCCGTCACTTTCACGCCACGCGCGTGCGCCACCGCAATGATCGCCGAGAGCTCGGCGCGCGTGATCTGCATGTACGCCTTGAAGCTCGTGGCCCCCTCGTCGGCCCAGTAGCTCGCCATGCGATGCGCGTCGAGCGAATCGCGCAGCCCCTTCACGCCGGGGATCGGCAGGCCGGGACCGTTGAAGTACGGCGCCGTGACGACGATGTCGGGCCCGGGAATCTCCCCCGTCGCAATGAGACGTGCAGCGTTGAAGTCCGAGTATCCGCCCATGTTGCCGGCGGTGCGTATCGTCGTGACGCCGCCGGCCAGATAGAGTCGCGGAAAACTTTCGACATGTGTCGGATACGCGCCGCCGCCCGCCACGTAGAACAGGTGCTCGTGTAGCATGACGAGTCCGGGGATCACCGTCTTACCAGTGAGGTCGCGCACTGTCGCTCCCGCCGGCACGCTCGCCGCACCCGATGGTCTCACCGAGGCAATCTTCCCCGCGCGGAGGATGATCGTCTGACCCTCGCGCGCTGGCGCACCGGTGCCGTCGATCACACGGGCATTGGTCAGCGCGACCACCGAATCACGGACGGTGACGTAGGGTTGCTGTGCTTGCAGCAGAAGTGCGGCCGTGAGAAGCAGCATGATCCGGAGAGTCAGGTGGTCGTACGCGGGAATGAAGTGGTGAACGCGTCAGCGTGCGACGGTGTCGGTTGCGGTACCGAACCGCAGCAGCACATGCGAGTGTTCACCGAGGAACAGTCGCGAATCCTGCCCGGTCCAGTTGCTGGTGCCGCGCATGGATGGATCGCCAAGGGCCTGCACGTACCACGCCGACCTGGGGCCATTCGGCAGCGCGTCGAGGCGAATGGGCGTCGCGGGCACGGGTGCGGGCGCCCTCGTGTCCGGCACGAATGTGAGATAGTTTCCATCTGCGTCGAATGCCTTGGCACCCGACACCTTGTTCAGCAGCAGCATGAACGCGCCGACGTGCGTGTTCCACGACAGCGACGGTCCCCAGTACCCACCGCCATCCTCGCGCAACCACGAGCGTGGCGGCGCCAGCAGCGGCGTGGCCTGACCGAGCGTCACAGGCTTCCACGTCTGCCCGACGCGTGGCCCCGGTGTACCCTGCAGGCCCGGCGCATTCCACGCGCCGTCGTGCCACCGACGCGCCTTGCTGGTGCCATCTGCGGACAACGGAGCAGAAAGATCAGTCAGCGCGATGCGCGCCAGCTGGATGCCCTGCGTGGTGGGATCGTCGCCGGTGTAGTCGGTGAATGCGATATAGGCGTACGTGCTGTCCGGGCCGACGGCCATGCTCGGATCACCGACACCGCCCGCGAAGAATCGCACCGGCGAATCGCAGCTGATCTCGAAGCTGCCATCACTGATGATGATGCCGAGGTTCTCCCACGTGCGCCCGTTGTCTGCCGAGCGCCCCAGGCCGATGTGCGGCACAGAGAGATATGGTCGTTCGTTCGGGGCAGGGCATTTCACGTACGGCCCTTCTTCGAGATGATACAGGCCGTACAGCGTACCGGTGCGCGGCTCGCGATACACCGATTCCATCCAGCGCATCTTCGTCGCTGTCGGCCCGTCAGCGCTATTGATGTCGTGCACGTACCACTTCTTCGACGGCTCCCAGCGGAATTGCGGATCGTCGTCGGTGAATCGCATCGGCTCGAACGGCTGCGCACTCACCGCGTCGCGCCCGCCCTTGCTGCGCCACGGATGCTGGTTGGAGACCATCTGGAACAGCGTGTCGCCCACCCACCACGATGGCCGGTTGCAATCGCTGCCCACCGGGCTGGTGACGCGCACCGTGTCGACCGTGACGAGCGTCACCGTCGGTGCCACGAACGACACAGCCGTCGTCGTGGCGGTGGAGTCTGCAGCGGGTCGCGCCGCGTCGCGTGCGCAGGCGGCGGGGAGCAGCAGCGCGGGCCACAGCAGGGGCGAAAGTGAGCGTCGCATGGCGGACTCGCGAGGTGAGGGACCAGAGCACATGATGCGCGTCGTGCATCAATGTGCAGCCCGGTATCGCTGCCAGCCACTCGCGTCAGCGCGTATCGCGTCGGCTGAACGGCTCCTTGCGGCTCGCGAGCTGGTCATAGACACGCTTCGCCGCCTCACGCGTGCCAGGCGCGCGCCGCACCGCCCACACGCGATCCCGCGCCTCTCGCATGGCTGTCACGTTATCCACGATCGGCATCGGGTACGTGACCCCGATCTCCACCCCGTACATCTGCTGCAGCATCGGCGGCATCAGGTGCGGCTCCGCCAGCGCACCCACCGGCAGCGACGCCAGCTCCGGCACCCATTGCCGGATGAAGACACCCTCGGGATCGTGCTCCAGCGCCTGCTTCACCGGATTGTAGATGCGAATGGCGTTGATGCCGGTCACGCCGCTCTGCATCTGACTCTGGCTGTAGTGAATGCCGGCTTCGAAGTCGAGGAAGTGCCGCGACAACAGCACCCCGCTGTGCCGCCAGTGAATCCAGAGGTGATAACTCGCGAACGACATCACCATCGCACGCATGCGGAAGGGCAGCCAGCCAGTGGCGCGTACGGAGCGCATGCAGGCGTCGATCAGCGGATAGCCGGTGCGGCCCTCATGCCACGCATCGAGTTTCTCCCGGTCGGGCGTCTGCTCGTCACGCAGCCCGATGTAGGCATCGCACATGGTGTCGAATTCGAGACCCGGCCGGTCCTCCAGCTTCTGCATGAAGTGACAGTGCCAGCGCAGCCGCGACCGGAAGCTGGCGATGCTGCCGCGCCACCGCATGTCAGCCACGTCCTCGGTGTCACTGGCTTGCCGCAACTGCTGCAGTCGTGCGCGCGCCGCATGTTCGCAGGTGCGCACGCTGATCGCGCCGGTGCTCAGCCACGCACTCAACCGGCTGCACGCATCGGGCGCCGTGACGGGGCTCGACATCGCACGCCGGTAATCCACACCGCGCTCACGCAGAAAACTGCGCAGCGTGTCGCGCGCCGCCGACTCGCCGCCGTGCTGCACCATCGTGCGCACGAACTGCGGGCCGGGCAGTGATGACGGCAGCGTCGCCACGCCGCGATCGGGCAACGTCACGCCGCTCATCGCGCGTGGTGCAGGCAGCGGCGCCGCTGCCATGCGTGCCTCCCACAACTCCGACCATCCGTCCCGCGACGGCAGCCGGCGCACCACACCGGTCTGCGGCAATTCCTGGAACGGGATGCCTGCTGACTTGCACCACCGGCGCATCGCGCGGTCCCGCTGATACGCATCCCAGCCGGTGGTCTCCTCGTGCGCCCAGACGCGCGTGATTCGCGACGGCTCCGGCAGTGCCGCCAGCTCGTGCTGCAGCGCCACGAACACCGCCGGCACGTCACCGGTGCGCCGGTGCAGCGACACGCCGCGTTCGGCCAGCGAGTGCTCCAGATCGTCGAGGCACTCGTTCACGAAGCCGAGATGCATTGCGTCGTGATCCGGCGCATGCAGCAGCAGCGGCTCGTACACGTACACGCACAGCACCGGCCCACACGCTGCGGCGGCGGTCAGCGCCGCATGATCGCGGATCCGCAGGTCGCGCTTGAACCAGACGAGCTCGATGTCACGCATCCTGACTCAACGCCCGACGTGCTGCAATCGATCCGAAATCGATCGTTTCGATCAGGCGGCAGCCGGTCGCAATCGCCAGCTGAGCACGAGCATCATGAGCATCACGCCGGCGGACGCCAGATAGGCCACACTCAACCCGTGCAACCCACCGCCGGCGTTGTCGGCCACTGCACTGAGTACCGCCACCACCAGCAGGTTGCCGACCGCGATCATGATGTTCACCAGCGCCTGCGCGGCACTGCGCTGCGACGCGCTCACCGCGTCCAGCACCACCGTCCGTAGCGTGCCGCCCACCACGATGCCCACACCCGTGCCGATGAAGAGCGACGCGATCATGAACACCACGAAATTCGCCGCGCCGATGCCGATCAGCCCTGATCCGATGGCAAGCGTCGCGAAGCCCGCGAGCATCACCACACGTGGCCCGAGCGTGTTGAGGAACCGCCCGAAGCCCGCCGATGCGACGGCCGAGCAGAGCACCAGCGGCAGCAGGAGAAGCCCGGCCTGCTGCGACGGCGTGTCGAACGCCGCCACGGCCACTGATGAAATGAAGATCACGCTGCCCATGCCGAATCCCGCACCCACACACAGCGCCCACGTGGTCCGGAGCGTCGTCGAATGAAAGAGCGTCATCGGCACGATCGGCTGGGCCGCACGGCGTTCGATCCAGATCAGCAGCGGCAGCCCGACGGCCGCGACACCCAGCAACATCGGCCAGAGCGTCCGGTCGGTCGCGAGGTCCAGTGCGCGATTGATGCCGAGCATCAGGCTCGTGAGCAGCAGCACCAGCACGAGCATGCCGGCGTAGTCGAAGGTCGGCAGTCGGTCGGTGTCGGTGCGCGTGGGGAGCGCGCGCGCACTCATCACGAACACGATCGCCGCCACGGGCAGATTGATCAGGAAGATCCACTGCCAGCTCGCGAACACCAGCAGCACCGATGCCACCACCGGCCCCACCAGAAATGCCATGCCGAATGTCGCGCCAATCAGTCCGAGAATCCTCCCGCGCTGTTCTGCCGGGAACATGTCACCCACCACCGCACTCGCCGTCGGTGTGATGCCACCCGCGCCCAGTCCCTGAATTGCCCGACCCACCAGCACCATTGCGAATGTGCCGGAGCGCGCGATCACCAGCGATCCCGCGGCGAACAGCGCAATGTCCAGCAGATAGATCGCGCGGCGTCCGAAGCGGTCACTGAGATTCGCCATCAGCGCCGTCGCACTCAGAGAACACAGACTGAACACGATCGTGATCAGCCCGATCTGCCGGTTGTCCACACCAAAGGCGAGCCGCAGGGCAGGGATGGCTGGCGCGATGATCGCCGCGTCCAGTGCGGCCATGAAGACGCCGGTGAACAGCACCGTGAGGATGCGACGTCGCGACGTGGCATCGGACGTGACGGACAGGTCGGCCACGGCCGATGGCGTGGCCAGCTGATCGATGGCAGGCATGCCGGTAAGGTAACAGCCATATACAACGACATCCGCACCAAGAGCGTCCTGTCGTCGCGCTAACGAATGTGCTCTGTACCGTCCGTCCGGTGATGTACGGACGCCGGCGGCGACGTGAGCTGCACGAGCGGCTCGCGTGGCGGAGAGAGCACCGACACGTCGGACGGAATGTGCACGCTGAATTCGCTGCCGACACCGAGGGTACTCTGCACGTCGACGCGTCCACCATGCAGCGTCACCAGCCCGTGCACCATCGCGAGCCCCGTACTCAGGCGGCCATCGGAGTTGTCAAACCATCGCTCGGCCTGCGTGAACAGGTCGAAGGTGCGACCCAGCAACACCGGGGCGATCCCCACGCCGGTGTCTCGAACGCGGAATACACATTCGTGCTCCTCCTGCGTCAGAGTCAGTGTCACCGCACCACCGAACGGTGTGTCGTGTGCGGCATTGCTCAGCAGGTTCACCAGCACCTGCTCCAGACGGACCGGGTCGGCCTTCAGCAGTACCGGGAAATCCGGGACGACGACGTGCATCGTGTGGGCCTTTTTCTCCATGATCGCCCGCACTGACGTGACGGCGCGATCCACGACCAGCCGCACGTCCGTCGTCTCGACACGCAGCACGATACGCCCGCTGTTCACGTGCGTCACGTCCATCAGGTCATCGACCAGTTGCGTCAGTCGTGCAAGCTGTCGCTCGATGATCGCGCAGGCATCTCTCACGATCGGTCCTTCCGTCAGCGCCAGCAGATGCGCCGCGTTGGCGATCGGGGCGATCGGGGCGCGCATCTCGTGGCAGAGCACGGCAAGGAATGCATGCTTCCGGCGATGCATCTCTGCCAGCGACGCAGCCTGTGCCACGATTTGCCGCTCCATCACGCACGGCTCAGTGATGTCGCGGAAGATCAGGACCACGCCGCAGGCCTGTCCTGCGTCGTCCATCACGGAGGTTGCGCTATCGTGGACGGCGTGCTCGATGCCGTCGCGCCCGATCAGTATCGAGTGGTTGCTGTCACTGACGATCGCGCCATTCCGCAGTGGCCCCGCCGGCGGACTCGTGACCCGTAGCCGCGACACCGAATCCACGACGTTGAATACCGTGTCCAGCATCTCGGTCCGTGCCTGGCCGTCACTCCAACCCGTGAGCGCTTCGGCTGCCGGATTCAGGAAGGTGACGCGTCCGGTGGTGTCGGTCGTGATCACGCCGTCGCCCAACTGTGACAACATCACGCGACACCACTCCTGCGCAGATGATTCGAAACCATCCGTCGTGCATCGAGTACTGCGCATTGCCGTACTCCAGCTTGTTTTGCATGCCAGCGCGCGTAGGGCGAGTGCCCGATGACGGCTGATATGTCAACGATATGCCAGCGACATCATTAGAGCAGTCTAAAGCGAATTGTACTCAGGTGTGCACCCCAGCGCGCGTGCGCATTGGAGATGCTGCCCCGCCCGCCCTGTATATCGCGTCCGCACGTCGTGCCCGATCGCGGTCAGCAGCTTGCCGAGACTTTCGGCCGTGTCCACGTTGTCTTCGACGACCAGTATGCGGAGTCCCGATGGCAGGGCCGGATCAGGCGCTGAACGTACGGGGGCGTCGGGGATCGCATCAATTGGCGCAAGCGGCAGTTCCCCGGTCGCCGCGGCGCCCGTCCACCCCGTCAGGTCTTCCGCGACCGAGTTGAGGAAGGTGACGCGGCCGTTCACATCGGTCGTGATCACCGCACCACCGATACCGGAGAGCGTGACGCGGCACCATTCAGGATGCGACGGTTCCAGCGCGTCGTTCGTGCTGTCAAGACTACTCATGAGATATTGCTCCGGCGGAGAACGCTTGCCGGCGCGCGTGTTGGGCGGGTGCCCGTCAAAGGCCAGTGCATGAACCTGAGCGCATGGCGATGCGGCATGCGCGTGGCGCCGCACCTGATTGCCGGATCTCTCGCAAAAACGGTAGAATCACGTGCGCCGACCTCGACCGCGTGGATGCACGTCGTGCACCGATGAGTTTCCGCCCCTCACCGCGTCGAACCATTGCTGCGCCCTTTTTTGCCGCGTTTTTCTTCCTTATCGCCGCCGAGGTCTCCGTTCATGTCCGACACCGCCCCCGCCGTCACGCTCTGTCTCTGGTACAATGGCGACGCTGAAGCCGCCGCCACCTTCTATGCGCAGACGTTTCCGGACAGCAAAGTAGGCGGCATGACGCGTGCGCCCGGTGACTTCCCCGGCGGCAAGGCTGGCGACGCACTGGTGGTGAACTTCACCGTGCTCGGTATCCCGTGCATAGGCCTGAACGGCGGCCCCATCTTTCCGCACACGAACGCGTTTTCGTTCGTCGTGGCGACGACGACGCAGGACGAGACCGACCGTTACTGGAACGCGATCACCGGCGACGGTGGGGAAGTCAGTGACTGTGGCTGGTGCAAGGATCGCTGGGGCGTATCGTGGCAGATCACGCCCATCGCACTGACGCAGGGCATGGCCGATCCTGATCCCGGTGTCCGGCAGCGCGTCTTTGCGGCGATGATGACGATGCAGAAGATCGACGTGGCGGCGATCGAAGCGGCACGACGCAGCTGAGCATGTGGGCAGGGCAGGCCGATGCGAATGACGAGACGTTCGCTCGGCCTGCAGCTCGCAGCGCGCAGGGTGCCTCGTTGGTCAGGCGGCGTCGTTCGCCGAGTCAGGCACTGCGGCAACGTGCCCACCCACCACACGCCAAGTCGCATCCGATTCTCGTGCCCAGACCCGGGTGTAGCGGAAGCGCCCGTGCACGACATGGCTCGCCACTTCGACCGTGAGCTGCATGCACAGTGCGCAGATGGCCACGTCGTCGTTCACGAGGCGCACGCGCAGCTCCTCCACGTGGTGGCGACGGAACCGCACCAGGCCCGACGCATGTGCGTCAAGGTCCTGCGCCTTGGTCGCGAGCTGACCATCGGGTCCGGTGAAGAGCAGGTCATCGGACAGCAGGCGCTCCAGCGCAACGACGTCGGCGTGCAGCTGCGCCTGTCGCAACGCCGATTCCAGCGCGACGATTTCGGCAGACGGCTCGCCGATCAGCGCGGCTGACGGAATGGGCTCGACCGTGTCGGTCGTGTGCGGCTCGTCGATCACTTGCCCGACAGCAGCGCGGCGGGGATCGGATTGCCCGGCGTCTCCGCTTCCCAGTAGATCGTCACCACCCACCAGCGCGTCCCGTCGAAGAAGAGCTGGAACGAGTTGACGCCGCGAGCGAATGGTGCCGCATCGCTGAGCGCGCGCTTCGAATCGTACGCGCTCATCAGGTGCACCACATTGCCGTAGCGCTCCAGCTTCCGTCCGATTTCGCGTTCGAAGAATCCGCCGCGCTCGAGCCCGGGGCCCGCCGTGGCGATGTACTCCTCTGCCGTCCACACGCGCAGGCTGCCCACGCCGTCGGGACGCTTGCCCGTCGGAATCAATCGAGCGCCCGGCGCCATCAGCGAGCGGAACCGGTCCCAGTCGCGCTTCTGGCCCGCCGGACCGGAGATGACGTCGTAAATCGCGCGCATGATCGCATCGATGCTTTCCACGTCGGCGGTACGCGCGGGTGGCGAGACCGGTGCACCGACGGCCTGTTGTGCGCTCAGCAGCGCGGGAGCGACGACGACGGCGCAGGCCAGCAGGGCGTGGCGCAGGTGGCGAGACAGCAGCATGTGTGAGGCTCCGGGTGTAATCGTGACAGCGACGACATCTGCATCGTACGCTGACCTGCGTGAGTGGAAACTGCGGTGAGCGTCGCGTGCCGGGCACGCCGGTGACATCCCATCTCCGTGCGATGATCGCCGATGCAGCGCCGCAAAACCCAGAGCAGAGTCCGCTCCTCGTGTTGCCACGGTCGCTTCGCCGGAACGCTGACGAGAAATACGGCCCAGCGCGCGCGTTGTTGCATACGTGCGTGCTCTGCCACACTTTGGGCCGGATTCGTCAGCTTCTTCGGCCTTCTGCTTTCTCCTCGCGCACGTGGGCTCGCGATGACGCTGCGTCGTTCCCCGAAGGCCAAGACCGCCAAGTCCCCCGCCAGGACGCCGACGACGCGTGCGCGCGCCAAGGCGTCTGCGAGCACTCCGGTCACTCCGGTCGTCACGACCGTGCAGTTGGTCACGCCGAGCGGCCCGATCACGCTGCCATGGCCAGCAGTGGGCTCGAAGGCGCTGGAAACGCTGCAGCAGCACGCGATCGAGTGGAACCACGTCATTCGAAACCGCACCCGCTGGATTCGCTCGAAGACGCGCGCGGCGGAGCAGGATGAACGGGCGCGTGCATTCCTGAGCGAGATCGGCATCAAGGAACCGCAGCGCCGCTGGCTGGCCGAAGCCGGAACCGTGTGCGTCAGCATTCCATACCTCACGGAACAGCTCGGATGGGAAGCGCGTATCCTGCCTTGGGAATTTCTCATCTCGGCAGGCACACGCGACCTGCGCACCGACGCCGTCGTCGTCACACGGTGGCTGACACGTGCGAGTGCTGCCGGACCACCGCGTCTCGATACCGTGCTGTTCGTGGAGAGCGCGCCGGGCAAGCGGCTGCAGGACTGGGATTTCGAGAGTGAACGCCGACTCGTCGAACGGTACACGAAGGCGAAAACCTTCGAGCGCCTCATTTCCCCCACGCTCGAGAAGCTCAGTGCGCGCATTCAGGACCTGAAGCCGGGCATCATCCATCTGGCGGGTTTCGATACCCATCAGGGGCTGGAGCTCGTGAAGGATCCGCGCGCCAGCGAAATCGTCGACGGATACGTGCTCGCGGCGCAGGGCGGCGTGCATCCGGTGCCGGCCGCCGAGCTGGCACGCGCCGTCTGTTCGGGTGCGCACAAGCCGAGCGTGGTGTTCTGCAACATCTGGAACTCCGCCGCACGCGTGGCACCGCTGCTCGTGGCTGCGGGTGCGACGTCCGCGATCGGTTTCCAGGACGGCATGGACGACGCGCTTGCCGAAATCTTCCTCGGCAGTTTCTACGAGCGCCTTGGCGAGACGAGCCGCGTCGACGCGGGCTTCACTGCCGGATGGGATGCGTTGCTGGCGCAGCCGAAACCGTTGCGCGGCACCGGCATCGTGCTCTGGCGCGGCGGTGTGAACGCACAGATCAGTCTCGCCGGCGTGCAGCCAGCGGCGCCCGCGCCAGTTGAAGTCCCGGCCCTGCTGCCGTCCAACACGACGGCGCATCAGGCACAGGAGCTCATCGCGTTCACCGTCGAGCCCGAGGCACAGTTCAGCTACGGGCTGCTGCACAACAATCGCGACCTGTTCCGCCGCTTCATCATCCGGAATCTCTGCAGCGCGCCGATTCACGGCCTCGAGGTGTTCGTCGAATTGCACTCGAACGACGGCACCTATCCGTATCGCCAGAGCGTCTCGCTCGATGGCCCGGTGCGCGACCTCACGCGCGACATCCGCATCGCACTCACGTCGAACCTCGCACGCACGCTCGACGAGTTGCTGCGAACGAGTCTGTACGTGCGCGTCACATGGGGACCGCACGAGATCTTCAGCCAGACGTTCCCCGTCACGCTCGCGCCGGTGGATCAATGGGCCGACACCGACACCGACCGGTGCTTTTTGCCATCGTACGTGTTCCCGCGCGATCGTGCGGTGGCTTCGGTGATCCGGAACGCCGAGCAGTTCGTCACGACGCTGCGTGATGATCCCACCGCGGGGTTCGACGGCTACCAGTCGCTCGATCCGTCGCTCGCCGACCCTGCCGCGCACGTGGATGCGCAGGTGCAGGCGCTCTGGTATTCGGTGGTGTATCGCGTGCCCGCCTCGTACATCAATCCGCCGCCGACGTATGCCGTCGCGTCGCAGCGGATTCGCACGCCGAGCGAGATCGTGTCGGGCGGCTACGGCACGTGCATCGATCTGGCGCTGATGTTCGCAGGGTGCCTCGAAGCGGTGGAGATCCATCCGGTGATCTTCCTGCTCAACGATCATGCGTTCCCCGGCTACTGGCGCACCGATCGCGCGCGCGAGTCATTCCTTCGCGCGCTGGAGAAGCTCGCCGGTGCGTCGGACCGCCCGGTGGACGGTGCCCTCGGGGACGGATCGGCTGCCAGTCAGCGTCCGGACGTGCCGTGGTCGCTCGATGCCGAGGCACTCGATCTCATCGTTGCGGCGATCAAGGGCAACCGGCTCATTCCACTCGAATCGGTGGGGCTGACGCGACGCTCCAGTTTCGCCGATGCGATCTATGAAGGCCGCGAGTACTTCACCGTCGAGGAACGCGCCCGTTTTCTCGTCATGCTGGACCTGAAGACGGCGCGCGAGCAGGGCGTCACACCGATTCCGCTGGGCGCACGTTTGCAGTTGCCCTGACGCTTCAACCCGGCACATCCGCATGCAAAGAGCACTGATCGCCATCGGCGTGAAGAAGACAGGTGGCCTGCCCGAGCTGCAGGCCGCGCTCGATGGCGCACAGGCGATGCACGACTGGGCGCGTGGTCACCAGAAGATTCCGGCGGCGCGGGTGAAGCTGATCACCGACGCGAAATCGACCGTGTCGCGTGATCGTCTCTTCGACGCGGTCGACAAGATCGCCAAGCTCGGCTACGTCGAGCAGCTCATCGTGTACTTCTCCGGCCACGGCATCAATACCGGGTTGTACGAACAGTGGCTGCTGTCGAAGGCACCTGACGATCCCGCCGCTGCGGTGAACCTGCGTGGCAGTCACGAGCTGGCACGGTATGCGGGCATCGGGCATGTCGTGTTCATCTCCGATGCGTGCCGCACCGCCGCCGATACGATCCAGGCGCAGAGTGTGAGCGGCGGAGAGATCTTCCCGAACAACCGTCGGCAGGGTCAGGAAAAGCCGGTCGACCAGTTCTTCGCGACACACGTCGGCGATCCGGCGCTCGAAGTGAAGTCGGTGAATGACTCTGCCGCTGGGTATCGCGCCGCATACACGACGGTGCTGATGGACGCGTTACATGGTCGCGTGCCGAATCTGCTCGACACGCAGCAGGACGGCAGCGCCGTGATCCGTCCGTGGCCGCTCAAGGATCACCTGTGCGTCGCGGTGCCGTCGTTCCTGTCCACGTTGTCCATGCCCGGCGGCATCACACAGACGCCTGATGCCCGTGTGGAATCGAGGCCCGACGCATGGATCTCGATGGTGCCTGACGCGCCGCCCGCACCAGTGTCGCCCGCGCCGGCCGTCGCGCCGCCGGTGGCCAAGCCGCTGACCAGAGGAACGCGGGCGGGCCGCCGTCGACCGGGCGCGCCTGATCCGGCAGCACCGGCGTCGGACTTCGATCTCGGCGAGGACGATCTTCCGCCGCCGTCGGTGGTGCGTGGGGTCGCCCGTCCCTCCGACCTGCTCGGCGACGCGAGCGCGCAGCTGCACACCGCCCTCGAGCCGGAGGGTACGGGACAGAGTCAGAAGCGGCGCAGCGCGACACGCGGTGCTGCGGTGCGCGACTCCGTGCTCGACCACACGCTCGCACGCACCGGTGTCTCGTTCGGCCCTGATCATTTCGAGACACAGTGTGGAATCAAGGTGCGTGGTGCCGCGCTTGCCGAGACGTACGCGCCGCACGCGGCCGTGTCGATCGGGCATCTGGGCGATGTGGTGCAGGTCGCCCTCGAGTTCGGCCACGTGGCGACGAATGTGTTCGTGCAGCTCGCTGATGGATCAGCGGTGGTGGTACCCGCGCTGCAGGATCACATCACCGCGCTGACCATCGACGATGGCCGGCTGCGCGATGTCACCTTTGAGCCGTCACTGAACACGGCGCGTGGTCAGGCCTGGCTCGCGCGGCGCGGCGAGCACACGCGCCTGCGGGACATCATTGCGGCAGCCAGCTCACTCGGCGCCCTTCGCCTCGACACGCAGGGGCAGGGCAGCGCGCTGCTCGAGGGGCTCGCGCGTACGAACGGGTTGGATCCGGCGCTCAGTGTGTACGCGGCGTGGGCGCTGCACGACCGTCGTATGCGCGCCGAGATCACCAAGCTGCACGAGCAGACGGTGAAGGAGCTTGGCGTACGCATCTTCGATCTCGCGATGCTCGCCGACACGCTGGCGGATGCGCCGGCGGTGCCTGGGCCCGGTCTCTTTCCCTGCGTGCCGATGCTCGCGCAGGGCTGGAGCCTGCTGTCGGCGTTCGACGTGATGTTGCCGGGACGACTCGGCGAACTCCGTGCACACCTGCGTCCAGCATTGTGGACGCACATCACGCCGGCTGGTGCCGGCATCCTGCGGGATTCCCTTCAGAGCGGACAGATAGACTGATGCGTCAACTCATTTTCGTGCACGGACGCGCGCAGCAGGAGAAGGATGCGGCGAATCTGAAGAAGGAGTGGATCGCGGCGTGGGAGAAGGGTCTCAAGGCGAATGGCCTGACCAATCCACTGCCTGATGATCACATCCGCTTTCCGTATTACGGCGACACGCTCGCGCAGATGACCAAGGGGCTCACGCCCGAGCAGGCCGCGCAAGTGATCGTGAAGGGACCCGCGCCAGCATCGGTGGAGCAGGCGCTGATGCGGGAGATGATCGCCGAGATAGCGGCGCACCAAGGCGTGGCGGAGAAGGACATTCTCGAGGAACTGAATCCCGCGGTGATCGAGAAGGGGCCTGCGAACTGGGGCTGGGTGCAGGGCATTTTATCGGCGCTGGACCGCATCAGCCCCGTTTCGACGGCGCTCGTGTCACTCGTGACCGCCGACGTCGCGAAATACCTCACCGACAACGCGATCCGCACCACGATCGACAACGGTGTGCGGAGTGCCGTGCGCCCCGGTATCGAGGCCGTGGTCGTGTCGCACTCGCTGGGCACGGTGGTGGCGTACAATGTACTCATGTCGCGCTCCGGCCCGTTTGCCGATGTGCATGTGCCGCTCTTCGTGACGCTTGGATCTCCGCTGGCCGTGAACGCCATCAAGAGCAGCTTGCGTCCGCACACGTTTCCCAAGCCGGTGGGGAAGTGGTACAACGCGATGGATCCGGACGACGTGGTGTCGCTGTATCCGCTGTCGAAGAAGCACTTCAACACCGGTGGTACGATCAGCAATCACGAGAAGGTGAAGAACCATACCGACAATCAGCATGGGATCAGTGGGTATCTCGATGATGCGGACGTGGCGAAGAAGATCTATGAGGCGGTGGTGGCAGCGTAGCAGATGTCGGGGATCGGAGCACGTCGCCTTCACGCAGTCGTCGTCAGCAGCCAGTGTGAACCATCCCTGTCTCGGCTGGGGTTGCTGGTGACGAGCCAAGGCACATCGCCTGCCTGAGGATGGTCACGCGGCCGAGTTCGCCGCGCGATCGTCTGCGCATGGCGACACGCCGGCGACGGTATCGGTGCTCGTCTTGACCAGAAAGTATTCGCAGGCATAACGTAGCAGGGAATGACTCCCCGCTCTCGGGTCACGGCATCCACTCGGTTGCACCATGCGTCTGCAGATTCGCCTGCTGGTACCTGATCCGGCTCCGGCGGATGCTGGAAGCAGTGTGCGTGTCTCGATCGTCGATACCACGATGGCCGATGCGCTGCATGAGTCGGTTGCTGCCAAAGTCATTCCCCTCTTGCGTGCGGCGCCTGAAATACTGCTCGAAATGGAGGTGCCTGAGGGGATGGTACGGGACGGTCGGCACTACTCGCTGCAGGCGCACGTCGACACGGGGTCGAGCGGTGAGATCAAGACCGGCGATCTGATCATCACGCACAACGTTCCGGTGCTCACCGAACGTGCGCCGGTGCAAGAACCGATCACTGCACGACTGACGCGCATCTGATTTCGTGTGCTTCGCGCCTTGGCGATGATTGACGGTCCTCTCCACGGCATTCCGGTCTCCCGCGGCTCAGGCGGCAACGTGAATTCCTACGACAGCATTGAAACGCACCGCCGGATGATTGCGGATTCGGTGCGAACCGGGGCGTTCCATCGCAGTATCAGCGCAGTCGTGAAGCCTGGCGACGTCGTCCTCGACGTTGGTGCAGGCACCGGAATTCTGAGCCTGTTTGCGGCGCAAGCTGGCGCAGCCCGGGTCTACGCCATCGAGCGGGCGGCTGGCGCTGCACATCTGGCGCGGATGCTGATTGCCGCGAACGGTGTTGCCGACCGCGTGCATGTGATCGAGGGCGATGCCGATACGCTGTGGGCGGCCGAAGCCGTGGATGTGATCGTGTCCGAATGGCTGGGGGTGTATGCCGTCGACGAAAATATGCTCGCCCCCGTATTGACGGCGCGTGATCGCTGGCTGAAGCCTGGTGGTACTATGATTCCCGGTGCCACCACGGTGTGGCTCGCGCCGGTGTACAACGCTGCTGGTGAGGAAGCCGCGGCGTTCCACGCACCCACCTTCGGCGTCGACCTTTCGATGCTGGCACCATACAACCTCAATGAGGTCGTCTGGCTTCCGAACGGCGCGTCGCCAGCCGATGTCCGCGGCGAGGCACAGCGTTTGTGGACCAGCGAGCCGGCAACGATGTCGCCGCGACGCGCACGGATGCCGTTCGTGGGTGAAGTCGACTTCGTGCTCGATGGGCCGGCCAATGGCCTCGTCATCTGGTTCTCTGCAGAGATGCCCGGCACGGACGCGTTGTCCACGGAGCCCGGTGTGACCACGCACTGGGGCAATTTCCTGTTTCCCATTAGTTGTGCCGGCAATGCCGTGGCCGCCGATCACCTGCATGTGCGATTCCAGTGCACTCCGACGCCTGTCGGTGGATCTGAGCACGCATGGTCCGCGCGGCTGGGTGATGGGCCCGTCGAAGTCCACGACACGCGGCGTCATCGGCGCCATCCTGCCACGCCGCCCTGGCGGACGACACTCGTGACCTCGTGACGACCATGCGCAACTATTCGGCTGACCTCGTTGCACTGACCGACGCTGCACGGGCACTGGCGCGCAGCGCTGGACTGGCCGAGCCGCCGTCTGGGGGCTCACTCACCGTGGTCGGTACCGGCATCCGGACCATCGGACAGCTCACGATCGAATCGGTGGCGCTGATGGCGTCGGCCGAGTCGCTCTTCCACGTCATCGGAGAGCCGATGCAGGAGGAGGTCTTGCGCGTGATCAACCCGGCAGCGGAGACGCTGACGGGCCTCTACGTCGACGGCATGGATCGTGGCAAGACGTATGAGGCCATGGTGCAGACGATCACACAGTCAGTGTTCAGCGGACGTCGTACCGTGGCGGCATTCTACGGGCATCCCGGTGTCTTCACGTATCCGACTCACGAGTCGGTACGGCGCACGCGCAAGGCAGGATATCCGGCACGCATGCTGCCGGCAGTCTCCGCTGAAGACTGCCTTTTTGCCGATCTTGGCATCGATCCCGGTGACGGCTGTCAGGCCTACGAAGCCACCGACTTTCTGCTCGGCGGTCGAGTCGTGGACATCCGCAGCCATCTCGTCATCTGGCAGGCCGGATCGATCGGGAATTACACCTACGAAGCCACGCAGTACGACATGTCGCTGTTGCCACAGCTCGTGGCACGCCTCGCATCGATCTACGGTCCGACGCATCCGCTCACGGTCTACGAAGCACCATTCGAGCCCGGCGGCATCCCGACGATGCGGCGCGTCGGGGTCGCATACCTGCACGAAGGGATGCTCACGCTGGCCAGCACGCTGCACATTCCGCCGCTGGCGGTGCAGTGAGCGCACGGACTCAGGTCAGTCGCGTCGCGTTCGCACCGCTCTGCTGATCGTAGAGGCAGCGTGGCAGTGCAGGGGTGACTGCACATGTCGGGTCGTACAGCCGGAGTAACGTCAGTCCGACGCCGGCCAATCCGAACAGCAGTGACGGATTCTGCGCGCCAGGCCAGAGCCCACTGCCGTATCCTTGGCCGACGCGGTTGGCGGCCAGACGTTCCGTCGCGACGGTGCGCGCGACATCGAGCAGCGCGGGCTCTCTGAGCATCGACGAGGCGAACGACAGCGACTCGATCATACCGGCCCACCCATGGCACAACGAGGCGTCGCTGTCAGCGGATTCCTCGACCAGTGCGTCCCGCACCACCTGGATCGCGGCCGCGCCCTCAGCAAGAAATCGCGCTTCGCCGACCCGGCGATACGCGATCAGGCGAGTGATGCCGATGCCTGCAGCCCCAGCGCACCAGCCGCCGTTCGATCCGAGGCGAGCTTCGGAATCCCACGGGTACCACGCGTGCGGCGAGTCACACCACCACCCGTACCCGGGTTGCATGCACTGGCGCTCGGCGTCGAGGGCCGTCACAGCCGCGTTGATCGAGGACGTCAGTACTTCCGGTGGCAGGCCCGATTCCGGCGCGAGCGCAAAGAGTGGCAGCGCGATCCCAGAGTTTCCCTGTGCCAACCCGGTCGCGGGACGCGCGGGTGTGACATCGCCGCGCGCTGCGTCTGATGACACGACGGACGCTACTCGCGTGAGCAGTACCGTGGCCGCATCCTGACCGGCCGTACTGCGCAGATGCCGTGACGCCGCGATCAGGCCGGTCAGGATACCGGCAGTGCCGTGAAGCAGCCCGGTGTCCTGCGGGAACTGTGCCTGTTGCATCGCCGTGAGCGTCTGCATCCGGCGATCAGCCGCGATGAGGCGCACGTCGTCACGGTCGAGCAGGTCGGCAATGAGCGTCGCTGCGTCGGTCACACCAAGCGCACCATCAAACCATCCGTATCTCGAAGCGGCGAGCATCGCATCGACGCGAGCGAGGCCATGCCGGATCGCGTCAAGCGCCGCTTCGGTGATGCGCGTGTGCTGTGTGTGCACGGCGAGCTGCGCTAGGAACAGCCCGACGCCTGCTGTTCCCATCCCGACGTTCCCATCGAGCGTGCCCGTGGCACGACACCAGGTCGCGCCGTCGCACGCATACTCATCGGTGAGCCAGGTGGCGAGACCGTTCTGCCGCAGTGCTGATGCGGCGAGCCGATGCCCGATCTGCACGGCTTCGTCGGCAAGAGAGGCAGCACGCGGTGTGCCTACCACGGCGGGACGAGTCTGTCGGGCGTCCCGACACGGAGGTGCGGCCTCGTTGGATCGATACCGTGCGCGCGCAACTGTCGGAGGAGGATGTCGAGCACTGACGCATCGTCTACGATTCCCGTCGTCAGCGCGAGCAGGGCTCCCGCCGCCACGGCGCCGGCCCGACTTTCACCAAAGCTGAGGCCATTCGATGGATCTTCAGCCAGAGCGGCGCCGCGTCCGAGCGAAAGGGCCAGACGTGGTATGTCGACGCGCAGCGCGCTGCCGTATCGGGCATGCACATCCCGAAGCGAGTGCCGGAGCGCACTCCAGTCGTCCCGGCCAAGATAGAGCACGAATGGATCGACGCGTTCGAAGCCCTCCGCCAGGCGTGGGCACTTCAGCGAATACGGGACCGCGCTCGTCTCGGTGACGCGCGTGATGGCTCCGACGAGGTCCGGCGCCAGGGCAGCGGGGCAGTTCCAGTACACGCGTACCATGTGACGAAGCGCCTCCGCACCGCCGCGTCCGTCGGTGAACCACCAGCCGGTCTCCACCTCGACTTCATCGCGGCGCGTGACGACCGCCACGACGTCGTTCAGCCCAGCGGGAACGCCAGGCCTGGCGAAGTTCACGTAGTCGGGCGGCATCCGGTGGAGTCGCTCACGCCCTCTCGTCAGCGTGGCCGCGCCGCGGCGACCGATTGCACGTACGGTCCAGCCACCCGAGTAGCGCGACGTCGCAGCATGGGCAGCACGCAGGCGATTGACCAGTGGCAACTCGCGTGCTGTGTCGCACGCCGCGTCCGGTGCGGTGGGCGCGTGGCCGATCGTGCTGCCGGCGTACCATGCACCGTACAGGTGCTGTGCAAGCGCCTTCTGCCATCCCACCGCCGCGGCGGCGTCGGATGCGTGCAGCTCACGCACCCAGTGCTGCGCACACTGCCACGCAGCCAGCAGATCGGCCGTGGTTTTCGCAGAGAGTGCCGCCGGTAAGTCGCTCATGTCGGGCTGACCGCCACCGGTGCGTCCAGCATCGCCGCCATCGTCGACGTCGACGGCGAGAGCAATTCGTCGATCCACGGCATCAGCAGCGCTTCGGCTCGGACGAGCTCCTGATTATCTTCGTATCCATACCCATTGGCGCTTGCAGATCCGACCTCGAGTAATGTCTGCACCAGTTTCAGCGAGGTGAATGGAACGACGCGGTGCAGCAGCGCCACCCACTCCGCATCGGTCGGCTGCCAGACCTCGCGATAGCCGGCCAGAAACTGCTGTGCGCTCTCGGTCACCGTGCGCCACGGTGCGGACACGGGGTACCAGAGCACTGCGATGCCAAGCATTTCGGCCACGACGGCCGCAACGTCCCATGCGCGATCACCGACACACGCCAGTTCCCAGTCCACCAGCCACAGCCGCGGTGGATCCCCAGTCCGTTCGAGCAGGATGTTGGCGCATCTGAGGTCGCCGTGAATCAGTCCCGTCGGTGTCCACATGGCGCGCACGCGCGCGAACGCGGCCTGATGGCTGCGGTCGTTCGTCGGACGCGTGATCATTCGCGTCATCAGGCGCCCACACGGCGTCGACGGCGAACCGGGAGTGTCGAGCCATGCGCGCTCGAAGGGCTCGAGCAACCAGGGCGCTGCACCCAGCGGACCGGTCTGCACGGCGTGACATCCCGCCACGCAACGACCGTATCTGTGAACGATTGCGCTGGCCTCCGCAACGCTCCGTGCAGTCGTGTCGAGCGCCCTGTCCGCACTGCAGAGCAGTGCCGTGAGTTCGAGTGTGGCGGCATCAGGCGCGTCCATCACCAGCATCGTGCCGCCGCCCAGAAAGAGGCGACACCGCGGCACCAGGGCTTGCAGTGCGGGGTGCGTTCCCAGCTGTCTGTGAAACCGCGCCTCGACGCTCAGATCGCGTCCTCCACTGCGAACTGCGTCGGCCTGCTTTGCAAAGAAGCGCGGTTCGCCGCCAACGCGAACCAGCACGCTGCGGTGCGACATCGATGTGTCAACCGCAGTGAACCCGCGTTCGACGGCGTCCGTCGGTGTCAGCAGGGCAGATTGCAGCAGATGCCGCAGCACGCCGGCACCGGACAGTGCGCCGACGTGCTGCCCTGCATGCGTCACCGCGAAAAACCCGGGCGATGGAGTGACGCGCAACCGCTGGTGCGCGCTGCGGCTCGCGTCCCCACGAAACGATCCCCCGATGCCGGCATCACGCGATCACGCATTGCCACTGCCGTCGTCCATGCCGCCCGCTCCCGGTTGTGCTGACGGATCGTCGCCGGGACCGTAGGCGCTGATGTCGCCATAGGGATCGTACCCACTCATGCCCAAGCCCTGCGACGCGTCATACGACGGATCGTAGTACGCCTGCGCCGCAGCGTAGGGATCGTCGTACGCCGCATCGCCGGCCGCGTAGCCATACGGGTCGTTCGGGTCAGCGTAGCCACTCGCGTCATATCCACTCATGTCGTAGCCGCTCGTGTCATAGCCGCTCATCTCGTAGCCGGCCGTGTCATATCCGGCAGCCTGATGGCCGTACGGGTCGTTCGGATCGATGTAGTAGCCGGTGTCGTATCCACCGGCGTCGTATCCGGCCCCATACCCGTAGGGGTCGTTGGGGTCGGTGCCCTCATATCCGGCGTAGGCGGATGCCGACGCATCGTTCGGCTCGGCGTACCCGCTGCCGTCGTAGCCGCCCGCACCGTATCCGTACGCATCATTCGTTTCCGGCTCGGCGTAGCCACTCCAGCCGCCGTCCTCATAGGATCCGGCGTACGGATAGTATGCCGAGGGATCATAGCCATACTCCGCGTACGCACTCGGATCGTAGGCATACTGGTCAGCGCCATACGCGCCGTACATGCCCGCGTCGTAGTCGGCTGCGTAAGCGGACGCATCACCGAACGGACCGGGGCGCGGCCCGACGATCGTGCCTGGCGGCCGTGTGAACGGGACACGAGTGAACGGGACGCGAGTGAACGGGACACGAGTGAAGGGGACACGAGTGAACGGCACACGAGTGAACGGCACAACCGTGAAGGGTGGGCGCGTCAGCAGTGTCTGTCGCGTGAGCGTGAGCGGCGGCCGTGTGAGCGTTGGGCGTGTGAGGGTTGGACGCGTGAGCGTCGGGAAGGTCGGCCGGGTCTGTGTCGGGAAGGTCGGACGCGTCTGTGTCGGGAACGTCGGACGCGTCTGCGTCGGAAAGGTCGGGAGCGTCGGTCGCGTGAGGGTTGGACGCGTCAGCGTCGG
>JAYWIJ010000276.1:0-6728 GCA_043788935.1 Gemmatimonadaceae bacterium | reverse complement strand
GGAGCCCATGCCGTGGGCAAAGCATGAACCGGCCGCCGAGTTGGTGACGCGTGTCGGTGATCTGGCTACGGACAAGATCGCCAAGGCACTGAATCAGGCCGACAAGGCGACGCGCGTGCGCGCCATCGAGCTCGTCAAGCGTGAAGTCGTCGCCATGATCGCTGCGGAGTCGCCGGACATGGCGAAGGACGCCGGCAGCATCCTCGACGGCATGGAATACGACGCGCTGCGCGCGCAGGTGCTCGACACGAAGAAGCGTGTCGATGGCCGTGCGGTGAACGAAGTGCGGCAGATCACGATCGAGACCGGCCTGCTCCCGCGTGTGCACGGCTCGTCGCTCTTCACGCGTGGCCAGACGCAGGCGCTCGTCGCCGTGACGCTCGGCACCGGCAACGACGTGCAGCGCCTCGACTCGATCGACGAAGCGCAGGAACAGACGAAGTCGTTCATGCTGCACTACAACTTCCCGCCGTTCAGCACCGGTGAAGCGAAGCCGATGCGTGGTACCAGCCGCCGCGAAATCGGCCACGGTAACCTCGCCGAGCGCGCCATCCAGGCCGTGTTGCCGCCGTTCGAGGAGTTCCCGTACACGGTTCGCATCGTGTCGGAAATCCTCGAGTCGAATGGCTCCAGCTCGATGGCTTCGATCTGCGGCAGCTCGCTGTCGCTGTACGACGCCGGCGTGCCGATCAAGGCACCGGTGGCCGGTGTGGCGATGGGCCTGATCAAGGAAGGGAAGAAGTACGCGATCCTGACCGACATTCTCGGCACCGAAGACCACCTCGGCGACATGGACTTCAAGGTCGCGGGAACGGAGCAGGGCATCACGTCGATCCAGATGGACATCAAGATCGACGGCCTCGATCTGAAGATCATGACCGAAGCGCTGGCGCAGGCCAAGGAAGGCCGCCTGCACATCCTCGGCGAGATGGCGAAGGCGATCAACGCACCGAATGCCGAGCTGTCGCAGTACGCGCCGCGTATCGTGACGCTGACGATCAGCCCCGAGAAGATCGGCGACCTGATCGGTCCGAAGGGCAAGACGATCCGCGGCATTCAGGACGAAACGGGTGCCGAGTTGACCGTCGACGACTCGGGTCTCGTCACCATCGCGGCCGTCGGCGGCGAGGCGATGGAGCGCGCTAAGCAGATGGTCAAGGCGATCACGGCCGAGCCGGTGGTCGGCGACACGTACGAAGGCACCGTCAAGAGCATCACGGCCTTCGGCGCGTTCGTCGAGATCATGCCCGGCACCGAGGCGCTGCTGCACGTCTCCGAAATCAAGTGGGAGCGTGTGGACAAGACCGAGGACGTGCTCAAGAAGGGTGAGCGCGTGACGGTGAAGCTCGTCGATCGCGACGAGCGTGGCCGCCTGCGTCTGTCGATGAAGGCGCTGCTGCCGAAGCCGGAAGGCTACGTCGAGCGCGAGCCGTCGGCACCGCGTGAGTCGTCAGGTGGGGAAGAGCGTGGCGACCGCGGTGATCGTGGTTCGCGCGGTGCCCCGCGTCGCCGGTAGATGATCGCGCTCGCGACGTCGCCTGAGACGGGCGTCTCGCGCACGGTGCTGCCAAATGGCCTGACCGTACTCTCGGAATTCGTTCCGGGAGTGCGGTCAGTCGCGTTGGGGGCCTGGGTGCGCTCCGGATCGATGCACGAAGACGCCGCACAGATGGGCGTCGCGCATCTGCTGGAACACATGGTGTTCAAGGGCACGGCGAAGTACAGCGCCAAGGCGCTCGCACTCTCGCTGGAGGTGCTCGGTGGTTCGCTCGACGCGTACACCACGCGCGAGCACACGTCGTTTCAGGCGCGCGTGCTCGACGAGCACCTGCCGCAGGCCGCCGACGTGCTGCATCAGCTCTGCTTTCATCCGCTGTTGCGCGACGATGACCTGCGCCTCGAGCGGAAAGTCATCCTCGAAGAGATCGCGATGGTGGACGACACGCCGGACGACGTGATCTTCGAGTTGCACGGCGCGCGGATGTATCCGAAGCATCCGTACGGGCATGCCATTCTTGGGACCCCGGCGACGGTGAAGTCGCTGCAGGTGCATGAGCTGCGCGCGTGGCATGAGCGTGCGTATCATCCACCGCAGATGGTCGTCGCGGCCGCCGGCAACGTGACGCACGATCAGTTGCTGGATGTGCTCGACGCCACCGGGTGGAGTGCGCAGCCGCGCGGTGAGGAGAGGTGGCTCAGCGCGCCTGCGGCGCCTGCGGCCGTCATCACCGGCTATTCGCATGTGAAGCGCAAGGACATTGCGCAGACGCACATCGTGCTCGCCTGCAGTGCACCGAAGCATTCCGCAACGGAGCGTCACGCGGTCGCCGTGGCATCGGCGTTGCTCGGCGGCGGCATGAGTTCGCGCCTGTTCCAGACGGTGCGCGAGGAGCTGGGGCTCGCGTACAGCGTGTATTCGTTCTACAACACCTTCTTCGACGACGGACAGCACGGCGTGTATGTGGCGACGGCGCCGGAACAGGCGAAGGAAGCGTACGCCGTGGTGTGCCGCGAGATGGCGGCGGTGGCGTCGGGGGTGATGTCGGATGAGGAAATCGCCACGGGGATCAGTCAGCTCAAGGGCCAGCTGGTGCTGTCGCTGGAAGGTGTCTCGTCGCGGCTGTATCGTGCGGCGGAGGTGGCATTGTACGACGAGCCGTACCGTCCGATCGACGCGTTGCTCGCGGAACTCGATGTCGTCACTCCCGCACAGGTCCGCGCCGCCTGTGCCGCGTATCTGGACCCGGCGCAGTGCAGTGTGCTCAGTCTCGGGCCGTCAGCTGCTGCCTGAAGCGCTCCGGCCGCTATCCATCCTGTCATCCCTCGATACATGAAGATCGGCGTTCCGAAAGAGATCAAGACCAACGAGAACCGGGTGGCACTCGTCCCCGCTGGTGCCGAAGCGCTGGCGAGCGCCGGTCACCAGGTGTTCGTGGAAGCGGGTGCCGGACTTGGCAGCGGCTTCAGCGACGCGGACTATTCCGATGTCGGCGCCACGATCGTGCCCGATGCGGCATCCACGTGGGGCAGCGCCGAGCTGCTGCTCAAGGTGAAGGAGCCGATCGCGCAGGAGTGGGGCTTTCTGCGCCCTGACCTGACGCTGTTCACGTACCTGCACTTCGCGGCCGATGAGGAATTAACGCGTGCGCACCTGAAGAGTGGCGCCACGTGCATCGCGTATGAAACGGTGGAGCTGCCGACGCGCGAGTTGCCGCTGCTGACGCCGATGTCGGAGGTGGCAGGGCGCATGGCGGTGCAGGAAGGTGCCAAGTATCTCGAGAAACTGTACGGCGGCCGTGGCGTGCTGCTGGGTGGCGTGCCGGGCGTGCCGGCTGCCAAGGTGGTGATCCTGGGCGGTGGCGTGGTTGGTACCAATGCCGCGAAGATCGCGGCAGGCATGGGCGCGAAGGTGACGATTCTCGATCTGTCGCTGGAACGCCTGCGGTACCTGAGCGACGTGATGCCGGCGAACGTGTCGCTGATTCACTCCAATCGACACAATATCCTCGATCAGATCTCCACGGCCGATCTGGTGATCGGTGGCGTGCTGATTCCGGGCGCGAAGGCGCCGAAGCTGATCCGCAAGGAGGACCTGAAGCGCATGCGTCCGGGCTCGGTGATCGTCGACGTGGCGGTGGACCAGGGCGGGTGCGTGGAGACCATTCATGCCACGACGCACGAGAATCCGACGTACACGGTGGACGGTGTGATTCACTACGCGGTGGCGAACATGCCGGGCGGCGTGCCGCGCACGTCCACGCTGGCCCTCACCAACGCCACCTTCCCCTACGTGATGCAGCTGGCCACGCATGGCTGGAAGAAGGCGCTGGCGGCGAATGGAGCGCTACTGAAGGGGTTGAACATGACGGCGGGCCAGACGACGTATCGGGCCGTGGCCGAATCGTTCGGACTGCCGTTCAGCGAGCCGGCGCAATTCGTGGCCTGACTCTCGCATCAGCTCGGTTGATGCGCGGCGGCGGTGGTGCTGGTGGCACCGCCGCCGCTGTGTGCTTGGGGTGCCGATACTCGAGGGAACAGATGCCGCCGCGCTCCCTTCACCGGCTGTCGCGTTTCGTGTATGTTGTTGCAGGACAAGCCGTTGGTTCCGTCCACGTCGCCTGTGTCCGGCCCGCTGCCCGGGCCCCTTCCGTTCTCAACTGATGCCGTTTCGCTGGCCCTTCAAGTCGGGCTCCCTGTTTCCGGCCAACGCCATTGCCGTCGACCTCGGGACCGCCAACACCCTCATCTATGTGAAGGGTGAGGGCATCGTCCTCAACGAGCCGTCGGTGGTCGCGATCGACCGTGACACCAAGAAGATCAAGGGTGTCGGGCTCGAGGCGAAGCGCATGCTCGGGCGGACGCCGGACGGCGTCATCGCGGTGCGACCGCTGAAGGACGGCGTGATCGCCGACTTCGACGTCACCGAGAAGATGCTGCGCTACTTCCTGACGCTCATCATCGAGAACCACGTCTTCAAGGTGAAGCCGCGCGTCATCGTGTGTGTGCCCAGCGGCATCACGGAAGTGGAAAAGCGCGCGGTGCGTGACAGCGCGCTGGGCGCCGGTGCGAAGGAAGTGTTCATGGTGGCGGAGCCGATGGCGGCGGCGATCGGTGTCGGTCTGCCCGTCGAGACGCCGACCGGCAACATGGTGATCGACATCGGCGGCGGAACCACCGAGATCGCCGTCATCGCGCTGAGCGGTATCGTCAGTGATACGTCGATCCGCACAGGCGGCGATGAACTCGATACGTCGATCGTGCAGTTCATGCGCAAGAACTACAACCTGCTGATCGGCGAACCGACGGCGGAGCAGATCAAGATCCAGATCGGCAGTGCCTATCCGGTGGGCGAAGAGCGCGACATGGAAGTGAAGGGTCGCGATCTCGTGAGCGGCATCCCGAAGACGGTGCGCGTGCACTCATCCGAAATCCGCGAAGCGATTCAGGAGCCGATCCAGCAGATCGTCGATGCGGTGCGTCGCGCGCTGGAAATCACGCCACCGGAACTCGCATCGGACATCGTCGATCGTGGCATCGTGATGACGGGTGGCGGCGCACTGATCCGCGGCCTCGACCTGCTGCTCAGTCAGGAAACGAATCTGCCGATTCACGTGGACGAGGATCCACTGACGTGCGTCGTGCGCGGTTGCGGTCGCATTCTCGACGACGAAGAGAAGTATCGCTCCGTCCTGAGCTCCTGAGACAACGATGGCCAGGACGTCCCGCACGGGAACGCGGACGGACGTGGTGCTGCTCGGCGTGGCGCTGCTGGCGGCAGTCAGCGCGCTGATCCTGCCATCCGGCGTGCGCAATCAGGTGCAGGGCGGACTCCGCTCGAGTGTCGCAGCGCCATTGGTGTCGGCGCAGGCCTGGGCGGAGCGCGGACGGCAGGCCATCGGCGATCATGGTCGTCTGGTGCAGTCGGTGGACTCCCTGGCGCTCGGCTCACAGTCTGCCGCGCCGCTGCGGGCGGAAAACGATCGTCTGCGTGCACTCCTTGGCCTTGGCCAGCGATTGCAGTGGGGCTTCGTCGCGACCGAAGTGATTCACTCCGCTCCGGAGGGGGATGAGAACACGGTGTTGCTCGCGGCAGGCAGTGCCGCCGGCGTGCGACCGTTCTCGCCGCTGGTCGTGCCCGAGGGTCTGATCGGCATGGTCAAGTCGGTGGACGCGAGTTCGAGCACGGCGATTCTGTGGACCAACCCGGACTTCCGCGCGAGCGCGACGACGACGGATGGATTGGCGTTCGGCATCGTCGCGGCACATCTGGGCAGTGGTGCCGATCGGTTCCTGATGGAGATGCGGGGTGTGCCGTTTCGCAGTGAGCTGAAGCCCGGCACGTTGATCGTCACGTCGGGCCTCGGCAACGTCTTTCCGCGTGGCATACCGATTGGTGTCGTTCTGCGCGAAACGAAGACGGTCGAAGGCTGGGCACGCACGTACCTGATCCGTCCGATCGTGTCGCCGGACGCAGCGACCGCCGCGATGGTGCTCCTGCCGCCGCGTGCGGCCGCTGGTGTGACCGGGGCGTGGGCCAATACCGAGTCGGCCGGGAACACGCAGCGGACCATCGTCACCGCGGGCGATTCGATCATCGCCGACTCCGTGAGAGTGATTCAGGACCGTCTGGCCAAGCTTGCGCTGCTCGATTCGTTGCGGCGCGCGGCGATCTACGGCGGCGACAGTGGCGTGCGCGTCGAATCGGATTCGAGCGCGGTGCCGCGTCCCGGCTTGCCGCCCGGCGTTGCGCCAACAGTCGCGCCGGCCACGGCGGGAACCGGAGCCGTCACCGCATCGCCGACGCCTGTGACGGCCAAGCCGATCGTTCCCCCCGTCCCGACGCCGGCCGTCGCACCGCGTGCTTCCGCGACGGTACCGCCCCGCCCGACGACGGCTGGCGTGCGGACAGCGACGCCGGGTGCCGCACCAGCGTCCGGTGCGCCGCGACCGCGGACCAGCGGCACGGCAGCGCCGGGAACGTCGGGAACGCCGGGAACGCCGGGCGCTGCGCGACCGCGATCCAGCGTCAGCACGCGGGCTGATTCGATGGCGCGTGCGGCAGCCCGCGCGCGCGCGGGCGAGTCTGCGAAGGCACGAGGCGCTGCGGATTCGGCGCAGGCGCGGAACAGGAGTCAGCCGAAGCCGCCGGAAAATCCGTTCCGGCTTCCGCCCGCCGGAGGGCGTGCGTGAGCGGACTGTTCGACTGGCTCCGTCTGCTGTTCGCCGTT
>JAYWIJ010000275.1:0-6741 GCA_043788935.1 Gemmatimonadaceae bacterium | reverse complement strand
GGTCCGGACCCGTTGTCGCTGGGCTGAGGGAGCGCGACATATGGCGCAACCCCCGAAGTGGTATCTAGCGGTCGCGATCGTCGCCCTGCTCTGGAATCTGGCAGGCTGTGCCGCCTACCTCTCCGATGTGAGGCTCACCCCGGAGGACGTCGCCAGGATGACGGCGGCACAGCAGGCGCTGTACGCCGCACGCCCGTCCTGGCCGGTCGCGGCGACGGCGATTGCGGTGTGGGGCGGCGCGGCGGGTTCACTGGGATTGATCCTCCGCAGGCGATGTGCGGCGCCGCTGCTCGTGGCCTCACTGCTGGGGCTCGTTGCACAGGATGTTTCGCTCTTCGTGCTCCCGGGCGCACCGGCGATCGACGCGACGGCGATCGTGCTGCAGTCGGTGGTGTTCCTTGTCGGCGTCGGGCTGGTGGTGCTCTTCCGAAAGGCCACGGCGGAGCGCTGGATCGCGTGACCTGACGGTGCGTCGCGCGGCTGGCGATCAGACCACCGTGTAGCCGCCGTCCACCATGTAGTACCCTCCCGTGATGAACGACGCGTCACTCGACAGCAGGAAGCAGACGAGCGGTGCGACCTCGTCGGCGTGTCCCAGTCGACCCAAGGGATGCTTGCTGACGAGCAACGCACGCTGCTCGTCCGGCAACGCTTCGAGCAGCGGTGTGTCGATGTAACCTGGCCCGACGCAATTGATGCGCAAACCCTGCGGTCCGTATTCGGCGGCGGCGCTGCGTGTGATGCCGACCACGCCGTGCTTGGCGGCGGTGTACGCGCCGTTGCCGATCGCGGCAACCATCCCGTGAATCGACGCCATGTTGACGATGGCACACTCCGCCGCGCCAGCCTGCAGCATCGCCGGGATCTGGTACCGCATCCCGTACAGCACACCGCTCAGGTTGATGCTGATCACACGATCCCACTCGGCGATGTCCATGTCACCCGCGGGTGCCTGCGCGCCGCCGACACCGGCATTGTTGACGGCGTAGTGCAGCGCTCCGTACGTACGCACCGCATGTTCGACGACGTGCGCGTTATCCGCTGCATTCGCCGTGTCCTGATGGAACGCGCTTGCCGTTCCGCCCGCCGCAGCGATCTCGCTCACGACGCGCTGGGCGCCGAGGTCGTTGATGTCGGAGACGATGATCTTCACACCGCTCGCCGCGAGGCGCTTCGCGATCGACTCGCCAAGCCCTGACCCGCCGCCTGTGACGATGGCAACCTTGCCTTCGAATCCACTCATGTCCTGCTCCCTGTCCGTGCCGGCGCCGAGCGCCCGCGTGGTTACCGTCGTGCGGTCAGGGTGATGACGGTGCAACTATCGTGCGGTGTGTGTCATGTGCGGACGGGTACGTCGCCGAACGCGCGCATGTCACGCAAACTCAAATGTCCCGAGTGGGGATCGAACCCACGACCTACGGATTAAAAGTCCGCTGCTCTACCAGCTGAGCTATCGGGACGTACCAGACCTGCAATCTACCGCGATCGGTCGCGGACCGCCGCCCGTCAGGACCAGCTGGCCCAGCCGGTGATGCGGTACTGTGCCCACGCCAGCGACTCGTAGACGAGGCGGCGCAGGAGCATGATGCGATCGGTGGTCGTACGGGGCGGCCAGCCGGCGACGCGCCAGGGCGCCACGATGCAGGTGACTGCGAGGCCCATCGCTTCCACCGTGGCGCAGGCGCGCCGGCTGTGCATCGGTGAGGTCACGAGGGCCACACGCTTCCAGCGCGCCTGGAACGCGCGACGGCTCAGGCGTACGGCCTCGTCACGGGTGGAGGCCACCGAGTCAATCCACTCGAGCGGGCCGGTGGCCGGGACCAGTGCGACCAGCGCCTTCTGGTCAGGCATGGACGAGAGACTGCGCGGACGGTCCGCCGACCGGATCACACTGAGCATCAGCGGCAACTCCGGGCGCTTGGCGCGGAGCGCGATCCCGGTGAGCAGGCGGTCGATGGCCTCGCCGTGCACCAATCCACGCGAGGTCACGGCACCCGAAAACACGAAGACGGCGTCGACCTTCGTAAGATCAGGCGTCTCGCTGCGCACGAACGGTGCGGCGAGCTGCGGCACGAGCGGTGACCAGATGCCGATGGCGGCGACCGTCATCACCACCGCCAGCGCGATGTACATCGCGCGGAGCATCCAGCGACCCAGCAGCAGTCCGGCGAGGATCGTGAACGGAATGGCCAGCGGGCGCTCCACGCCCATCGCCTCGAGCACGCCGATCAACCCGAGCGTGGCCAGCAGGAGCAGCATGAGGATCGCACCCTGCACCGGTGCCTCGACGCCCTGACGGATTCGTGCGGCGGAAATCATGCGGGCAACATAGCGACCATGGTGTCTGACCCTTTGATCGGCGTTTTGCGCGACCATGGTGTCTGACCCTTTGATCCTTTTGATCGGCGGTCAGTCGCCGGGTAGCAGCACCCAGAGCGGCGGACGCCCGACGTTGCAATGCACGGCACGCGAGAGACCGCCGATGCCCGCCCAGCTGAGATAGAGCATCATCCGCGTGGCCTGCCATGCACCCGCGGCGCGCGCCGGGCCTGCCGCGTCGTCGGCCTCCAGTGCGCGCAGCCGTGCACCGCGCGACGGCACGGGGTGAAAGACCGTCTCGACCCGCTTGCCACGTTCCGCTTCATCATCCTGCCACGCGTCGAGCTGCACGATGGTGGACTCGATCAGATCCGCGTCATGCGTGCGACGTGCGGCGGCATCGGCTGTGAAGACCGCCGGCCGTGAGAGCGATGGCAGCACGAGCACTCCGACGAACGACCAGAGCGTGAACCAACAGATCGTGGTCACGAAACCGGCGGCAGTCACCAGGTCCGCATTCGGCAGGCTGGACGCAAGCACGAAGCCGCCCGTGTTCCACGCCATCGCGACGAGCACACCGCGTCGCCGCGACCCGAGCGATCGCACCCCAGCACGACGCGTCAGCACGACGGCAATCTGCTCCACGCTCAGCTCGCGTAGCCAGTGCGCAGGAATCCAGAGATGCTGTGCGCTGCTGCCCACCCATCCGCCCACGAACGCGGGGTCGGCGCCATCCGCCAGGCGCATGGCACCGGGCGAGATGCCGGCGTCGCGCGCAGCGGCCTGCAGCTCCGGCGATGCGTCCTGCAACGACACCCCGCCGACGAGCCACGCCAGCAGGCCCTGCCGGCTGAGCAGCACGGCCTGCAGCAGCAGGAACACCAGCACCCCCGCGGTGCTGCCGAACTGCTGGCTGAAACGAAGGATCATCGCCGCCGCGAGTGCGAAGACGAGCCATTGCACGGCGACGCCGCGCAACCACCCCGCGATCCAGCGCAGCACGCCGCGTGACTGACGCACCACGAACAGGCCGCCGGCGATGTCCACCGGCAGCAACACCACCGCGTGCAGCATCCACACCATCGCGATGCTCGCCAGCGCCGTGCTGAACGAGGTGTCGGCCAGCGGATGCATCAGACGGTGCGGCAGGTCGAAAAACACGGCGGCGAGACAGAGCAGCACCGTCGTGCCGACACCGGTGATGCCGAGCCAGAGCCGCTGGCGAGCGTACGTCATGTGAGGCGAGGCAGGGTGAAGAGTCGCCGCAGCTTACCGCGACGCCGCGTGTGCTGCGGAAAGTACGCGACCCGCCAGTGCAACGCCGCTGAGCAGCGCGCCTTCCACACGAGGCCCGCCGCACCAGTCGCCGCCGGCACCGATGCCCAGCGCGCCGTCGAAGAGTGCGCCGTCGGCGATGACGGGATCAGGCAGTGCATACAGCCAGCGATGCGCCGCCGAGTGCACCGCCGTGACACCGTTTCCGACGACGCCGGCGAACGCGTCGATCATCGCCGCGGCGGCCTCCTCCTTCGCATCGGAGAGATGCGCGGTCGTCCACGCGCGCGTCGCATGCAACACCCACGTTTCATCGGCGCCGCGACCCGGCTTGCTGGCATCGCGACTGATCCAACTCAGAACGGGATCATCGTTCAGAAACGCGGCATCGTACGCCACGTCAGGTTTGTCCCGCAGCACCACCATGGTGGCCCACGTCGGGTGCATCACTGCGTCGGCAGTCCGCTGCGCGAGGCCACCGGACACCTGCTCCAGCAGCACCCTGGCCTGTGGAGCGGGCACACAAACGAGGACGGTATCGAACACGCCGAGGTCGAGGCCCGCGTCGGACACCAGCCGCCACTGCCGCCCTTCGCGCTGGATCAGCGTGACGGCCGTCTCGAGCTGCACGGTGAGGTCGCTGGCGAGATGCGCACCGAGCGCGCTCATGCCGGGCACCGCGACGTACCGGCGCACACCGGGCTTGGATGGCTGCCACTGCCCGTCGTCACGCACGGCGATGGTGCCCTGCCACTGCGCGATGACGCCCTGATGCAGCCAGCTGTGGATGTACGGCAGCAGGCGATCATCGCGCACCGTGAAGTACTGTGCGCCGTGATCGAAGCGCCAGACACCGTCGCGACGCGTGGCAGCGCGGCCACCGGGACCGCGTGACTTCTCGAAGACGGTGACGTCGAGATTGTGATCGGCGAGCGTGCGCGCGCAGGTCAGTCCCGCGAGACCTGCACCGATCACCGCCACCTGTTTCGTCGACCGATACACGGGACGGTGCACATGCCGCGCGTACTTGTCGACGCTGATGCGCTCCGCCTGCGCTTCGGTGCTGCGACCGCGCACGGTGCCGAGGATGCGATTGGGTGGTGTGAACGCGCGATCGAACTGTCCGAGGCACCAGAGCAGGCCGCCGAAGGACGACGGATCGCGACCGTCGAGGGCGTAGCGATGATTGAGGTCGATGGAGAGTGCCAGCGCACGCTCTGCGTCGGCCGTCCACCCGGGGAATGCCTTACCCCACGTCATGCGCACGTTGTTGTGGATTTCGCCGTGCGCGAGCAGCGATCGCTGCATGGCGTTCCAGAACTCGTCGGGCGTCCGACCGCGCGCGAGATGCTCCCAGTCGAGCAGAGTGCGTGCGTCGTGCTCTTGCTGCCGCAGCGTCTCGCGTGCCCACGGTGGAATCGCATCGATGGTGTCGTGATCGATGCGGTGGTGGCAGAAGGTGTAGGCGAGTTCGCGCCACACCAGCAACTCGTCGAGCCACTTCTCCGCACCCTCGCCATGGCGCGCCGCCGCCTCGCGCGCCAGTCGCAGCGGTGACACCATGCCGTAGTGCAGGTACGCCGACATGCGCGCCACGCCATCACCGCGCGTGGGATCGTTGCGCGTGCGATCGTAGCGATCGATGCGACCAGAGCTGACGAAGGCATTCCAGCGCGCGTAGCCCGCCACCGAGCCGCCACGCGTGTCGGCGACCGGGCCGATGGCGTGGTCGATGCGGCATTCGCTGATGAGCTGTGCGATGTCGGCGGTGGAGAGGTCCACGGGCACGAACGGCAGCGAAGGGACAAATCGCTCGCCGGTGTACGGCACATCGGGCCACGGCGCACTCACCCGCTCCCGACGAAGTCGTGCGGTCGCGTCGCGATACACGAACGCGCGATCGTACGGCTTGTTGGTGAGCGTGACCGGCACCACACACGCCGTGTCCACCTGCCAGACCGGGGCGTCGATCGCGTCGCGCAACGCTTCGGTCCATTCGTCGAGCGGTGCGACGGGCATCAACTCGGTGATCACGAGCGCAGCCTGACGGGCGAGCGTGACCAGATGCGGTCCGCGATGACCTTCGCGCTCGAGGTGAAACGCTGTCCCGATGCCGCGTGCGTTCAACTCGACGGCGAAGTCGCGTGCCCCTTCGAGAATGAAGGTGTGATGCCGGTCGCTGGCGTACGGATACCGCTCCGAGAGCGCGTGGTAGACGAAGACCGGAAGGCCGAGCGTCGCCGCCACGGTAACGGCCGAATCGAGCGCCGGGTTCTCGTGGGCCCGCACGGCGGTCCGCGCCCAGTACAACACGAATGCGCCCTCCGCAGCAAATTCCGCATCGGGGGGCGTGATGGCGACGCGCTCAGCGAGGCGCGGCGGCAGGATTGCTTCAGGAGCGGACACGACGTGGGTGAAACAGGTGAATTCGGTGTGGCCGGTGCATTACTTGTGGAGGAGAAGCCGACGAGCGAGGCGTTCCGTTCCCGGCGTCGCGCCATCACGTGCGTTCCGACCTCGCGACCTCATCATGGGGGGGCTCATGAACTCGGCTGAGCAGCTCCGCATCGTGATCGTGGACGAGCAGGCGCTGGTGCGGGCGGGCATCCGCTCGCTGGTGCAGGGTGCCAGCGAGATGATCGTGGTGGCTGAGGCGGCGGATGCCAGCGAGGGGGTGGCGTTCGTGCGCCAGACGCAGGCGCAGGTGCTGCTGGTGGGGCGTCCGGCGGGCGGCGAGGACGGCGCGTCGGTGGCGCTGCTCGTGACGCAGGCGATGATCCATACCAACCTGCTGGTGCTGACGCCGCTGCAGACGCCGAGCGCCCTCGAGACGCTGCTCATGGCTGGCGCACGCGGCTACCTGACGCGGGCTGCGGGGGTTCCCGAGCTGCTCGAGGCCATCCGCACGGTCGCGCGTGGGTCGCTGTTCCGGTGTCCCACCATTGCGGTGGCTCGTGGCCGCGTCGCGGCGCCTGACTCGACGGACCAGGATCGTCAACGATTCGAGCGCCTGACCGATCGCGAGCAGGAGGTGCTGGTGTGCACCGCGCAGGGATTTTCGGCGCCGCAGATCGGTGCACGGCTGCAGATCAGCGCGAAGACGGTGGACACCTACAAGCATCGCATTCACGAAAAGCTGGGGCTGCA
>JAYWIJ010000274.1:0-6751 GCA_043788935.1 Gemmatimonadaceae bacterium | reverse complement strand
TCGCGCATCAGCATGGCGCGCGTGTCTATCTGACCTTCAACGTCCTCGTGAAGCCGTCCGAGCTCACGGATGCGCTGACGTATCTCGGCGAATGCATCGACCGGGGCATCGACGCCGCCATCGTGCAGGACATCGGCGTGGTGCGGCTCATCCAGCGTGTGTATCCCACGCTCGAGATTCACGGCTCCACGCAGATGACCGTGCATGACGAGTCGGGCGCGCTCGTGATGCAGCAGCTCGGTGTGGAGCGCGTGGTGCTCGCGCGCGAGAACACGCTGGACGACATCCGTGCAATCCGGTCGGCCGTGCCCGACCTCGGACTCGAGACGTTCGTGCACGGCGCGCTCTGTATCTCGTACAGCGGCCAGTGCTACATGTCGGGCATGATCTCCGAGCGCTCGGCCAACCGCGGCTCCTGCGCGCAGAGCTGTCGCAAGGACTACGTGCTGACTGACGAGAGCGACGGGAGCGAACTCGATCGCGGATTCCTCATCAGCGCCAAGGACCTCGCCGCGCACGATCATCTCGCCGACATCGCTGACGCCGGTGTGGGATGCCTGAAGATCGAGGGTCGCAAGAAGAAGCCGGAGTACGTCGCCACCGTGACGCAGGGGTACCGTAGCTTCCTCACACGTCTCGCGACCGGCGACCGGACGCCGCCGACGATCGTGGAAACGGAACCGCTGGTGCAGATCTACAGCCGCGGAAACACCGGTGGCATGTACGGCGGTCGTGCGGGCCGCGACTACATCACGCGTGCACAGCCGGACAATCATGGAATGACCATCGGTGAGGTGCTCGACTGTTCGAACACCGAAGTCACCGTGAGCGTCACGCATCCGATTGAAGTCGGCGATGGTATCGGCTTCGAGCCACCGGCATTGGGCGGCAATAAGGCGATCGGATTCTCAGTCTCGTCGGTGCGCACGATCGGTGAACGCGACGGTCGCGTGAAGCAGGTCCTGGCGACGCGCCAGCGCATCCCGACAGGATGGACGGTGGTGCGGTCATCGCAGGCCTCGCTGCTGACGAAGGCGCGCGAGAGCTTCGCTGCGTTGCCAGCCGCCATTCAGAAGCGCAAGCACCGCCTCGACCTGCGGCTCTTCGGCAGCGCCGGCGGACCGATGAAGATCGTTGCCGTGTGTGGCGAGGACGAGGTCAGCGCGCGCAGTGAAGCCGTGCTCGCGCCCGCGTCCAAGCGTGCGCTGGATGACCCGATGCTTCGCGAACAGCTGGGTCGTCTTGGTGAAACGCCGTTCGTGCTCGGTAGCATGGATCGTGGTGGCTTGGGCGCGGACCTCTTCCTGCCCGTGAGCGCGCTGAACCGGCTGCGTCAGGACGTGACCGATCAGCTCATGGTGCGCCGCAACTGGGCCGAACAGAGCCGGCTGGCCGAGCGCAACGCTGTCATCGCGGCGGCGATCGCATCCCCGGAGCCGAGCGAGCAGCGACCGACGACGGCTCTGATCGCTGAAGTGCACACCGTCGACGACGCCCTGACGGCCGCGCGTGCCGGTGCGACGGAAATCGTGTTCGATCCCTTCCTGCGGCATCCGGCGCCGTCGCTCAGCAAGTTGCGCGCGCTGCAGGACGAACTCGCGACGCTCGGCGTGGCGCTGCGTCTCCGGACGCCGACCATCGTGCGCTCGGAAGAGCGGAAGTTCGTCAGCAAGTGGCTCGGCCTGATGCTGCCGGTGCAGACGGGACACCTGGGACTGCTGGCCGAGCTCGCAGCCGAGGGACGCGACGTCACCGGCGACTACGCGTTGAACGTGTTCAACCAGCACACCGCTGCCGAGTACTTCGCGCTTGGTGCGCGTCGGCTCACGCTGTCGGTGGAGCACACGGTGGACGAGATGCTGGCGGTGAGTGCGGCATGGAGTGGAGTGCCGTTCGATGCCGTCATCTTCGGGCGGCCCGAAGGCATGACCATCGAGCACTGCGTGCTGTCGGCCGCCTTCGATCGCGTGGTCACCACCTGTCGCGATCTCTGTGTGCAGAAGCACACCAACGTCTCGATCATCGATCCCGCCGGCTACACCTTTCCGGTGGCGACCGACAGCGCCTGTCGAAATCGTCTGCTGCACTCACGGCCGATCGAAGCCGGTGAGTACCTCCCGCGGCTCTGGCGCGGTGGCATCCGGCACTTCCGGCTGCTGTTCAACGTGCCGGGTGATCCGATCGCCGAGGTCGTCGCCGGTTATCGCGGTATGATGACGGAATTGTCCGCCGGTGACCGCGTCGCCACCGACCGGGTGCGCGCGCTGTACGGACAGTCGTTCACGCGCGGGCACTTCGCCCGCGCCGTCTGATCCCTGCATCACCAACACCACACACGATGCCTACACCCTTCGAGTCCGCACAGCTGAACCTGCAGCTTTTCGACCTCCGCCGCGAACCGCTTCTGCGGAAGGCACGCGACTGGTATCTGCTCGAGTTCCACCCGGAATCCTTCGACGCGTACTTCAAGGAGCAGATGGGCGAGAAGAACTCGTGGATGCGCATGGTGATCGGCTATTGGGACATGGCCGCATCGATGGTGGTGCAGGGCGCCATTTCGCAGGAGTCGTTCATCGCCGCACATGGCGAGATCATCGGCACCTTCGCCAAGGTGCAGCCGTTCCTCGCCGAGTTGCGCGGCCGCATGGGTCCGAGCGTGTGCGCCAACATCGAGACGGTCGTGATGGCGATTCCGAATGCCGGTTCGGAACTGGACGCGCGCCGCACGCGCCTGAAGGCGCGCTGGGAAGCGCAGCAGGCCACCAAGGCAGGCTTCCTCGTCTGAGTTGGGACGCTGATGCAGCATGTGCACCGCGATGACGCGGTGATGACCTGGTCGGGCAGTCTGGTTGCGGTGCGTCGCGCTGATGCACGCACCGCAACGCCTGTCCGCTCACGATGACCAACCCGACGCTCGACGACGCCCGCGCTGTCCTGCAGCAGAAGTTCGGCTACGGCGCGTTCCGTCCCGGCCAGGAACGTGCCATCAGCAGCGTGCTCGCGCGCCGCGATACGCTCGTGGTGCTGCCGACGGGTGGCGGTAAATCGCTCTGCTATCAGGTGCCGGCACTGGTCACCACGGGGCTCACCGTGGTGGTGTCGCCACTGATCTCCCTGATGAAGGATCAGGTGGATGCGCTGGAGCGGCGCGGTATCGATGCCGCGTTCATCAACAGCACGCTGAGCAGCAGTGAAGTGAGCGACCGCCTGGTGCGCGCGCAGCGTGGCGAGTTGCGCATGCTCTACGTCGCACCGGAACGTTTCGACGTTGGCGCCACCGCCGAGCGGCTCAGGGCGATCGGTGTGGCGCTGCTGGCCGTGGACGAGGCGCACTGCATCAGCGAGTGGGGGCATGACTTCCGGCCCAGCTATCGCCGAGTGGGCGACGTGCGTCAGCGCCTTGGCAATCCGCCGACGATCGCGCTCACCGCGACGGCCACGCCAGTGGTTCGCGAAGACATCGCGCGCATTCTCGGCCTCGTCGATCCGGAGATCATCGTCACCGGGTTCGACCGGCCGAACCTGTCGTACGGCGTGATCGCGTCGAAGAACGATCGCGAGAAGGACGCGGTGGTCATCGACCTGTTGCGCAACCTCGAGGACGGCACGGGCATCGTGTACGCGTCCACACGCAAGACCGTCGAGCGGCTCGCACAGTTCCTCGACGATCAGGGCGTGCCTGCCAGCGCGTACCACGCCGGGCTGGACGACGAGCGACGCCGACGGGTACAGGATCATTTCATGTCGGAGCGTACCCGAGTCATCGTCGCGACCAACAGCTTCGGCATGGGCGTCGACAAGAGCAATGTGCGTCTCGTGATCCATTACGCGATGCCGGGCACGCTCGAGGCGTACTATCAGGAGGCAGGTCGCGCGGGACGCGATGGACTGCAGAGCCGCTGCGTGTTGCTGCATGCCTTTCCCGACCGATTCACGCACGAATTCTTCATCAAGTCGGCGCTGCCCGATCGTCAGCTCATCGAGCAGGTGCATCGTCGCTGTCAGCGCGAGGCCGATCGCGACGGCGTCGTTGCTGCGAGCGCTGAGGAAATCGCCTCTGCCATCGGCGGCAAGGTGTCCGCCAAGGCCGTCGAGTCGGGGCTGCGCGTGCTCGCCGACGCCAGCGTGTTGCGCTGGGATCCCGACTCCCCGGGACTCGTCTCGTTGCGCCTCCTCGCCAGCGCGGAACGCATCAAGGACGAACTCGGCGACGGTCACGAAATGGAGCGCGAACTGCTGCGCGCGTGCTGGCGCGTCACGAAAGGCCAGATCGCGCGCGGGGCGGTGGTGGACCTCGATGGACTGCCACCCGGATTCAGCGGATTCGGCGGAAGTTTTCCGATGCTCGAGTCGCTGCAGTCGCGCAACTTCGTGCAGGTCGAACGGACCGGCGGCGGACTGCGCCTGGTGGATGCCGCCATGTCGCTCGACCGTGTGCAGATCGATTGGCGTGCCATTGATCGCCGGCGTCAGCGCGAGTTCGACAAGCTCGAGGCGATGCAACGCTACGCCTACGCCACCACCTGCCGCCGACAGGCACTGCTGCAGTGGTTCGGCGATCCCGCTGCACGTGCCGAATGCGGTGCCTGCGACAACTGTCTCGGTGAAACGCGCAGCGCCCCGACCGTGCGGAGCAAGTGGGACCCGAGCGAACGGTTGCAGACGCCGCGTGATCCGAACGTGCGCCGCGAGAACCAGAAGAAGTCCCGCGAGGCGGGCGGCGCCGTCACCGAGGCCGACACCGACCTGCTCGTGGCGCTGAAGGCGTGCCGGGCGCAACTGGCCGCGGGAAAGCCCGCGTATATCGTGTTTCCGGATGCCACGCTTGCCGCCTTCGCCACCCGGAAGCCGCTCACGGCTGCGGCCATGGCGACCCTCCCCGGCGTAGGCCCGGTGAAACTGGAGCGGTATGCCGAGCCGTTCCTGAACGTCATCCGTTCACACGGTCGCTGAGATGTCAGGGCCGTCCCGGGCGTCCCTGGCGGGCGGTGCGAGCACGGTCAGTCAGGCCCGCGTCACGCCACTCGCGCCACTAGTTTTTCCGTTCTACGGGCGCCCCTGAGCGGCAGCCCCCAACCACGGTGTCATGGACGATTCGCTGTATTTCAACGAGCAGCACCTGCAGGTGCGCGAGATGGTGCGCGCCTTCGCGCAGGACCACATCCGCCCGGTCGCCGCGCAGCACGATGCCGATTCGACCTTCCCATGGGAGAACGTCGCGAAAATGGCCGACCTCGGCCTTTTCGGGATCCCATGGTCCGAAGATCTCGGCGGCACCGGCTTCGACTCGATGGCCTTCATCATCGCCATCCACGAACTCGCGAAGGTCTGTGCCAGCCACTCGATCACGATCTCGGCGCACACCACGCTGGGGACGTCGCCGATCGTCTACTTCGGCAACGATGCGCAGCGCAAGCAGTATGTGCCGACCCTCGCCGCCGGCAAGGTGCTCGGTGGCTTCGGGCTGACCGAACCGAACGCCGGCAGCGACGCGGGCGGAACGCAGACGACGGCCGTGAAGAAGGGCAGCCACTACGTCCTCAATGGCTCCAAGCGTTTCATCACGCACGCTGGCGTCGGCGAGGTATTCATCGTCACCGCCGTCACCGATCCGAACGCGGGCACGAAGGGCATCAGCTCCTTCATCATGACGAAGGAGACCACCGATCTCGAGGCGGCCCGTGCCGTCGGCGTCGGGCACGATGACTCCATCGTGCCGATGCCCGGTTTCCGCGCCGGCAAGAAGGAAGACAAGCTCGGCTGGCGCGCGAGCGACACGCGCGAACTGATCTTCGAGAACGTCGAGGTACCGGCCGAGAACCTGCTCGGCACCGAAGGGCTTGGCTTCATCAACTTCATGAAGACGCTCGACGCCGGACGCATCGGCATCGCCGCGCTGTCACTCGGCATTGCCGAAGGCGCGTTCGAGGAGGCCCTGAAGTATTCGATCGAGCGCAAGCAGTTCGGCCAGTCGATCGTGAACTTCCAGGGCGTCTCGTTCCAGCTGTCCGACATGGCCACCGAGATCGAGGCGGGGAAGCATCTCACCTATCATGCGGCGATGCTCGCGCAGGCCGGCAAGCCGTATGGCAAGGAAGCCGCGATGGCCAAGCTGTTCTGCTCCGAACTCGCGATGCGCGCGACGCTCAAGGCGATTCAGATTCACGGCGGCTACGGCTACACGAAGGATTATCCCGTCGAGCGCTTCATGCGTGATGCGAAAATCTGCGAAATCGGTGAGGGCACGTCGGAAATCCAGCGTCTGGTGATCGCGAGGCATCTCGTGAAGGAGATCACCGGCTGATGGACAGCTCGCAATCGCTGGTTCAGCGGATGCGGGTCCCGCTCGGTTTCGTGTTCGGCGCATTGTTCCTCTGGTTCGCGCCGCGCTACACCACGCCGCTGACGTTGGCTGTCGGCGGCGCGATCTCGCTCCTCGGGGTGATGATCCGCGCATGGGCCACCGGTCACATCGTCAAGAACCAGAAGCTCACGACGACCGGCCCGTACGCGCACACACGAAATCCGTTGTATCTGGGCAGCTTCTTCCTTGCGCTGGGCTTTGCGATTGCGGCACACTGGGCGGCCGTGCTTCTGGTGGTGGCGTTCTGGGCGGCCGTGTATGGGCCGACCATCACCCGGGAGCGCGACTTCCTGCGCAGTCTGTATGGCGACTCGTACGCCGCCTACGAGGCCAATGTGCCGGCCTTTTTGCCGCGGCTGACGCCGTGGGCGGGGCCTCCGGGCGAGG
>JAYWIJ010000273.1:0-6793 GCA_043788935.1 Gemmatimonadaceae bacterium | reverse complement strand
TGGACGCGGCCTTCCCGGCGCTCGGCGTGTCGGCGGTGAGCGCATGGTGCGGCAATAGGACGTGCGCCAGCGCACCGACGCGGTTCGCGCGATCGTGCAGCGCAATCGCGACACACGAGCCGAGGCCGATCGTCACCAGCGTGATGTCCCCGGCGCCTGCGGTGAGATCGGCGATGCCGACCGTGTGCTGTGTCATTGCCGCGAGACGCCGGTGGGGTGGCCACATACTGTCATACGGCTCCCCCCACCAGCGCGTCGTCGCTGGTGGCGACGGGCGAGGACGCCGTCGGCGTCGTCGAGCGGCGCATGGCGTCGAGATTCGCCCGCACGATCCGATTGTCCGGATCGAGAGAGAGCGCCTGTTCCCACGACCGCTGCGCCTCGAGCAAGGCGCCGCGCCGATAGTGCACGTTTCCGAGCTTGAGATAGACATCGGCCCCGTGTGACGGCATCAGCCGCACCACCCGCACGAACGACTCGAAGGCTTCGTCGTATCGCTGCGCGCGATACAGATAGTCGCCGAGGTTCTTGTGCAGATGAGCGCAGTTCGCATCCTCGAGCAGCGCGTGCTCGATCGTGCGGGCCGCCAGCTCATAGCTCCCACGCCGTTCCTGCACGACCGCAAGGTTGTTGTGCAACGCGGCCGCGTGCGGATGCAGCGCGATGCCTTCTTCCAGCACGGCCGCTGCCCGCGCACTGTCGCCACCAAGGGCCGCCGCGAGGCCGGCGACATGGACCCAGGCGGCCGACGGCTGACGGGCGCCCCACGCACTGCGCGCCGCGGCAAGTGCCGACTCGGTGCTGGCCAGATCGCCCACGCGCAGGGCGATCGTCGCCCGGGAGAGCGCGATCCGCGGGTCGGGGAGCACGACGCGCCGTGTGGCCTCGTCGAGGTATTCGGCCGCCGCCACCAGATCCCCGCGCTGTTCGCAGACGAAGGCGAGGTTATGCAGCACCGCCGCAGGGGCATCTGGCTCCTGCGACGCACGCAGAAACGTGGCGTGCGCGCCCGCCCAATCACGCCGACGCAATTGCACGAGCCCAAGATGAAATCGCGCCACGCCGTCGGCTTCCCGCAACTCGAGCACCCGGCGGAACTCCCGCTGCGCCTCGTCGAGCATGCCGGTGCGATAGAACGCGATACCGAGATTGCGGTGCTCGGCCACGCGGCTCTCCGGCGGCGGCTGACGTCGCGCGGCACTCCGGCCCACACGCTGCGCGTATCCGGCGGTGAGCAATCCGAACACGGCCTTGCCGACTTCGAACTCCCCGAGGCCAGAGCGCTCAATCACCGTGTTGAGATCCTGCGTGCCGTCGAGGAATGGGAGGAGGCGCTCCTGCGTCGCGCTCAACGGCACTTCGCGATGCGCGAGCCGCGGACCATCGAGCTCGAAGATGAGATCGAGACTCGGCACCTTCTTCGCGATCTGCGTCCACTCGTCCACGCGACGCGCGCCTTCCAGCAACAGCGAATCCGCACTGACCGACACCAGCGCCGCATCAGGCGAGTCCTCGGCCTCGGGCTCGAAGGTGAACGAGCCGAGCGACCAGCTGAATAGGTGGTACACCGCCTCTTCAACCTGCGTGCGATACTCGCCGACCAGCACTTCGCGTTCGATCAGCGCCTGCTCTAACAGCGCATGCTCTAACAGCGCATGCGCGAGCTCGCGATCGTCCTGCGGCGCGCTGGCGGCCGTGACGCGTGCGAGATCATCGGGCGTGATCGCGCCGATACGCACGAGACGATCGCCGAGACGGTCGCGACGATTCACCAGTTCGGCGTGCACGATGCGGCCGCCCGCGAAGTGGACGGTGCCGAAACTGCCTTCGCGCGCGATGCTGAGACAACCGGTCTTCTGACCGAGCGCCAGCAGCTGCAGCACGTCGGCGAGTGACGCTTCGCTCAGGTTTCCACGGATGGCCACTATCGGTACTCCTCGATCACGCGTCCGCCGAGGTCCGGCCAGTTCCACATGGTCTTCTCCCGATCCTCGAAGAAGCGGTCGAGTTCACCGGGCGCGCGCTCCACCAGCTGCTCCACGCGGTGGCGCTCGCGCGACTGCAGCGCGACCACGAGACCGCCTTCGAATCGCGATCGCAGCCGATCGGCGAGTTCCGGGAGTTCGCGCGGCGGGTACGAGCTGGTGAGCACGATCTGCGCTCCGCGCTCATACAGGTGATTGAACAGGTGGAACAGCTCCTCCTGAGTGCGCTCCTTCCCCGCCAACACCTCGACATCATCGAGAATGAACAGATCCGCGGCGCGAAATCGCAGGCGCCAGCGCTCCATGCCGCCTTCTTGCATCGCCGCGATCAGTTCATCGACGAAGGCGCTGGCTGACAGGCAGGCCACGGCGGCACGCGCGCGCATCGCATTGCCAAGCGCATGGGCCAGATGAGATTTTCCGCTGCCAGCCGGTCCGCAGATGAACAGCGGATTGTAGCGCGTGCCCGGGTGCTCGATCACCGAGTCGATCGCCTTGACGGCCAGTTGATTGGCGCTGCTGACGTCGAGGCGCTCGCGGGTGAAGACCGGCGACGGCGCGGGCAGCGGCAACGTGCTCGCCATCGCGCGCTCCACCAGCTGTTGCGCCAGTGGGATCGAGGCGACATCACGAAAGGCCGCATGTCCTCGCAGCGCCGGATCGAGGCTGCTGGCCTGTGCTTCGAGGTTGCGAAGATGTTCGATCGCCGAGGTGAAGGTGGCGAGCAAGCCGTCCACGTCGGGTGCGGTTGGCAACTGCATGGCACGTTCCAGCACGGCCACGCCGTAGCCATGGCTCTTCCAGCGCGAGATCGCTTCACCGAGTGCCACGCGCCACGGCTCCACGCGCGTTTCGACTTCCTGCAGGACATCAGCGAGGAAGCCTTCGTAATCGGTACCGTCGGGGATGATCGCTTCGATCCGCGGCGGGTGCGAGGGCGACGACGGCGTAGGCGTCGATGCGCGCTCACCCAACACGGCGCGCACATCGGGCGGCGCGACCGGCGTTCCCTCGAGCTGCTGAAACGCCGAGAGCTTGTTTAGCGCCCCCTTCAGTTCGCGCACATTGCCAAACGCCAGACGAGCCACCTCGTTCAGCACGCCGTCAGCGAACTCCACCCCGCGCGCGCCGGCCACGTTGCGCAGGATCGCCAGACGCATCTCGTAGTCGGGCGCACCGACATCGACCACAAGCCCGCCGATCAGTCGCGATAGCAAGCGTTGATCCACGTCGGGGATCTCCGACGGCTGCCGATCGCTGGTGAGCACCAGCTGCCGGCCCGAGCCCTGCATCATGTTGAAGAGGCGCAGCAACTCGGACTGGGTCTCGCGCTGCCCGGTAAGGAACTGCACGTCATCGAGAATAAGCAACTCGACCTGCTGATAGTGCTCAATGAACAGCTGCGCCTGTCCACTCGCGATGACGCGATGCAGATGCTCGGCCACGTCTTCACCCGACGTGAACTCGACGCGAAGATCGGGCTTGACCGCACGCGCCTGATGCGCAAGCGCCGCCACCAAATGGGTCTTGCCAAGTCCGGAGCCACCGTACACGAACAGCGGGTTGTAGGCGCTGCCCGGTGCATCGGCCACGGCGCGGGCGGCGGATACCGCGAGGCGGTTCGACGATCCGACCACGAACGTGTCGAAGCGATAGGTGCCATCGAGGGGGCCGCTCATGTGCTCCTCATGCGTTGCTCATGCGTCACTGCCCGCCACGCCGGTGAGGACATCGGTAGTCACGTGACCGGCGTGCAGCGCCGGCGTGAAGGCCGGCGTGCGCAGGGCGAGGGCGGCGCGATGGGCCGTTTCCGTTCCCTCGTCGGCGCCGAGGCGCTTCAGCACGCGCATACCGAGCGAGCGCAGCGTATCGAACACGCCCGGGCCGTGGAGCGCGTCGCCGGCGTACTCGGGGACGCCGCGGAAGTTCAACGCGACCGAGAGCTCGGCGACGCTCGCGGCCAGGGACGCGGGCAAGTCCTGCTTGTTGTACTGCATCACGATGGGCAGATCACGCGCATCGACACCGTGTTCCGCCAGATTCGCGTGCATGTCCTGCAGGCTTTCGAGGTTGTCGTCCCACCGGTGGCGCTGACTGTCGGCGACGAACGCGATGCCGTCGGCGCCTTGCAGCACGAGCTGGCGAATGGCGCGGTAGTACGGCTGGCCCGGCACGGTGTACAACTGAAATCGGACGCGATAGGCACCCACGGTGCCAAGATCGACGGGGAGATAGTCGAAAAAGAGCGTGCGGTCGCGACGGGTGGCCAGCGACGTGAGCTCACCGACCTGCGTGCCCGGCAAGGCCGAGTGCAGGTAGGTGAGATTCGTCGTCTTGCCAGACCGTCCGGGCCCGTAGTAGACCAACTTGCAGGTGATCAGCCGTGTGGCATGATCGACAATGGGCATGCGCCCGCTCCTCTTCTCGCCGCCGGTGTCGCCGCGCCCGACGGGCACGAGGTCACCGGATGTCTCCTACGCCGTTACGGATGCAGCAGCGCGTGCAACCGGGCCGTCAGCGCGATCGCCTCGCGCACGCGATCTGCGTCGGCGAACGGCTCGGGCACCCGAAGGGCAGCGTGCCAGTGCGTCATCGCATCAGCGAAGTCACCGCGCCGGGCCGCTTCGTCACCGAGCCGGCACAACGAGATGGCTTCGGCGCGCGGTGCGATTCCGGCCGTCTCCCCTCGCGGCAAGGACGGCTCAGCGGCCTGCGAGGCAACCGGAGACGACGCCATCCACGGCGTGCGCCGGCGGGGGAATCCTTCAGCGGAAATGACTCCCAATTCGACCGGATCGAAGAGCGAATCCTCGTCGTGGCTCGGCGACGCATCGTCGGGCATGACCGACGAGTGCCGTGTGTGCGTGGCCGTCGGAATCCAAAGGTCGCCGGCGATCTCCCGTCCTTGGGGAGCGGGAATAGCCGCCATCGTGGGCGGCGTGGGGTTCCGTCGCGGTGCCACCGGACCATCGCGCAGTGTCAGCAGCCCTGCCCCGATCAGACCGTGGACCTGCTCCGCCACGTCCAACAGCGTACGCCCGAGCGAATCAGCGAGCATCAGCAGATCGCGCTGCCCGTCGACGCGGGTCAGGATCTCCCACTGCGCTGGCGCCAGACGTAACAGCGGCAACTGTTGGGGCTCGACATCCACGAAGGCCGGAACGACCCGTGAATGCGGCACGCGATCTTCGATCCGCGACCAGACCTCCGCCCGCTGAGCGGCCTCCATCAGCAGCGGCTCGATGGCGAGACGGATGGCGGCGCCGGTGGGGGCGTGCTCGTCGGCGGGTGAAAAGCGGAACGTGCCGTCGCGCCACAGCAGCAAGTCGAGCATGATCGCTTCCACGTCACGCGCTTCGTCGGCCGTGCGCGCGCGGAGCGCGCCGGATGCCTCGTGCGCGCTCCAGAGGCCCGCGTTGACCACACTGCCATGCTGACACTGCACGGCCGCGTGCCGGCCCTGCAGCGCCGCCTCGAGATGAAGCACGCCCGATTTGCGACTCAGGGCGAGCAGTTGCAGGACTTCGGCGAGGCCGAGGTCGCGAAGACGGCCGTCCAGGCTCACGGCGTGGTCATGCGACACGGGCCGGATCGCTGGGGGCACCACTGCCGTACACCGCGTGCGACACCGCATGGCGCGCGCGCTCCACGAAGTCATCCACCTCGGTACACTGCGCCAACGCGGCCCAACACGCGAGTGCATCGCGCGTACGCGACTGCTGCGCCAAGAGCACGCCGTCGAACCAGCGGGCGCCCGTGTTGTCGGGGTCGTGCCGCAGGACGCGGTCGACCACGATGCGCGCGTCGCTGGCCCGTTCCTCGCCGACGAGCACCTCGATCAGCAGCTGGAGCGCCTCCACGTCGGTCGGTCGGCCCTTGAGCACGTCCACGAGAATCCAGCGGGCGTCGGCGTGTCGCCGCGCATCGCGGTGCACGCGCGCGAGTTCGAGCACCGCGTCACGCCAGTTCGGTACGGCCGAGAGCGCGGCAACCAGCTCGAGCCGCGCGGCCAGCAGATCACCGCGTTCACGGAGCATGCGCGCGATCGCCACGCGGGCGGTGGGACGCGCGGGATCGTGCGCTAGGGCGCGACGATAGAAGCCAAGGGCCAGGGCTTCGTCGTGCATCCTCATCGCGGCATCGCCGGCGAAGTGCAAGAGCGCGGCGCTGGTGACGTCTTGTCGCAACAAGCGCAGCATGGCGGTGCGCGCTGTCTCCGCGCTGGCCGGATCGCGCTCGGCGTCCGATGCGGCGGCGAACGCGAACAGCGCGAGCACTTCCGGATGATGCGGCCACAGCGCACCCGCCCGCTTCAGCTGCGGCAGCGCCTCAACGCCGCGCCCCAGCAGGCAGAGCGAGCGCGCCTCTCCCAGCGTGGCGCGCTGCCACAGGATCTGCGCCGTGGGCTCCATGTCGGCCACCGCTGTCATGTCGACCAGCGCGCGCGCGCGGGTGTACCGCTCGAGCGCCTCGCCATGCACGGCACGCGACGAGAATCCATCAGCGTCGTCGCACGTGCGCGCCGCGTCCATGACGGCCATCGCGCCGGCATCCAAGCCGCTACCGGCGGCCTCGCGCAGGCCAGGTGCCGCGAGCGCTTGCTCCGGCAACAGCGCCGCCAAATCGTCGGTGGGGAGCACGATGCCGCGCAGCGGCGATCCGCCCCGTACGGCGAGCAACTCGAGCGCGCCGACGGCATCCGGGCACTCGCGCTGCAGGTCGATCGCCACCGACAGTCGCGACGCCATGCGCATCGGCGCGTACTTCAACGCCTGCTGCGTTTCGCGTGCGGCGCCATCGCTGTCGCC
>JAYWIJ010000272.1:0-6801 GCA_043788935.1 Gemmatimonadaceae bacterium | reverse complement strand
GGCGACGACGTCGTCCTGCTCTCCGCCGGCGAGTTCAGGCCCATGACGGTCGTCCCTGGCGGCGCAGGCGACATCTGGACTGTCGTACAGTGGAACGGCTTCCGCCGACGTCTGGGCGACGCGCCGCTGCGCGCGACCGCGACGCTGGCGGACACCGCAGCGCGACGTGCCAGAGACTCGGTCCGAGCGCGCGCGACGGACAGCGTACGTCGCGATACCACGGCCCGGACGGTGGATTCGGCAGCGCGGCGGGTGGACCGTGCAGATAGTGCCCGTCAACGCGCCGACTCGATCAGGCGAAGCGCGGCACGAACCGACTCGCAGCCGCGTCTGCGGGCGCCCGCCGATGCCCCACCCTTGCTCGGGGAGCGAGGCAGCTTCGTGGTGCAGTTTGCAGCCCTCAAGGCAGAGCGGCCGGCGCAGCAACTTGCGGCCGCGATCAAAGCCAACGGGGAAAAAGCCCGCGTGGTTGTGACGTCGACAAACGGCATCGCCCTCTATCGGGTTATTCTTGGTCCGTTCCGGTCGCGTCCGGACGCCGAGCGCGCTGGCCAGGCCGCCGGCCGTGACTACTGGGTTTTTGAGGGGGGAACGAACTGATGGCAGGTGGCCTCACGCTTGGGCTCGACTGGGAAGCACTCGGCGCGGAATCATCCGCCGCCGTGGATGGCGCGCATGCGATTCTCGTCACGGGCAAGGATCCGGTCGCGGCCGCGCGCGCGGCGCTCGGCATTGGTCGCGCGCAATCGCAACGGCGGCGCGTCGCGATTGGCGATCTGATCGGTGAAGTCGAACCGTTGCAGCGTCTGGTCACGGGCGACGATCCGCACGGCATCGTCGACAGCTTTCTCTACGGTGTCTCGCTGAACAAAATCGCGCGGCAGGTAGATGATTCGGGCACGCTGTTTGTCATGCCGAGTGGGACCGAGCCAGTGGTGACACCGGACATCATGCGGAATGAACGGTGGAGCCGATTGGCCGCCGGTTTCCGCGAGGTTGGTGCACTGCTCGTGCTCGTCGCGTCCAGCGATTCGGAAGGGGTGCACGAGTTGGCGTCGATGCTCGATGGTGTGGTCGTCGTTGGTGACGCAACCTCAGTGTTGTCTGTGCCGCGAAACTCCGTGCTCGCGCATGTCGATGCGCCACCGCCGGCGCCTGTGGTACCAGAGATGCCGGAAGTGTTGACTGAGCGCACGCCGGTCGTGACGCCGAAGCCCTCGCCAGTGATGTTCCCGGCGCAGGAGGTGGTGGAAAAGCGCGTGTTGACACCATTCCCCGAAGGCGGCAATCAGAAGAAGGCGATGATGGCGGCTGGTGTCGGCGCGGTCGTTCTTCTTGCATGGTTGGCGCTTGGTCGCCCCGGAATGTCGAAGCCGACTCCAGGCGCCGTCAAGCCGCCAGCAACATCGGCGGTGAACGTCGAGGACTCGGTAGCCGCCGGTGATGGCTCACAAAGCATCGCACCGGCTACACGCGCCGCAGACTCGGTCGCGGCAACACGCGTTGCGAACCCGCAGGACTCGCTCAAGGCCGCGGCATACGGCGTGGTGATCGTTGCCACCAACGATGAAGCGCAGGCACTCGCGCGGTGGGCCGATCTTGGGCTCAATCTTCCGGCAGGCACAGTGACGATGGTGCGGATTCGCGGTGAACGCGGTCGCTTCTTCCAGATGCAGGCGGGTGCGTTTCCGAAGGCACGTCAGGCTGACTCGCTGCTCGGTGCACTGCGCACGGCAGGCAAGTTGAAAGCCGACGCAGGCCGCGTTGTTGCAACGCCGTATGCGCTGATGCTGGAAACGAAAGTGTCGAGACGCGCGGCGCAAAACGTGGCCGATGGATACGGGCAGCGCCAGATCGCGGCGTACGCGCTACTGCAGGGTGACAACAGCGCAACGATTTTTGTCGGCGCATTCGAATCGCCTGATCAGGCGGTCCCGCTGATGAACGAACTGAAGGCGAAGGGCGTCGGCTCGACGCTCTATTACCGGACCGGGAGATCTTTTTAGGTGCGATTGACCAAGTTGACGTTGCACGGCTTCAAGTCGTTCGCGGATCATACAGAAATGCTGTTCGAGCCGGGGGCGACGATGATTGTCGGTCCCAACGGCTGCGGCAAGTCGAATGTCTCTGACGCCGTGCGCTGGGTGCTGGGTGAGCAGCGTGCGCGCATGCTGCGCGGCGCGAAGATGGAAGAAGTGATTTTCCAGGGCTCGTCCGCGCGTCGCGCCGTGAACGTGGCAGAGGTGTCGTTGCACTTTGACAACGAAAGCGGCGTGTTGCCGGTGGCGTTCAAGGAAGTGGTGATCACGCGCCGGCTCTCACGGTCGGGCGAGAGCGATTATTTCCTGAATCGTGTCGCCTGTCGTTTGCGCGACATTCATGATCTGGTGCGCGGCACCGGTCTTGGTGCCGACACCGGCGTTGTGATCGAAGCGAAGATGATCGACGCGTTGCTCAGCGACCGCCCCGATGATCGTCGTGAACTGTTCGAGGAAGCAGCGGGCGTCGGGCTCTATCGTGATCGGCGCCGCAGCACGGAGCGTCGTCTTGAAGAAACGACTGTCGACCTTTCACGCCTCGATGACCTGATCGAGGAGGTGCAGAGTCAGGTGCGTTCCCTCTCACGTCAGCGCAAGAAGGCGGAACGGAATGTCGAACTGACGTCGCGTCGTTTTGCCGTCGACGTGACGCTGGCCGCACGCGAGCTGGAAAGCTGGGCAGATGAACTGACGCTGCTGCAGGCGCGACTCGACGAGCTGCGTGAAGCCGTACCGGCTGCCGCGGAACATGCGCAGACCGCAGCGCGCGATCGGGAAGCGGCGCAGCGTGCCCGTGCCGCGGCTGAAGCGATGCGTGCGGAACTGGCTCGCATGGCGCAGGCACAGCGTGAACAGGCCAATCAGGTCGAGCGCGAACTGCGTGTTGCGGAAGAGCGTCAGCGGAATGCGATGTCGCGTCGCGAACGTGCCGACGCCGAGTTGCAGGACGGCGAAGCACTGGGCCAGCGCGTGGTTGCCGAGCGAGAGGATGCGGAAACGGAGCGTCTTCGATTGCAGACTGAACTGTCAGCCGCGGTTGAGCTGCTGACCGAACGCGCCGCGGCCGAAGAAGAAGCCCGCCGCAGCGTCTCGATGGCACGCCAACAGGTCGAAGGCGCCGAGAAAACGCTGCGAGACGCACGCGATCAGGTGCGCCGCCTGGAACTCGATCGCGAAGGGACGGAGCGCGAGCTGGCTGAAGTGCTGGCACGCGATTCCGTGCTCGAAACCGAAATGGCGTCGCTGGCTGATGCGCTGGCGTCAGTTGCACGCGACAGCGCAGCTGCCGAGGAAGCGGTTGAAATCGGACGCGTTGATGTGTCGCGCGCGCTGGGCGCCTTGGATGCGGCGCGTGCCGCAGCACAGACTGCGCGCACCGCCGAAGCCGATGTTCGTACGCGGCTGGGTGATGCGGATCGTCAGCGGACCTCGCTGCAGGGTCGCATCCATGGGCTCGAAGCGTTGGATCGGGATCGTGTGGGACTCGCGCCCGGCGCGGCCTCTGTGCTTCGGGAACGGGAACGGTTTGGCAGCGGCGCCGTGCTTGGTCCGTTGTCGGACTTTCTCTCCGCTGATAGCGACGCCGCCATTCTGGTGGAGCGGTATCTCGGTGCCACGGTGCACGCGGTGGTTGTCCGCGATCGAGAGGCGGCCAGTGCCGTCGCTGCGTGGCATGCCGACGCCAAGCCTGGACCGGTGCTGTTGCTTCCGCTGGATGCCGTGAACGAAGTCGCGACTGGTGATGACGCACTGTCCACTCGCGTGCGCGCGACGGAACCGGCGCAGCGCTGGGTTCGCGCACTGCTCGGTCAGGTCACGCAGCTCAATGGCGGCAGCGGGTTTGTTGATTCGCGCGGTGCGATCTACCTGCCAGGTGGGGAGTCGGCGCAGGGACCGATCCAGCGCCGTGCCGAACTGGCGATGCTGCGCGACGATCTCGAACAGCTGGATGCCGATCGCGCGCGCATCACGATCGAAGCGCAGACCGTCAGCGCCACGTTGCAGGCGGCGGAAGCCGCCGTGATGGTAGCCGCCGATTCGGCAACACAGGCGCAGGGCGAAGTGCGTCGCGCTGAAGAAGCGCGTGCCGAAGTCGAACGGCGCAGTGCCCGCGCGCAGCGTGAGCGCAACGATGCGCAGTTGCTCGCCGAAAAGCTTGGCGAACGGCGCGGGGCGCTGCAGGCGCGTGCCGCCGATGACGATGCGAAGGCCGAAGCACTTCGCGCCGGACTGGCGGGGCACGAGACGGTGATCACCAGTGCCCGTCAGCGACTGCTTGGTGCTGATGAAATGTTGGAGGAGGCGCGCGAAGGTCGCACGATCGCGCAGGTGTCGCAGGCGCAGGCGCAGGCACGGGTGCAAGTGGCGCAGGATCGTGCATCGCGTCTGTTGCAGGAGCAGGCGACAGCGACCGCGCGACTCGAGACGTTGCGCAACGAGTTGATGCAGCTGGCGAACGCGGATTCCGCGCTCGCCGAACAGATCGCGACGCTCACGGTGCAGCTTGAAGATCGGCAGATTGCGTTGTCGGAACTCGACACGCGACTGATCGAAGCTGAAGAAGGCCTGCGTGCCGCCGATGCCTCGCTGCAGACGGGCGATGAAGCGCTCGAGCTGGTGCGGCGCCAGGCGGCGCAGATGGCCGAGGAGCTGCATCAGACCGAGATGCGCCATGCACAGTTGGAAGCGCGTCGCCAGAACATCCGCGAGCGGCTGGAAACCGAGTGGCGCAAGCCGATCGCGGAACTGCTGGAAGGGTTCGAACCGCTGGACATGGACGCCGAATCGTTGCGATCGGAGAATGAGTTGTTGAAGCAGCAGCTGGAGCAGCTCGGGCCCGTCAATCCGCTGGCAGTCGAAGAGCACGAGGAAGAGGTGAAGCGCCTCGACTTCCTTGCGGCGCAGCGGAATGATCTGGCCGAAGCGAAGCTGTCGTTGTTGCAGGCGATCAAGGAAATCGACGCCACAGCTCGTGAGCTGTTCCTTGCGACGTTTGCGAAGGTCCGCGAGAACTTCAAGCAGATCTTCCAGACGTTGTTTGGCGGTGGTGAATGTGACTTGCGGCTGGAGAACCCCGACCAGCCGCTCGATTGCGATATCGAAATTCACGCCAGTCCGCGCGGCAAAAAGACGCAGCGCATCCATCTGCTCTCGAGCGGTGAGCGCGCGCTGGTGGCGCTGTCGCTGCTGTTCGGCATCTTCCTCACGCGTCCCAGCCCGTTCTGTCTGCTGGACGAAGTTGACGCACCACTCGACGACCAGAACGTGGGCCGTTATGTGAAGATGCTCAACGAGTTCAAGGAGCGGACGCAGTTCATCGTGATCACGCACAATCCGCGCACCACCACGGAAGCCGCGGACGCGGTGTACGGCGTGACGATGCAGGAGCCTGGCGTGAGTTCGCTTGTCAGCGTGCGGATGCGCAAGCGCAACGGTGAAGCGATGAACGGTGGTGTGGACGAGACGCCGGGGCGGAACGAACTTTCGGTTCCGGACGCGGCGTCGGAGACGGTCGAAGCCGTGGCGTGATGGGGACGGAGTTCCCGAGCTCGTGGGGACGGAGTTCCCGAGCTCGTGGGGACGGAGTTCCCGAGCTCAGGAACTCCGTCCCCAGTTGCATGGTCCCCAGTTGTATGTCCCCAATCGCACTTACCTGAGGCTTCCTTTACATGCGACTCACGGTGGTCGGCTCCGGCACGATTTCGCTGTCGGCGACGCGCGGGTGTGCGGCGTACCTCGTCCAGGCGGGCGAGCAACAGATCCTGTTCGACTGCGGCCCCGGCGCGGCGCACACGATGGCGCGGCACGGGATGGACTGGTGGGGTGTCACCCACGTCGTGCTGACGCATTTCCATCTCGACCACATCGGCGACCTGCCGACGCTGATTTTCGCGTGGCGACACGCCCGATTCGAGGCGCGGACTGCGCCGCTGACGATCATCGGCCCACCTGGCACAATCGATCTGCTGAAGCGCTGGGCATCGGCGCTGGGCGAGTGGCTGACCACCCCCGGCTTTCCGGTCGAGATCATCGAATCGGCGCTGGAGGCACCCTGCCAGCTCGCGGACGGCGTGGTGCTGCACAGTCGCAGCGTGCCACATACGGCAGAAAGCGTGGCATATTCCCTCGAGCACGGTGGCAAGCGGCTGGTGTATACCGGGGATACCGGTGAGGATCTGTCGCTTGGCGCGTGGGCAGCGGGGTGCGACCTGTTGCTGGCGGAGTGTTCCCTGCCCGACTCGATGCCCGTAGCAATTCACCTCACGCCGCGCCAGACCGCGGCGCTGGCAGTGAGGGCGGCACCGGGCATGCTGGTGGTGACCCATATGTATCCCCCGCTCGAGGGGATCGATCTGCGCGCCGAGCTTGGCGCGCGCTGGGCCGGCCCGACCGTGATCGCCACGGATGGACTTGTGCTCGACCTCTGAGGACGCGACGCAATGCTGGTGATGATGCAACGGAACGCCACGCCGAATGAAATCCAGGCGGTGTGCGATGCGATTCAGGTGCTGGGCTTCAATCCGCTGCCGATGCCGGGCGCGCTGCGCACCGCGATCGGCGTGGCGGGCGACGACGGGCAGGTTGACACGTCGCATTTCGAAGGCATGGCTGGCGTGGCCAGCGTGCTCTACGACTCGAAGCCGTACAAGCAGGTCTCGCGCGAGTGGCAACCCGACAAGTCACTGGTGTCGATCGGCAACGGCGTTGTCTTCGGTGGTACCGAAGTGCCGGTGATCGCCGGCCCGTGCAGCGTCGAGAGATC
>JAYWIJ010000271.1:0-6830 GCA_043788935.1 Gemmatimonadaceae bacterium | reverse complement strand
CGCCGGCCAACGCCAATGCCACGGTGCTCAAGAACGTCGGCTACGGCCTCGTCGCAGTGACGATCCACGAGGTGGGCCACAACTGGTTCCCGATGATCGTCGCCAGCGACGAGCGGAAGTGGACCTGGATGGACGAGGGGCTCAACAGCTACCTCGAAGGCATGGCATCGGTGGACTTCGAAGCGGCATGGCCCAAGGCACGTCTGCCGATGGTGGCGGCCAACATCGTCGGTTACATGCGCAACACCGATCAGGTGCCGCTGATGACCGAATCGGACCTGATCCATCGCGGCTTCGGTCCGAACGGCTACACCAAGCCGGCATCGGGGCTGTTCATGCTGCGCGAGCAGGTGCTGGGTCCGCAGCTCTTCGATGCGGCGTTCCGTGAGTATTCGCAGGCCTGGATGTTCAAGCATCCGCAGCCGGCCGATTTCTTCCGCAGCATGATGCAGGCGAGCGGCGACAACCTGAACTGGTTCTGGCGCGGCTGGTTCTACAGCACGCATGCCAACGATCAGGCGATCGGTGCCGTGGAAACGCAGAGTGCCGACAGCCTCGGCATGAGCGCGCGTGGGCGGTTCTACAATCGCGTGACGCTCGAGAACAAGGGCGGTCTCGTGATGCCGGTGGTGATGGAATTCACCTACACCGACGGCAGCAAGGAGCGCGTCAAGCTCCCCGTCAGCGTCTGGCGGAGCAACGAGAAGAAGTTCGAGTACGGCCGCTTCTCACAGAAAGAAGTCCAGAGCATCGAGCTCGATCCCGATGCTGCGCTCGCCGACATCAACACGGCGAACAACAAGTGGTCGAAGCCGGCCGCCGTCATCCCGTGATGACAGGCTGGCTGACGACGGTGATGCTGCTGGCGGGGGTGGTCACATCGACTACCCCCGCCAGTGGTGCGATACAGAATGATGTGCGTTCGGAGGTAGCGCACGACTTCCACGTGTCGTACACGCGCATGGCCGTCGAACCGACGGTGATCTCGGCGCAGCTGCGCCTCTTCACCGACGACGTGACGCAGGCGCTCATCGAACGCTCCAAGCGGCCTGCGATGACGCTCCAGTCGCCGGAGGGTGAGGCCGCATTCAAGGCCTACATCGCCGACATGTTTCAGGTCACGGCCAACGGCCGGCGGCTGGTGCCGGTGGTGGTGAGTGGTGCACCCGACAAGGACATGTTCTCGTACGTCGTGACGTGGACGTCGGCCACGCCGATCACCACGCTGTCGATGCACAACGCGGCGCTGTTCGAACTCTTCGGCGATCAGCAGAACATCGTGAAGGTCAAGCACATGGCCAGCGGCAAGGAGTCCACGCTGTTCTACGCAGGCGGGACGCGCGCCGATCAGGTACTCCGGTTCTGATCACACCGTCGATCGGTTCGCAGGAAGGCGGATCTCGATTTTCGCGTCGTGCGTGCTCACGGTGCCGCCCTGGGCTTCGATGAGCCGTGTGGCCATGACGTGATCGGGGGTCAGGGCGGCTTCGCCGGTCTGCATCGGAGAAAGTGAGACCCAGACATATCCCGCCGCCACGCCGGTTCGGATATGCGGCACAGCCGCGTCGTGGGCCGTCCACGCGGACTCGTTGCCAAACAACGCCAGCGCCTCGGCGAGGCGCGCCCGGTCGGCGGGCACCCGCGGCAGGGCCGGATCGAGATTCACGTCGATCTGCAGGCCGCGGCGCTCGGCGGAGGCGTGCAACATGGGCAGCACACCACGAATGACCTCATTGACCGACACCCGTTCCAGCAGCACCGGGATCGCACCGCGATCGACGTCACAGATCGTCGTCAGCCGTCGCAGCACGCCATCCATCGCATTCGCGGCGGTGCGCGCCGTGTCGATCAGCTCTTCCTGATTTTCGTTCAACTCGCCGAATGGTGCGTCGACGAGGATGTGCAGCGGGAGTCGCACATCGTCGAGCCGGGCGAGCGCGTCGCGCACGGTGGCACCGAGAATCGTGGCCTGCTCGTGCAGGCGACGCTCAGCGTCCGCGCGCAGCCGGCGTCGTTCCTCCTCGCTCTCCGCGAGCGCCGCGCCGAGTCGGTCCACGACCTGTTCGATGCGTCCCAGCTCGTCGTCTTCCCGTGCGATCCCGACGTCCGGGCCTTCCGGCCCGACGCCGCCTGCCAGTCGCCGGATGCGCAATGCGAGATAGCGGGTGTTGGACCAGGTGAGCCAGAGTGACGCGCCGGCGAGCATCGCCGCACCGGAGAGCACGAAGCCAGGCGCCTGACGCCCGAATTCACCGTAGTACACGAGGAAGAGCACGAGCACGACGGCCAGCAGCGCCGGCGCGAGTCCGAGAAGCAACCGCTGCCCAACCGACAGTCCCATCAGCCGGGACACGCGACGCACGATCACGATGCGGCTCCCGAGTCGTCACCGCTGCGAGGGTCGGACGTGTCACGCTCTGCCGCACCGGGGCCGGCCGAGATGACGAGCACGTCGAGGCTCTCACGCATCTCGACGAGCCGTTCCACGACCGACCCCTTCCAGAATCGATGCCAGCGCGACCGACGCGTCCGGCCCATCACCGCCAGTGACACCCCGCGATCTGCCGCGAACTTCGCCAACGTGGCGGTCACGTCATCCCCCGTGAGCTTGACCACGTCGGCGCCGAGTGACTGCGCGAGCTGGATGTTCTCTACGAGCTTGCGCTGGATGGTGGCGTCGATGCGATCACGGGCTTCGGCCGGCGTCTGGACGTAGACGCAATACCAGTCGGAGTTGAGGCGCCCTGCAATCCGGCTCGCCTTCCGCAACAGCAGGCGTGAGAGCCGCGGGTCGCTGGAGAGGCAGACCATCAGCCGATCCACACGCTTCGGCGACATGCTCGACGCTTCGACGCGCTTCGCGGAGCCCTCGCGCGCCCGGTCCACCGAGCTCGCCACCTCGCGCAGGGCCAGTTCGCGCAACGAGCTGAGGTTCTCGTCGGTGAAGAAGTTCGCCAGTGCCGACTCGATCTTCTCGGGCTTGTAGATCTTCCCATCACGCAGGCGCTGCCGGAGGTCTTCGGCGGAGAGGTCCACGTTCACCACCTGATCCGCCTGCGCCACCAGCCAGTCGGGCACGGTCTCGCGAACGATGACCGCGAGTTCCCGTTCCACCACGTCGTTGAGCGACTCGAGGTGCTGGACGTTCACGGCTGAGATCACGCTGATCCCCTCCTCGAGCAGTTCCAGCACGTCCTGCCAGCGCTTCGGGTGCCGCGCCCCCGGAACGTTGCTGTGCGCCAGTTCGTCCACGATGGCTAGCTGCGGGCGACGCGCGATGATGGCCTCGAGGTCCATGTCCTCGAGTGTCACGCTCCGGTACTCGACTCGTCGCCGGGGGACGATCTCGAGGTCGCCGACCATCGCCACCGTCTCGGCACGGCCATGCGTCTCCACGAAGCCCACTACCACGTCCACCGTGCGGCGTCGCAGCTCGTGCGCCTCCTGCAACATGCGATAGCTCTTGCCCACGCCTGCGGCCGACCCGATGTACAGCTTGAGCTTCCCGCGCTCGCGCTGCTTCACCATCTCGAGGAAGCTCGTGTCCAGCAAACGCTGGCGCACGCCGCGTGACGCGTCTGGCACCGGTCACCTCACACGGCAACGAGTGGACGGCCAACGCATGCGGGCACCAGCAGTCGCGCGGTCCCGCACTAGAACGACAACGCGAGTGACGAGACGGCAACGACACTGTTGCGCGATGTCGAGAAGGGACCATCCTGAAAGATGACGTCGTGATTCCGCCATCCGCGCAGCTCCGTGCGGAAGGAAACGCGCGGGTACGGCGTCACATCAATCCCGGCCGATCCACCAACGGCCCGAAATGCCGGATTGGTTATGGCATCGAGCCGTCCCGTCGTGATGATCACCTGTTCCTTGTCACTGTAGCCCTCGGCGCGGAGCACGAAAGCCACTGTTGATACCGCCTGCACCTTCGCCACCGCCGTCCAGCCGAACCACCTCGCGCTGCCACCCGCGACGCGATCGCGCTTCTGCGTACCGAAGTCGAATTCACCGAGCAGTGTCACGGGACCAACGGTTCGCTTCGCACCAACGCCGTTGAACGTGCGGAGGCGCGAGCCTGACTCGTTAGAGAAGAAGTTGTAGTACGACAGCGTGGTGGCAGAATCCGCCGCGTAATCGAGTCGTACCCCGGCGCCCTTGCCGGTGTTGTTCTCCGAGATGTTCTGCCAACCGTTCACCACGTCGAGCTGCGCCGTGAGCTTCGGCGTCGCGGCATAGGTGAGCTTCACACCGCTCTGGTAGTATGGCGAATAGTCACCCACCAGCGAGCGCGTGTACGTCAGGTTGTCCCGCGACGCCCACGACTCCATGCCCATGTGCGAGTAGAAGATCCCGCCATCGACCCAAAGGTTGTCGGCGAGCTTCACACCGACCACGGCCTCCTGGATCGTCCGGCTCAGACTTGGCCCGCTGATGGTGCCGTTGGTGGGCTCACCGGCATAGTTCGACTGGACCGACGTGCCGGCCTGCAGCGCCACGCGGCCGCGATAGTGCGGCGCGTCGAGCTTCACCTCGACGAAGGCGAGGTTGATGTTGAATTCATTGTGCCGCGACGGCTGCGTGGTGAACGGCACGCCACCGACGAACGCACGATCGAGCGTGACCGGGCGGCCGAAGTCCCACGCGAAGTAGCCATCCACGAAACCACCGACCGAGAGCTTCGGCGTGGAGTCGGTGGGGGCGGCCTGCGCGATCAGGGCTGGGGCCGCGCACAGCGAGGCAGAGACCAGCCGCACGAGGGCGGCACGATGCAGGAATGACATGGGACGGGTCAGCGAGTGGTCGAGGGGGACGCCGGCACGCTGATGGCAGCCTGACGCATGGGAAATTGCGAATCGACGGCGATGTTGAGCAACAGGACGTTCACTCGCGATTCACCGAAGATGCCGAACTGGCGTCCTTCGGTGCGCGATGCGACGAGCGTGCGGACTGCGGCGGAGTCGACACCGCGGGCCGATGCGACACGTGCCACCTGCGCCTGTGCATTCGCAGGCGAGATGTGGGGATCGAGTCCGGAAGCGCTCGCCGTCACGAGGTCCGACGGGACCGCACCACGTGCGATCCGCAGGTCGGCGACGGCCGAATCCACGCGCAGTGCGACCAACGTGTCGGCGAGCTTTCGATCGACCGGGCCCTTGTTCGTGCCAGATGACGCGGCGGCGTCGTAGCCACTGCCAGCGGCCGACGGTCGGGGATGGAAGTACTCCGGGCGCGAGAACGGCTGCCCGATCAGCGCACTGCCGACCACCTTGCCGTTGACGGTGACGAGCGACCCGTTGGCCTGCGACGGGAAGAGACCCTGCGCGAGCCCGGTCACGATGCCGGGGTAGATCATGCCAGTCAGCACACACAGCACGAGTGTGAGCAGCAGGGCTGGCCGCAGTTGTCCGCGAATCATGGAATCTTCCTTCAGGAAATGCGACTCAGACGAGCCGCAAGGTGACGAGCATCACATCGATGACCTTGATCCCGATGAACGGGACGATCAGGCCACCGACGCCGTAGATGACGAGGTTACGCTGCAGGACCGTTGCGGCGGTCGCAGGCCGATACCGGACACCGCGCAAAGCCAGCGGGATCAGCGCCACGATCACCAGCGCGTTGAAGATCACCGACGCCAGGATCGCACTCTCCGGCGAGTGCAGGTGCATGATGTTCAGTGACCCAAGCGCGTTGTTCACGCCGTAGATCGACACGAAGATGGCCGGGATGATCGCGAAGTACTTCGCGACGTCGTTGGCAATCGAGAAGGTGGTCAGCGACCCGCGTGTCATCAGCAGCTGCTTCCCGATCTCGACGATCTCGATCAGCTTCGTCGGATTGGAATCGAGGTCGATCATGTGGCCGGCTTCCTTCGCGGCCTGCGTGCCGGTGTTCATGGCCACGCCGACATCCGCCTGCGCCAGCGCCGGCGCGTCGTTGGTGCCGTCGCCGGTCATGGCCACGAGCCGGCCGCCGCCCTGCTCACGCTTGATCAGCGCCATCTTGTCCTCCGGCTTGGCTTCGGCGAGGAAATCATCCACTCCCGCCTCCTGCGCAATGGCCGCCGCCGTGAGCGGATTGTCGCCGGTGATCATGACCGTGCGGATTCCCATCGCACGCAGCCGGTCGAAGCGCTCGCGCATGCCACCCTTCACGATGTCCTTGAGGTAGACGACGCCGAGCGCCCGCGCTCCACTGGCGTCTCGCTCGGCGACCACCAGTGGCGTGCCACCTTCGCGCGCCACCCGTTCCACCAGCGCGTCCAGATCGGCCGGCACCACGCCACCCTGCTCACGCACCCAGCGCATCACGCTGTCGCCGGCACCTTTCCGGATCTGCGTGCCGTCGGCCAGGTTCACGCCGCTCATGCGCGTGGACGCGGTGAACGGCACGAATTCCATGCCTGCCGTACCGTCCGCATCGGCAAGCTCACGGCCGCGCAGTCCGAACGTGTCCTTCGCCAGCACCACCACCGAGCGCCCCTCAGGTGTCTCGTCCGACAGCGACGACAGCTGCGCCCGATCAGCCAGCTGCCGTTCCTCGACACCACGCACGGCCATGAATGCGGCCGCCTGCCGGTTGCCCAGCGTGATCGTGCCCGTCTTGTCGAGCAGCAGCGTGTTCACGTCGCCGGCTGCCTCCACCGCACGACCGCTCATCGCAATCACGTTCTGCTGGATGAGTCGGTCCATGCCGGCAATACCGATGGCCGAGAGCAGGCCACCGATCGTCGTGGGAATGAGGCACACCAGCAGCGCGATCAGCACCGGAATCGGCACCGGCGACTGCGCATAGATCGCGAAGGGCTGCAGCGTGGCCACGGC
>JAYWIJ010000270.1:0-6862 GCA_043788935.1 Gemmatimonadaceae bacterium | reverse complement strand
ACGGCGGCGAACGCCTCGCGCTCAGCACCGGCTCGGGCGACATCACCATCAAGAAATCGCGCTGACGAACAGCAACGGTTCTCGCGGAGCGCGCGGAGGTAGGGGGAACGCGGAGTACAACTGTTCTCGCGGAGATCGCGGAGGAGCGGAGGAACGCTTTGGGAACTGCACTCGAGATGCGCGAGCAGGTCCCATCAAATCCGTTCCCCGCGCTCCTCCGCCCCTCCGCGAGAACCGGTGCAGTTCAGCGCCGTCGCAGGAGATGCTACTTGACGAGGATGATCCGAGGATTGACGGGATACACCCACTCCACGCCACGGCCCGTGATCGTGGCGTCATCCTCGAGTGGAATCCGCAGCTTCTTGCCGCCCCACTCCGGAATCGGTGTGTACGCGAACAACTCGATCGAGAACAGATTCCCCGGGCGCATCTCGTAGGTGAGCCGGCCCGGGTTGAAGAACGCCATCGACGGCCCGATGCCATGGCCCCAGTCACCGACGCTGTGGCAGCCGATGATGAACTCCACCGAGTTGTCGGCGCGCACCTTGTTGAAGCCCTGCATCTGCAGGATACCGGCCGACACGATGGCGGCATTGATCTGCTCCATCATCTGCTGCGCCGTCTTCCCCGGTCGTGCGGTGCGGTGGATCACGTCGCGCACGCGCACGGCGTTGTCGAATGCCTTCTGGATGCTGGCCGGCAGCGCCACTTCGCCCGGCTTGAGGATGTAGGCGATGCGCTTCTGGTCGGTCCACATCGACAGGTAGCCCACACCGAAGTCCAGCATCACGATGTCGCCGCGCTGGATGATGCGATCGTTGCTGGTGGCCTCGATGCCGCTCGGGCCGGTGATGTACACGCTCGGCACCCCGAAGCTCGTGCCCAGGTGGCGCTCGTACTGCTGCTGCTCGATCCACCACGCGACGTCGGCGAGTGTCGTGACCCCGGGCGTGATCACCTCGTTGGACAACGCGCGTTCGGCAATCTGCCGCCCCATCTCGCCCGCTTCGCCAAAGGCCACGATTTCGCTGGCCGTGCGGCGTGAGGAGAAGTCCGACACGAGCTTCTCCGCACTCACGAGGCGCGACGCATTCGCAGGGCCGATGGTGCGCACGATCTGGTCGTACACGCTCTTGGTGAGCCCGTCGGCGAGTCCCATCTCGGCCGACATGTTGATGCCGATCTTCTTCGGGTTCCGCGCGGTGATGAACTTCAGCAGGTCGGTGTCGCCATCGGCAATGTCGTAGGCGCCACAGACTTCGCGGTGATGATCGGTGATGCCAAGCGCGGCCCGCTCGATCCGGTCACCGCCTTTGTCGGTGAACACAAAGTATCCGACCGACCCGGTGTAACCACCGCCCAAGATCGTGGCCATGGGGTCGTCATGTCCTTCCTTCTGCGCGACGATCCACATGTCGATCCCGTTCTCCCGCATGGCCTCGGGCAGAATGTGATCGAACTTCTCCTTGCGCATCTGGCACATCCGGTCCCACCGGATCTTCGCCTCCGGCAGCGGATTGCGCTGTGCTTCGACGTGCGTGACGAACGTCATGCAGGCGGCAAAACCCGCGAGCAGCTTTTGCATTCGGTTACCCTGAAGTTGGTGGCGTCTTCGAGCATCGCAACGGCGACTGCAACGGCAACGGCAAATCGCAGAACCGAACAGCCGCAGAACGGAACGGCCGCAGAACGGTAACGGCGAACGGCAACGGCGAACGGCGAACGGCAACGGCAACGGCGAACGGCCTTATCGCAAAACGGCTCTGACGCAAAACTGGACGGCCGCGAAACGGCGCACTCCAACGTTCTGCCGTGACGACACCCTCCCTGTGTACCGAACGATCAATAATTGATGGGAACTGCATCCGCGGTGGCAGTTCCTCACAATATCCGATGCCTCGCCTCTCGGTGGCGGTCGCCCCTGACCTGACAGATCGGGAGAGCCGTTTTGCGGTGTTCCGGTTTTGCGTCATGGTCGTGTTGCGATAAGGCAGTTCGCCGTTGCCCTTCGCAGTTGCGTTTCTGCGGTCGTTCGGTTCTGCGGCTGTTTTGTTCTGCGATGTGCAGTTGCAGTTACAGTCGCTCTTCCGCAGTTACAGTATGAAATCTCACGTTCCGGGCTGAAGATAGCGCGCCAGGAACGCCCAGATTTCCTTCCGCGACGCCCGCGCCAGCGGCGTGTCGATGCGGTTGAACTCGTGACCACCCGGCGCTGCGTCGTAGATCTTGTATTCAAACGACTTCTTCGCCGCCTGCAACGCTTCGATCAGATGCTGGACCTCCATCACGTTCACGTCTTCGTCGATGGTGTTGGTGTGGATCATCAGCGGGATCCGCAGCTTCTCCACCAAGTTCACCGGTGAACGGCGGCGGTATTCGGCGGGATCATTCACGGCGTCCTTGCCGATGAATTCCGTGAACGTGCGCTGGTAGGTGGGACCCTTGTAGCCCATGCGCTGCACCAGATCGCTGACCGGTACGCCGGCGTAGGCGACCTTGTACGCGTCGGGATAGTTGAACGCGTTAAATAACGTGAGGTAGCCGCCGTGACTCCAGCCGAGGATACCGACACGCGCCGGATCGACGTTGGGCATCGTTTCCACGGCCCAGTCGCGCGCGGCCTTCACGTCGTCGATCTCGGCACCGCCGTAGTCGATCGCGGAGTACAGCTCACCGCCGTAGCCCGTGCTGCCACGGTATTCCGGTGCCACCACGACATAGCCCTGCTCCAGCAGCTCGCGGAGAATGTGCGTGTAGAAACGGTCGAAGCTGCCGTGCACGTAGCCGTGCACCAGGATCAGCAACGGTGCCTTGCGCGTCCCGATCGACTTCGGCACGAACGTGTAGACGGGAATCTTGAGCGGATTGCCGGCGCCCTGCCCCGTCGGATTGTCGTTGCGCGGCGGCTTGGAGGTGATCCACCACTTGTCCATCGCGGCGATGTCCTGCGTCCGTGCGCGCCACTCGAGGTCATCGAGCTTCTTCTCGAGCACCTCGAGCTGGCGGTCGTAGTTGCGTGCCCGCTCGACCGGCGCCGAGGTCGAGGCCGGAAGCGGCTGTGCGACGAGCCTGGGGGAGAACGCGAACAGGCAAGCAGCGGCAGCGGCGCGAACGAGGCTCATGGCATCCACGTGAGGGCTCGAGAGGAGGAGCGGACCCCACAAATTCGCTCCCGGTCGCGCTCCGCGCAAAGCATACCGTGCTTTCGTCCTGAGGAACACGCGTGCGCTGCACGATGCGATCTGCGCGCGCCCCGCCGTCACCCCGCGATCAGAACTCGCCGCGCGCCGGCCAGCAGTTCGAGATCAGTCCCTCGCGACGATCGCCCAGCAGCTTCAGGTACGGCACCGGCGTGGCCTTGGTGAAATCCGGCGCGCGCTGCCCGTCGCGCACCACGAACAGCTGTGACAGCCACTTGAAGTCCATGTCGTCCTCGCCTTCGCGCGGTGCACCGAGCAGCGATCGCCATTCCATCGGGTTCTCTGCGCACAGGTTCGAAATCCTGAGCGACACCTTGCCATTCAGCGGATGCAGGCGGAACTCACGCGCCGATCCACCGCCGAATGGCGTGATCGTTGCCGTCACATGCTTCGCGTCGATCTGTGCACTGTACGTCACGACGTGCGCGAACGTATCGCTCACCTGCTGATGTCCGAGATACGTGTCGCTCGTCAGCACACGCGACACCATCCGCAGCAGGTCGTCGCCGGCGCCAGGCGTGAGTTCGCCTCCCGTCAGGTGCACTCGTGCCAGCAACTCCTCGCGCGGCGCGTCACCCCGCAACGAGGCGTCGAGCTGCATGACCGGTGCGAATCGCGAGAAGTCGGGCAGATCCAGCGCATCACGAACCTTGCCCTTGGGCAAGCCATCGAAGCGCACGACCTCGCGATCGAACTGCACCACCACCTCACAGCTCGCAGCGCCGGGCTGCAGGTGTTGCAGATCGAGCGTCATGAACCCCGCGTGTGCCGTCGCCATCATGCCGTCGAGATGACGCAACGGCCCCACGTCGGCAGACGATCGATTCTGACGCGCGTCCGGCTGCAGCACGAGCAGTTCGTCTCCATCTGGCGCAAATACCGACAGCCCGCTGAACGAGATCTCGAGCACGAACGAACCTGGTACCTCGACGGCTGCCTGCTGCATGGGGTCGAGCGACATGAATCAGCTTCCGGTAAGTGTGAACCCTGCCCAGATCCGTGGTGACTGCATCCTGCTGTCCGGCGACCGGAGAAAGACGAGTTGCGCCGCCTGCAGTGCCTCCGCAGGCGCGACACCGGCCGCGAGCCTCGTGTGAAATGCGGTCATGAACGTGGCGGCAGCGCCATCGTCCACATCCCACAGGCTGGTGACCGTGCCCGAGGCACCCGCCTGCAAGAAGCTGTACGCCAGACCCGACACCGGCCCGACCCGGCTGGCCCGCGCATTCAGCGTACGGCATCCCGACAGTACGACGAGCCTCAGTTTCGACGTCCGGAGCGTCGCGATTTCTCCGGCCAGCAGGTGCGCCCCGTCACCGCCGCTGCCAAGCAGGAGATACGACTGTTCGGGACGCGCCTCGTCGAACACGGCGTGCCCGGCGAAGTGCACCAGATCGGCGCGCTGCGCGCTGCGCCGCACAGCAGGCCGCGACACCTGCGCTCCCGTCAGCAGGTCCGCGCGCGAATACAACGCGGCCACACCTCTCGCCTCGGCCTCGGCGTACATCAGCGCCGGCAGACTGTCCATGCCGGATCCCGACTTTGCGTCATACCCCAGTGAGAGCACGCGCGCCGACGTCTGGATCGGCGTGTCGCGCTGCACGGTTCGCGTCACGAATTCGGCACTCGGCGCATACCGCAACGCATGCGATTCGATCGCGAACCGGCGCGACGCATCGTCACGCAACCATGCGAACGACAGCTGAAACAACTCGCGATCAGGGACGATGATCAGCGACGTACCAGGGGCGACACCGTGCAGCGCAGGACGCAGCAGGAGCGCATGCAGCGCGCCGCTCGCCGGCGGCGGCTGCACCGATCCACTCGTCATGGCGTGCTGCATGCCGGCGATGAGCGCCGTCAGCGAGTCGCGCCGCACGGCGACCTCCACCAATACCGACGTGTCGCGATCAATACGCCAGATCGCGACACGATCGGCGAGCAGCGCGTACTCGAGCATTGTCGTGCCCTTCGGCAGCGCGCTCTGAATCGTTGCCAGCGATGTGGCCGACCCGCGCGAAACACCCGCGCGCTCCGTAGTGGCATCCGGACGATAGGCCGCGCGTCGACTCCGCTCCAGTGACGCGAACGCCGCCGCGCCGTCGTGCCGACGCAGTGCCAGGTCGATGCGGGAGTCAAACACCTGTTCCGCCGTCTCGGCGAACGAGGCGCGCAGGCTCGATGAGCGGAACTGCTCGTACTGCGCCTCGAGCACGTCGATGGCTTCGTCCAGCAGCTGCTGCGCTGCCGTGGAATCACCAACCGCGAGCAAGGACAGCGCCGACTCGTGCAGCGCGACGGGAAGGAAGACGTCGTCCCTGAACCCGCGCAGCACCGACACCGCGCGTTGCAGCGGCGCCAGCGAGGTCTTCGGCGACCGGTGGCGCAGCACTCCGCCGCGTCCCAGATCCACATACGCGCGCACACGATCACCGCCACGCCCTGCGGCTACCCGTCGGGCCCAGTAATCCGCACTGTCGAGCGCCCGCATAGACAGCGAGTCGAGGCCGAGTGTCCGCGCGTCCTTCGCGACGTCGCGGTAGGCGAGCGCTCGGTCCATCGGCAGGCCTACCCCACGGGCGATCGCCACCGACTCATCCCCGATCGACAGCGCCGCACGCGGCAGCCCCTCGCCCCGCGCGAGCGTCGCCAGTTGCGTGATCTGGTTGCGCAGCGTTGGTGATCGCCGGAACCCGGCGTTCATCCGGATCGATTGCCACGCGGCGGCGTAGCTATCCTGCCGCCGACCCTGCAGCGCATACGTCTCAGCCAGCAGAAACGCCGCGAACCCCTGCGACTCCCGGTCACGTGCCCGCGCCAGATCGTCTTGCGCGGCGAGAAACCACTGGATGGCCCGTTCCATGTTGCCACGCCGTCCCTCGATGACGCCAACGCCGAGGCGGACCTTGCCGCTGAGCACGGGGAAGGCGCGACTGCGCGCCAGCAGGTCCTCGAAGCGCCGTCGGGCCATTTCGTAGTCGCCCCGACTCGCGTGCGACGCGGCGAGGTAGTACTGCGTCCAGAGGGCAGGCGACGTGTCGCTGCTCCCAAGCTCGGTGGCAGCCTTTTGCAGTAGCGCGATGGCGTCGTCGAAGCCGCCGGTCCGGTAGTGTTCGAGCGCCGCGCCGAGCGCCGTGTAGCCGCGTACGAGGCGCTTGCGTTCCGGCGAATCGACGTTGCCGATCGCGTCCAGCTCCTGTGCGGCCGCGGCGACGCTTTGGTCACCTCCGCGCTGCCGCTCCGCATTGGAAATCGGCCGGAGCAACTCGCGCTGCCGTTGAGCGCCAGGTTCATCACCGCGACTCAGACACGCAGCCCATCGCGACAGCACCGCCCACGCTCTATCCCTACTCCATTGCGCCATCATCGATGCTGTCGACGACAACATGCGCTGTGGCACCGCGTCGCCCGACGCAAGCAGCGAGTCGGTCTCAATCGCCGTCCGGCTCGCGAGAATCAGTCGCTGCCACGCCCCTTTCCTCTCCCGCAACTCCGTCAGCCACCCGCTCTCCGTCTCCAGTCGCTCGGCAATTTCCCACGTCGCAAGTGCCGCTTCGCGCAGTTGCAGGTGCTCCTGAATCACGGCCACGTTCCAGGCAATCGTGGCGTCCTGCGGCGCAAGTGCGCGGGCCTGTTCAGCCGCGTCCAGCGCGCGCAGGGCA
>JAYWIJ010000269.1:0-6921 GCA_043788935.1 Gemmatimonadaceae bacterium | reverse complement strand
GCTGGCCGAGGAGTTCGACGTGATGGACGTGGCAGCGGCTGCCGTGAAGGCGCTTGAACTCGCCAACGGGACTGCCGAGGAAGAGAAGGAAATCCCCGCGGTCGAGCCGCGTCGGGATCGTCCCTCATCGGGCGAGCGCAGCGGTCCGCCGTCGCGTGGTGATCGTCCCGAGCGCAGCAGCCCGCGCTTCGAGAAGGCCGATCGCCCCGAGCGTGGTGCGCCGTCACGCTTTGATCGTCCCGCGGCAGGCCCTCGCGCCCCGGAAGGTGAGCGTCCGGCGCGTCCGGCTCGCAAACCGCAGTGGGATGTCGCGCGCCTGTACGTCGGCGCCGGCCGTCTGGCACGCGTGCGTCCGGGCGACCTCGTCGGTGCCATCGCCAACGAACTGCAACTCGACGCGAGCGTCGTCGGCGCCATCCAGATCCAGGACAAGTTCTCGATCGTCGAAGTGCCCGATGAAATCGCCGAAGAGATCATCGACGCGCTGCGCAATACCACGATCAAGGGCAAGCGCGTGATCGTGCGGCGCGACCGGGACTGAGCTTCTCGCGACCTGTCGAACAGCGGTCGCGGAGGTCGCGGGGCGGAGCGGAGGGACGCGGGGAACTGCTGGAAAAACGCCGAAGAACTGCGGCGAGCGTCATTTTCGCTCGCGTGAAGAACGGAAGGCGGTAGGAGCAGCGCTGAAAGAGCGCAGTTCCTACCGCCTTTTTCTCCGCGTCCCTCCGCCCCCCCGCGACCTCCGCGAGATGCCGTTCGCGATGCCAGAAGCTCAGGCTGGCCGCAACTCCGCGATCGGCTTCGGCGTCTGCGGCGGCTGGCGGTAGACCCACGTCGCGACGATGATACCGCCGATGATCATGAGGCTCGACAGCAGCTGCCCCATCGTGATGCCACCGGGCAGGAAGCCGAGCTGCGCGTCGGGCTGGCGTGTGAGCTCCACGAGCGAGCGGATGATACCGTAACCGATCAGGAACGCCGTGCCGCCCACGCCGGGGCGATACCAGCCCTCGCGTCGCGCCTTCGCCTCGAACCACCAGAGGAAGGTGCCGAGGAGGATGCCTTCGCCGGCCATCTCGTACAGTTGCGATGGATGCCGCGGCACCTGCTGTGGATCGGTGGGAAAGACCATTGCCCATGGCACATCCGTCGGACGGCCGTACAACTCGGCGTTGATGAAGTTGCCGATGCGACCGAACGCGAGGCCCGGTGTGGCGCAGAGGGCGAGCGTATCGGTGAGCGTCATGATCGGCACCTTGTAGTGCCGCGCGGTCCAGATGCAGCCGATGATCATGCCGAGCGCCGCACCGTGGAACGACAATCCGCCGTGCCACACCTTCAGCCACTCGATGCCCGTCAGCAGCGAGCGATCGTACACCAGCACGTAAACCGTGCGGGCACCGAGCAGCATGCCTACGAACATGGCGGTGAGGAAGGTGTCGAGTCCTTCCTGCGTCAGCGGCAGCGTTCCGTCGCGCATGCGCTTGCGACAGAGCCTGCCAGCCACGATGTAGCCGAGGACGTACATCATGCCGTACCAGCGCACGCGGAGCGGGCCGATGTGGATGATGTCGGGCGAGATGTTGGGGAATGGCAGCGTCATGCATGAAAGATACTGCGGAATGGGCGCCTGACGGCGGGAGGTCATCCAGTCGCGCAAGGCGGCATCGGCAGGAATGGACGGAGCCGCACGGCCGCACCGGCAGTGGGCACGCAGAACCCGGGGCAGCGGCATAAAGAAGGCGCAAACCCGCTCCCCCAGGTGTGAGTGCCTGCGTATGCTTCCGTCGTGTCAATCACCACTCCTGGGGGCTCCCTCACCATTCTGGTGATCGACGACGAGCCACAGATCCGGCGTCTGGTGTCCAACGCACTCACGAGCGCGCCGTTGCTGAGCTCGGATTCCGCGCCGGTCGAGGTCCGGATGATCGAGGCGGCCACCGGCACGGACGGCATCGACCGAGCAGCGGCGAAGGTGCCAGCGCTGATCGTGCTCGACCTGGGCCTGCCCGATCGACCGGGGATCGAGGTCTGTCGTGAAGTTCGCGCCTGGTCGAGCGCACCGATTCTCGTGCTCTCGGCCCGCCATCAGGATACCGAAAAGGCCGCGCTGCTCGACGCCGGTGCCGACGACTATCTCACGAAGCCCTTCTCCACGGTGGAGTTCGTGGCCCGGGTGCGGGCACAATTGCGTCGCGCGCGCAATGCGCCGGGCCCGATGCAACCCGCAGCGATCGTGCAATTCGGATCGCTTGTCGTGGACGTGCAGCTCCGCCGCGTCGAACGCAACGGGGCGCTGCTGCACCTGACGCCGACGGAGTTCGCGCTGCTGCGCGCCTTCGTGTCGCATCCGCGACAGACGATGACACATCGCCAGCTCTTCCACGCGGTATGGGGGCAGGGCGAAGGTGACGCGCAGCAGTATCTGCGGGTGTATGTGGGCCATCTGCGCCGAAAGATCGAGGACGATCCGGTCCGCCCCCGCTTCATCCAGACGGAGCCGGGAGTCGGCTATCGCTTCGAGCCCGACGGACAGCTGCCGCAATGACGTCAGGGCGCGGAAAGGCCATGCGAACCGCGCTGCTCTGGCTGGCGCTGCTGCTGGTGGTCACGGCGCTGCTCGTCCTGGTGCGCAGTCGTCTCGACAAGGCCCATGTCGCGCTGGTGTATGTGCTGATCGTGCTGGGTGCCAGCGCCGGCGGCGGCCGGCCCGTCGGTCTCGCCGTGGTGGGCGTGGCGTTCCTGGCGTTCAACTATTTGTTCCTCCCGCCATACTACACGCTCGACATCACGAACCCGCTCGACTGGTTGGTGCTCGTCGCGTTCCTGGTGACGAGCATCGTCGGGGCGCAGTTGCTGTATCGCGCGAACGCCACGGCCGCGATGGCGCTGCGCCGCGCCGCTGAGGTGGATCGCCTCGCGACGCTCGGTGCCGAAACGCTCTCGGCGCCAGATGCCACGGCGGCGTTGCACGCGATGACGCTCGTGATCCGCGACGCGCTCGAGGCCGACCGCTGTGACCTGTTCCGGATCGAGGCCCAGCAGCATGTGGTGCACGCGGCGACGTCGAGTGCCGATGGTGTGGGCGAAGTGGTGCCACCCGCTGGGCTGATGCCGTGGATGTCGGGCCGCGCCGAGCTGGCGATTGAACTGCCGGACGGCACGACGCGCCTGGACCCGCAGCAGACCGACGGACTGCAGGTGCGGGTGCTGCATCGGTCGCTCCGGGTCCGCGATCAGCCGGTGGGCCTGCTCCGCCTGCAGAAGGACGAGGGGCTGGTCCTGTCGGCGGATCGTGCACGCCTGCTCGACGCTCTGTCGAACTATGCGGCACTGGGTGTCGAGCGCGTCCGGCTCGTGGCCACGGCCGAACGTGCGGAGGCGGAGCGCGAAGTGGAAGCGCTTCGCAGCGCGTTGCTGATGGCTGTGTCGCATGACCTGCGGACGCCGCTGACGACGATCAAGGGGCTGGCGCACGAGATCGCGGCGGGGGCCAGCAGCGTGTCGCGGGCGGGAGTGATCGAGCAGGAAGCGGATCGGCTCGACGCCCTCGTTGGCGACATGCTGGAACTGTCACGGATCCAGGCGGGCGCCGTCCGTCCGGTGATGGCGGTGAACACGGTCGATGAACTCATCGGCGCGGCGTTGCAGCGCGCGCACGTGGCGCTGCAATCGCATCAGGTGGCCGTGTCGCTCTCGGATGACGTCCTGGCGGCCCGTTTCGATTTCAGCCAGGGGCTGCGGGTGCTGGTGAATCTGCTGGAGAATGCGAGCAAGTATTCCAATGCGGGGACGGTGATCGAGATTGCTGCGGTCCGTCATGGTGCGCAGGTGATGCTCACGGTGACCGACGAGGGTCCGGGCGTGCCGCCAGGCGAGGAGCAGCGCATCTTCGAGCCATTTCATCGCTCTCCAGGGACGCCGCCCGATGTGCGCGGAACCGGCCTGGGGCTGTCGATCGCGCGTGGCCTCGCTGAAGCGCAGGGGGGCACGCTCAGCTACGAGGCGCGTTGCACCGGCGGCGCCTGCTTCATCATCGCGCTCGCGGCGGTGGATGCGCCGGATGATGCCAGCGACCTGACCGTGGGGCCCGCGCCACTGCCCACGTAAGTCTTTGTAGTGGTTTTATGCCGGTCGTGCCGTCGTTTGTGCGACCTTCACGGCAGACCGGACATCCTTGGCGGCGTGACGCAGTTTCCGTTTCCCGCAGAGGAGTTCTCCGTGTACGATTTCGCCTACATCGTGGGCACCGTGCTGTTCTTCGCGCTGATGCTCGCCTACGTGCGTGCCTGTGCCGCGCTGGGTCGTCGCAATCCCGGCGACGTTGCCGCTGAGGAGCGTGCGCCATGACCGCCGGCTCCGCCATCGCCCTGGCTCTCGCGATCGTGACGATCGCGTACCTCGTCTACTCTCTGCTTCGCCCCGAGCGATTCTGAGGCCCGTGCCATGACCATGAATGGATGGGTTCAGATCGTCATTTTTTCGCTGTTCACGCTGGCCGTCGCCAAGCCGCTCGGGGTGTACCTCGTCCGGGTGTTTGACGGCAGCATGACGTGGCTGCGGGTGCTGGAGCGGCCCATCTACGCCATCTGCGGCGTGGACGACCGCGAAGACCAGCACTGGACACGCTATCTCGGTGGCATGTTGCTGTTCAGCGTGGTGTCGCTGCTGATGACGTACGTTGCGCTGCGCCTGCAGCACCTGCTGCCGCTGAATCCGCAGGGTTTCCCGGGGATCACCGACCGGCAGGCGTTCGAGACCGCCGTGTCGTTCACGTCGAACACCAACTGGCAGAGCTACGTCGGCGAGACGACCATGTCGTACTTCTCGCAGATGACACAGCTGGCCTTTCACAATTTCGTGTCGGCCGCCGTCGGCCTGTCGATCGCCGTGGCGCTGGTGCGCGGCATCGCGCGTCGCGGCGAAGAAGCACGCGGACGGATCGGCAATTTCTGGGTGGACGTCACGCGTGGCACGCTCTACGTGCTGCTGCCGCTGTCACTGGTGCTGTCACTGGTGCTCGTGCAGCAGGGCGTGATCCAGAACTTCCTTCCCTACCTCGACGTGACCACGCTCGAGGGAGGCAAGCAGACGCTCGCGATGGGGCCAGTGGCGAGCCAGGAGATCATCAAGCAGCTCGGCACGAATGGTGGCGGCTTCTTCAATGCGAATTCCGCGCATCCATTCGAGAACCCGACGCCATGGTCAAACTTCTGGTCGATGGTCACGATCTTCATGATCCCGTCGGCGCTCGTGTATCTGCTCGGCCACATGACGGGCAACCGCAGGCACGGCTGGTCGGTGTGGGGGGCGATGTTCGCGCTGTTCGTCGCCGGTGTCAGCACCACCTACTGGGCCGAGGCACGGGGCAACCCGATTCATGCGTCGCGCGGCGTGGATGTCACCACGACGGCGAGCAATCCGGGCGGCAACATGGAAGGGAAGGAGGTGCGCTTCGGCATTGCGAACTCCGCACTCTTCAGCGTCATCACGACCGATGCCTCGTGCGGCGCCGTGAACTCGATGCACGACTCGTTCACGCCGATCGGCGGCCTGGTGCCGATCGTCAACATGCAGCTCGGTGAAGTGATCTTCGGCGGTGTCGGCGCTGGCCTCTATGGCATGCTGATGATGGTGGTGCTCACGGTGTTCATTGCCGGCCTGATGGTGGGCCGCACGCCGGAATATCTCGGCAAGAAGATCCAGGCGCGTGAGGTGCAGGTGACCATGCTCTACGTGCTCGCCGCCGCCGCGTCGATCCTGATCTTCACCGCCATCAGTGTTGTGTCGCCGCAGGGGCTGGCGGGCCTCAACAACAGTGGGCCACACGGCCTCTCCGAGATCCTGTACGCCTTCTCGTCGACGACCGCCAACAACGGATCGGCCTTTGCCGGCCTCACGGGCGGCACGTACTGGTACAACACGCAACTCGGCATTGCGATGCTGATCGGCCGCTTTGCACTGATCGTCCCCATGCTGGCGCTGGCCGGGTTCCTGGCCGAGAAGCGCGTCGTGCCGGCATCCAGCGGCACGTTCCCGGTCTCGGGTCCGCTGTTCAGCATCCTCCTCATCGGCGTGGTCCTGATCGTCGGTGCGCTGACGTTCTTCCCGGTGCTCGCGCTGGGGCCGATCGTCGAACATTTCCTGATGGGTTCCGGAGCCCTGTTCTGATATGCCTGCTCCAACAACGCAGTCAGCGTCACGCGCCGCGCTGGGTAGCCGGCCGATGTTCGCTCCTGAAATCGTCAAGCGCGCGATCGGGGATTCGTTCCGCAAGCTCGATCCACGCCTGATGGTCCGAAATCCGGTGATGTTCGTGGTTCTCATCGGCTCGGTGTACACGACGATCGTCCTCGCGATGGATGCGCTGGCCGGAAAGCCGGGACTCGGCTTCCTCGTCCAGCTGGCGCTCTGGCTCTGGTTCACGGTGTTGTTCGCCAACTTCGCCGAAGCGATGGCCGAAGGACGCGGCAAGGCGCAGGCCGACACGCTGCGCAAGAGCCGCACGCAAACGGCCGCAAGGAAGCTTGCCTCGGCGGCACCACTCAAGGGCGATCCGCAATCGGCACAGGTGAGCGAGGTGCCGGCCCAGTCTCTGCGCCGCGACGACCTCGTGCTCTGCCTGCCCGGTGACAGCATTCCGGGCGACGGTGAAGTGGTGGAAGGTGTGGCCTCGGTGGATGAGAGTGCGATCACCGGCGAAAGTGCGCCGGTGGTCCGCGAAAGCGGCGGCGATCGGTCTGCGGTCACCGGTGGGACGCGCGTGCTCTCGGACTACCTCGTGATCCGCATCACTGCGAATCCCGGCGAAACGTTCATCGATCGCATGATCGCGCTGGTCGAAGGTGCCTCACGGCAGAAGACGCCGAACGAGATTGCGCTCACGATCCTGCTGTCGGGCCTGACGATCGTGTTCGTGCT
>JAYWIJ010000268.1:0-89212 GCA_043788935.1 Gemmatimonadaceae bacterium | reverse complement strand
GAGTCGAGCACGGGGTGCAGGAACGAGGCGAGCCAGACACCGGCCGGCACGCCGTCGTGCTGAAACGAGCCGAGCGAATCGGTCTGTGCGCTGCGGCCCACGGAGGGGTCGTCGGCGCGCACGATGCGCACCAGCGCGTTTCGCAGCGGGGCCATGGCGACGCTGTCGAAGACGGTGCCGCGGACCTGCGCGACGACCGGTGACTGCGCGGCGACATGTGCAGGGGCCGACAGGGAAGTCAGCGCGGCAACGGCGGTGGTGACGGCGAGACGACGCAACATGTCGAGCCTCGTGCGACGATGGTCAGCGCGGCCTTGAGCGACGCGTCGCGAGCGGCTCGCGATGCTCCAATAGTCGCATGACGTTCTCAGGACGCCAAGGGGCCGGGCCGGTGGCGACCGACTTCCGACCATGGGGTCAGACCCCACGGTGTTGTTTCAGCGCACGCCCCGACCATGGTGTCCGACCCCATGGTCACCGACCCCATGGTCACCGCAGGCCTCGAGCACGCCCACTGATTCGATGGTCGTGTCGGGGACGCCACCCCGCATGCTCCGCATCACCGTCGGCTGAACACCGCCCCGTGCGGAATGCCGGCCGCCGAACCGCCATGCGGCCACTGCTTGTTGGTCATGCGGAATCCGGAGGCCGTCGCGCCCTCCTCGCGGAAGCGCGTGTCCAGCGCGAGGCGACCGGTCGTTGCGTCGAAGCGGAGGATCTGCACGGTGTGCTCCATCGTCGCGTACCCCGTGACGACGACCCGCTTCCGATCGGGCGATACAGAGATCCAGTGCGGCACGTCGGTTGCATCGAAAGCCACGCGGCCCACCTCACGCGGCGCATTCGGGTTGCTGATGTCGAGGCTGACCACCGCACTCCACGCCGGTACGGTCACCAGATAGAAACGTCCGACGATGGCCGGAATCGCGCAGCTCTCGTCTGCCTTCTGTGGGAACGACGCGACCTGCCGCGCCTGCGGCGCATCGCTGGCCAGACTGTCGATGATGAAGAGTCCACAGCTGAAAGTCGAGACGAGCACCGTGCGGCCATCATCCATCAGGCGGGGCTCCGCCGACAGTGTGCCGTTGGGTCCGGGGAGGGTGATCGGTCGCAGCAGCGTCCGGTCGGAGAGGCGCCACACCTGCAGCGTGCGTGACGCCTCTTCCGGCCCGGGCATCATGTCGGTGGACGTCGACACGATGCGATCGAGGGACGGCACGATCGCGGCGCTGTAGACACGCAGCGACGAGTCTGCCGTCGGATTGTCCGCCGACGACGAACGAACCGGTTGTCCGGCCGGTGTGAGTTCCACCAGCCCGCCCGCACGCTTCCGGCCGTTGGCATGCGTCGTCTGGAACGTCGCGAGCACGTTGCCGTTCGGCAGGCGCAGATACGAGTGCGGGTGCGAGTAGCCTTCGACGTCACCGAACGTCGCCGCGATGCGCGGTGCGGCTGGTGCACGCAGATCCATGACGAAGGATGTGCCCGACTTGTATCCGTTGACGAAGAGTTGCCCATCCGCGGGCATTTCGTGCTCGGTGTGGTGGGGGACGTTGGTGCGCCCGGGGACGGGAAGTGTCGTGACGAGACGACCATACCGACCGCTGTCCTGCTCCGTCACGTCGAGCACCGCGAGGAAATCGGGCTGCGTCGTGTCGGCCGACGCCGTCCAGAGGTAGAGGTAGTCCTTCGCGGGAGCTTCGGCGGCACTGCGAGCCGTGCAGGCGGCGACAGCGCCGAGCAGCAGGACGGCGACGGGGCGGAGCATTGGTGTCAGGGGCTGGGGGAGGACCGCGCTGATGCAGGCATTGTATCACCGGGTACCGCCTTCACGTCACGGCGCTCGACGCGCGTCTCACAAGCAGCCGGTGATCGTGCGTCGGCCCGGGAGCCGGGAGCGTACGCGCGCCGGCTCGCACAGCTCCGACGGGGCGCGGTCCGCTATGATCCCGGTGTCCATGCCCGGCACACCGTTCCGTGCCCGTGCCGGACATTCGTCTTCCACCGATCCCGAATGCCCATCTTCTACGACATCCTCCAGCAGCTGAAGATCGACGAGAACGCCGACGCGACGGCAACGATGGAGACACGCGTCCATCGTCTCGAAGTGGAGCTGGCGCGGACCAAGCGACTGCTGCGTGAGGTGGTTTCCGTGCTCGAAGCGCAGACGAACCGCGACATCAACGGCGATGGCCGCATCGGCTGACCAACGAGCGGGACCGCGGCCTCGTCGTGTAGGATCGGTGAGCGCGCGCACGAACACGAACGCCGCCGGGAGACGATCCCGGCGGCGTTCATGTCTCGCTGACGATCTGACGGTTTACAGCACGAACCGGTCTGCGTTCATCACCTTCGTCCATGCCTTCACGAACGCATGCACGAACGTCTGTTCCGCATCGCTCTCGGCATACACCTCAGCGATCGCTCGCAGCTGCGAGTGCGACCCGAAGACCAGGTCCACGCGCGTCGCGGTCCACTTCACGTCACCCGTCACGCGATCACGACCCTCGAACACATCCTTCGACTCCGACATCGGCGTCCATGCGGTGCCGATGTCGAGCAGGTTGACGAAGAAGTCGTTCGTCAGCGCCTCGGGACGCGTGGTGAACACGCCGTGGCGCGACGCACCGTAGTTCGCGTTCAGCACGCGCATGCCGCCCACCAGCGCGGTCATTTCGGGCGCCGTCAATGACAGCAGTTGCGCCTTGTCCACCAGGAGCTCTTCGGCACTGACCGTGTACGCACCCGTCTGATAGTTGCGGAACCCATCGGCAATCGGTTCCAGCACCGCAAACGACTCGGTGTCGGTCTGTTCCTGCGAGGCATCCATGCGACCCGGTGTGAATGGCACCGACACCTCGTGACCGGCGTTACGCGCGGCCCGTTCGACCGCAGCGACGCCACCCAGTACGATCAGGTCGGCCAGCGACACTTTCCTGCCACCGGTCTGCGCATCGTTGAAATCGCGCTGAATCGTCTCGAAGATCTCGAGTGCGCGCTGCAGCTTGGCGGGCTGGTTCACGTCCCAGCCCTTCTGCGGCGACAGACGCAGGCGGCCACCGTTGGCACCGCCGCGCTTGTCGGAATTGCGGAACGTCGAGGCAGAGGCCCACGCGGTGGAAACGAGTTGCGAGATGCTCAGCCCCGACGCGAGAATGCGGCCCTTCAGCGCCTCGATGTCCTGCGCATCGATCACGGCATGATCCAGCGCCGGGATCGGGTCCTGCCAGATCAATTCTTCGCTCGGCACGAGCGGGCCGAGGTACCGCTCGCGCGGGCCCATGTCACGATGCGTGAGCTTGAACCAGGCACGCGCGAACGCATCGGCGAACTGGTCGGGGTTTGCGTGGAAGCGCTTCGACACTTCGAGGTACGCCGGGTCCACGCGCAACGCGATGTCGGTCGTGGCCATCATCGGCGCGTGGAACTTCGTCGGATCGTGCGCATCGACGACGGTGGTCGCGGCGGCAGGATCGGTGGGCGTCCACTGCTGTGCACCGGCGGGGCTCCTGGTCAGCGTCCACTCGTACTTGAAGAGTGTGTCGAAGTAGCCGTTGTCCCACTGCGTCGGGTTCGGCTTCCACGCACCTTCGAGACCGCTGGTGATCGTGTCGCCACCCTTGCCGGCGCCGAAGCTGTTCAGCCAGCCGAAGCCCTGCGCTTCGATGCTCCCGCCTTCAGGCTCGGGGCCTACGTGCGCGGTATCGGCGGCGCCGTGCGTCTTGCCGAAGGTGTGCCCGCCGGCGACGAGTGCGACGGTCTCCTCGTCGTTCATCGCCATGCGCGCGAAGGTTTCGCGGATGTCGCGTGCCGCGGCGAGCGCGTCAGGGACGCCGTTCGGCCCCTCGGGATTCACGTAGATGAGGCCCATCTGCACGGCGGCCAGCGGCTGCTCGAGCTCACGCTCACCTTCGTACCGCTTGTCACCGAGCCACTCGGCCTCGGGGCCCCAGTAAATGTCGCCTTCCGCCTCGAAGACGTCTGCGCGACCGCCGCCGAAGCCGAAGGTCTGGAAGCCCATCGACTCGAGCGCGACGTTGCCGGTGTACACGAACAGATCCGCCCACGAAAGCTTGCGGCCGTACTTCTGCTTGATCGGCCACAGCAGGCGGCGCGCCTTGTCGAGATTACCGTTGTCGGGCCAGCTGTTGAGCGGGGCGAAGCGGAGCGTCCCGGCCGATGCACCACCGCGACCGTCAGCGGTGCGATAGGTGCCGGCGGCGTGCCATGCCATGCGGATGAAGAATGGGCCGTAATGCCCGTAGTCGGCGGGCCACCAGTCCTGCGAGTCGGTCATCAGCGCCAGGAGGTCAGTCTTCACGGCGGCGAGATCGAGCGTGCGGAAGGCGGCCGAGTAGTCAAAACCCTCGCCGAGCGGCGTGGAGAGCGACGAGTGCTGGTGGAGGATGCCCAGATCGAGCTGGTTGGGCCACCAGTCGCGGTTGGACCGGCCGCCGATCATACGACTGCGACGATCGCTCTTCGGGAGATCCGTGGTCAGTGCGCCGTGATTGACCGGGCACGTGCCCCCATTTCCACCAGACATGCTTTCCATCGTGTGCTCCGGATCGTGGCGGTGGATCAGACCGGGCCGCAGTTGCGAGAGCCCGGCCGTGGTTGTTGTGGTGTTCGTAACTGCGGGAGGATACGACTTCCATCCATAGCCCGCAATCAGGAAAAACCTATACAATCCATAGGAAGCGCCTATAGTACAGAATGGATACGACACTGTTGCGGGCATTTCTGGAGACGGCGGATGCCGGCAGCCTGAGCCGGGCGGCGCGGACGTTGGAGTTGTCGCAGCCGTCGCTCACGGGGCAGATCCAGCGTCTGGAGCAGCATCTGGCCACGACGCTGTTCGACCGGCATGGTCGAGGTGTCACGCTGACGGAGGCCGGCAGGGCGCTCTACCCGCGGGCGCGGCGGATTCTCGACGAGGTGCGCGAAACGGAGGATGCCGTGCGGCGGGAGGCGGCCGAGGGCGACGGGACGCTCAGCGTCGGGGCGATCCCGACCGTGGCGCCGTACGTGTTGCCGTCGGCCATCCAGCGACTGCGGACCCGACACGCGGCGATGCGTGTGGAGCTGCGCGAGGACTACAGCGCGGTGCTGGCCAAGCTGCTGCTGGACGGCGCGCTCGACGTGGTGATCGCCGCACTGCCGTACGCGTTCGACCATGTCGACACCGAGCGGCTCGGCGCCGATGCGCTGGTGGTGGCGGTGCCGGCCACGCATCCGGCCGCGCGCGTCGGTCGCATCACACTCGCACAGCTGCACGACGCGCCCGCCGTGACCCTCGATCCGATGCACTGCCTGGGCGAACAGGTGGCGGGGTTCTGCAACAGCCGTGCGGTGTCGCCGTCGGTGGTGTGCCGCAGCGCGCAGCTGGCGACGGTGCTGGAACTGGTGGGCGCGGGCGTCGGCATCTCGATCGTGCCGGCGATGGCCGCCGCACGCCACAACACGCCGGCCTGTGCGTACGTGCCGCTCGTGGATCACACGTTGCAGCGTGAGATCGTGGCGGTGTGGCGACGTGGTGCGACGCGCACACCACAGGCGCGCGCCTTCGTGGAGTGCGTGCGCGAGGTGGTGCGTCAGCGCTGAGCATGCGCTCGAGCTGCGCTCGTGGCGTGACCCTGTCGTGTTCGCGGTCGTCGCTTCCGGACGTCCCCTCTCTCGCCCGGTCACGATGAAGCCCAGCAAGCCTTTTCTGTTCTGTCTCGCACTCGTCGGCGTCGCTGGTGCGACGGTGTTTCTCAATGCACCCAGTGCGTACGCGGCCACGACGGAGCAGGGGATGCCGCTGTCGGCGACGCTGACGCCGGCGATGATCGACTTCTTCGGGCTGCAGGCGGCGTACGACCGGCCGATGATGCGGGCGTTGGTGGCCTGTCACGGCACGCCGGCGTGTGGTGACAGCGACAGCTCGCGGGTACGGATTCTGGATGCATCGGGGGCCGTCGTGGGGCAGTACGACGGCAAGCCCGGATCGATGATCGAGACGGTGCGCGTCGTGACAGGCGACTCCGCGGGCCGTGTGCCCGAGTGGCGCCGCGAGGTGCGGCAGTTCGCCACCGACGAGCAGGGGCGCATCGTGATGAACGGCAGCGATTCGATCGTGCGCCTGGATACCGGTGCCGAAGGCCGTGCGCCGACGCGGATCACGCGGGTGAACCGGTACACGAACGTCCGCTATCTGGTGACCGATCCGAAGTTCATCTGGCCGCTGACGGGGCTGGTGGTGCTGGAGCTGTCGAACGAGATCGGCGAGGCGGCGAAGGGGCCCGCGGGCCGGCCGACAGGTCACGCGGCGGTGAGCTTCGACGGAACGGCGTCGGCGCACATCATTACGACGGGTGCGTTGACGCATACTGCCGATCTGGCCGCCAAGCGTCTGGAGACGGTGATCCCCGACCGGTAACGTTCGGCAGTCCCGCTGCGCCGCTGGCGCAGCGCGGAGGCGCGACGGCGGCGCCGTGCGGTGACCTGAACGACGTGCCGAGATGCGCTGGTCCGAAATCCTCGCCTGGCTGCGTGCCGAGCCCGTCCGTGAGCCACTGCCGGCGGTGACGCTAGGCAGTCTCCGTCTGCTGGACGACGCGGCGGATGCGGAGTGGGTGCGCAAAAACATGACGAGCTTCGCTGATTCGGTCGGGTCGTTTCTGCCCGATCACTTCGAGGCGTACGCGCGGCTGTGTCACCAGACGGAGCCGCTGGAGCGTGGGGCCGATCCGCCGGCGATGTGGCGCGATCTCGCGACCCGCGAGCGGGTCACGTTCAGTGACGTCGCGGCGATGACCGCGCTGCGTGAGCGGCTCGCTGACGAGTTTCAGAGCCGGGAAGGCGATCTGCCTCGCGCGCAGATCCGGGCCCTGCTGTCGCATCTCGCGCCGGCGACGACGACGGCGGAGGACTGCCGGTTCGCGCTGTGGGAGGGGTTCGGCGACTGTCCTGTGCCGGACATGTTCGAGCCCGTGTTGCTGCTCCCCTTTCGCCACTACCACCTGTTGTCGGGCCCGGTGGAGGGTGCGCTGACGTCGCTCTCGAGCGTGTCATGGATCGAGCGGTCGCCGAATCTGTGGTGGCCGATGGATCGCGCCTGGTTCGTGTCGACGGAAATCGATCTCTGGTGGACGTACGTGGGCGGCTCGCGGGCGCTGATTTCGACGCTGCTCCGTGACGAGCGGCTCGAGGCGGTGGAAGTGGATGTCGATGACTTCCGCTGACGATTTCTGACTTTGTGCCTCTACGCTGTGCTGATGCAGGCGTTATAGCGCGCATTCAGGAAGGATGGCTGCGCAGCGGGAAGAGCGTGCGTACTCGGCGATCCTGGGGTCTTCGATCACGGGTCAGACACCATGATCGGACACGGTCGCCGGGTGACGCGTCTTGACAGGCGTGGCGTGTGGTGACAGTGTACTGACATGAGCGAACCCGCAGCCCCGAGCGAACGCGAACGACTCAAGGCAGAGACCGCCAGGCGCATCGTCCTGACGGCGTTCGACATGATGCGCGAGGAGCCCGACGCACCTTTTTCGCACGAGGCCGTGGCAGAGCGGGCCGCGATCGCGGCGCGGACAGCCTATCGGCACTTCCCGACGCAAGACGATCTTGTCAGGGCAGTATGGCGACACTTGCGAGACACCACAGGAACACGGTGGCCGCAATGTGAAGAGGACATTCTGCCGTACATCCGGGAACTCTTCGATCAGTTCGCCCGGAACGAGGCGCTGACCCGCGCCATGGTGGCGGTGAGACCAGCGGCGAACATCTCGGCCCACGGGTCGGTGGAAGGGCGCGCCGCCTTCCACACCGCGCTCGCCGACCGGTGCGCCGGCTGGCCAGACGATGCCACGGACCAGCTCGTCGCCACCTGCGTCGCGATCTACAGCGCGCCGTTCTGGCTCATGCTCCGTGACCGTGGTCAGCTCACGCAGGAGGCCGCAGTCCGGGCGGCCTGTACCGCAATGCAGGCCGTGCTCCAGTCCGCTGCCGGCGGCCTGTCGGCGCCGACCGTCCCCCCCACCTCACCCGACCCATGACCACAGGACTCGTCGTCACCACCGCAGCCGAAGGTCGCACCCCAGCGCCGCTCAACGTGGTCGGCGAGGCAACGCTGATCAATGTCGGACCGGCGGACACCGAGGGTCGGTACGCCCTCTTCCACCTGGTCGCGCCCCCGATGACCGGCCCGCCGCTGCACGTCCACTCGCGAGAAGATGAGTGCTTTTATGTACTCGATGGTGAACTGGTTTTCGAAGTGGATGGCGCCTGTCACACGATCCGCGCCGGTGGGTGCATCGCCGTCATGCGGGGCATGGTGCACCGCTACCAGAACTTCATTGATCGCGATGCGGCGCTGCTCATCGTGACAACCCCCGGCGACTTCGCAGGCTTCTTCGTCGACATTTCGGCCGCCACGCCGCCTGAAGGGATGCCGAGCATGGAGCAGTTGCTCTCGATCGGCGATCAGTACGGGATCACGACGCTGGGACCGCCGATGACGACGCCACCGACGAGTTGACCGGCGTTCACCGCTGCGGCGAGGTCACCATCGGCAACTGCAGCTCGCGCCGCAGCGACGAAAAGTCGGGGTGGTCGGCCAGCACGTCGAAGGCGGGGCGGACGCCCACCCAGATCAGGTCGGCGGCACGGGCGTCCCGGGCCTCCGACAGCAGTTGCAGCGCCTCGTCGGTTTGATCCTGCGCGGCGGCGATCTGCGCCATCAGCACCGGCGACACGTACCGCTGCGCCGCCTGCGCCGCGAGTTCACTGCGACAGGCCGCCGCACGCTCCACGTCACCCCCACGGGCATGCAGCTGCCCCAGCGCCGCGATGATCTCGGCGCTGGGTGCCAGTGCGCGAGCCTGCTCCAGTGCGGCGCGAGCCCCGGGCAGGTCGCCGTGCAGCTCGAGCGCGAGGCCGAGGAAGAAGTGGCCCATCGCGAAACGATCGTCGAGCTGCAGGGCCTCGCGGCTGTCCGCGATCGCCGCCTCGACGTTGCGCGCGTAGTAGTGCGCGGCAGCGCTGCTGACCACGATGGAGCGTGAGAGCGGATCGAGCGCGCGCGCGGTCGCCAGCGCCTGATGCGCCTCCGCGAACCGACCCTGCGGCACGAGGACGGTACTCGCCAGCCACTGGTATGACGTGGGGTACTGCGGGTCGGCAGCGATGGCGGCGTCGAAGTCGCGCGCGGCGGCGTCCCAGTTCCGATCGTAGGCTGCCAGGACGCATCCCCGGGCACAGAGCGCCTCCGGCATCGCCGCGTCCAGCGCGAGTGCCTGTTCGGCCGCGCTGCGAGCCGACGGCATCACGTCGACCGGTGCCGACAGTCCGTACAACCCCAGTGTCGCGAGCGTCTCGGCCTTGGCAGCAGCGGCGCGCGCGAAGTGCGGATCGAGCACCAGCGCCTCGTCGAGATGCGCAAGACTGCGCTGCATTGCCACGTCGGTGCGCATGCTCCACCAGTAGCGTCCCTTGAGGTATTGCTCGTAGGCGGGGATGCTGGTCGTGGGCGGCGCGCTGGGCACGTGCGTCGTGATGCGTGTGCGATCACCGCCGCGCAGCAGTGCGCGGAGATGCGAGCTGACGGCGCGCGCAAGTTCGTCCTCGATCGTGAAGACGTCGTCGGTGCTGCCATCGAAGCGCTCCGACCAGATCTCGGTACCGCTGCCAGTGTCGACGAGCTTCGCGGTGACACGCAGCCGGCTCCCGGATCGGCGCACGCTGCCTTCCACGAGCTGGCGCACGCCGAGCCGCATGCCGATCTCGCGCACGTCGAGCGGTGAGCCCTTGAAGGTGAAGGCCGACGTGCGCGCGATGACACGCAATCCGACCACGCGACCCAGTTCGGTGGTCAGCGCCTCGCTGATGCCGTCGGCGAGGTATTCGTCGGACGCATCGGGGCTCATGCTGCTGAACGCGAGGACGGCGATGGTGTTCGGCGGCGCGACCTCGCGCGCGGCAGCTGGTGCGGCATTGCCGCGCAAGGCGGCATCGAGCGCGATGATCACCTCCTCGGCACGCTGCGGTCGGTCGGACGGTTCACGCTGCAGCAACTGCGTGATGAGCGCGCGCAGGGCGGGCGGCACGGAGGCGCGGCCATCGGAGAATGCGGGTGGCATGCCGGACAGCTTCGCACCGAGGAGCGCCATCGCCGTGCGTCCGGCAAACGGCAGTGTGCCGGTGAGCATCTCGAAGAGCAGGCAGCCGAGCGCGTAGAGATCGGAGCGTCCGTCGACCGATTCGTCGAGCGCCTGCTCGGGTGCCATGTACGCCGGCGTGCCGATGGCGAACCCCGGTGTCGTCAGGCGCAGGTCAGCGTCGACCACGGCGGTGCTGGCGCGTGCGATGCCGAAGTCGGCGATGATCGCATGGCCTGCGGAGATCAGGATGTTCTCCGGCTTGATGTCGCGGTGCACCACCTGTCGGCCGTGCGCGTAGGCGAGGCCGTCGGCCACTTCGCGCGCCAGGATCAGCGCATCGCGCAGCGGCAGGGCGCCGTCACGGTCGAGGCGATCACGCAGTGACTCGCCGTCCACGAACGGCATGACGTAGTACGCCCGTCCGTCGGCGGTGTCGGAGTCGAGCAGCGGCAGGATGTGCGGGTGCTGCAGCTGCGCCGTGACCTGAATCTCGTGCGTGAAGCGCGCGGCGCCGAGGGCCGCCGTGGCGTCGCCCGAGAGCAGCTTCACCGCGACGCGTCGATCGTGCTTGCGGTCGTGGGCGAGATACACCGTCGACATGCCGCCACGACCGAGCTCGCGTTCGATGACGAAGCGGTCGCCAGGAATGCCGAACGACTCGGGCGACTCTTCGTTGCGAACGTCCATGAGGGGCTGAGGACCGAATGGCGGCGCGTGAGGAAGTCGGGGACGCCGACTCTGCAAGCATACGAACGTGGCGGCATCGACGCCAGCGACCCGCGGGTTGCTCGCCGTCACACGGACGACGCTTCCGCGTTATCGTCCACGTGTCGATGAATGCCATGCGGGAGGAGCATGACCTCCGCCGCATGGCATCAGGAACTGCGTGATCGAACGGAGGTGACGCTCCTCGTGACGGGAGGCTGGAGAAGACCATGGATGCATCGTCGCACGCCCTGCTCGATGCCTTGCTGGACTCATGGGATCGCAGCAACAGGATTCTGGTGAACCTGCTGCACGCGGTGCCCGTCGAGGCGCTGGAGTTGCGCGCGACGCCCGAGAGTCTGCGAATCGTCGAGATGTTCATGCACATCAACCGCTGCCGGCTGTTCTTCGTGGGCGAGGATGCGCCGGAGGTGCCGTTCGCTGCGCCACCGGCGCCCGGGGAGGAGCGTGACGTGACGCGCATTGCGCAGATGCTGGACGAGAGTGCCGTGGCGGTGCGACAGGCGGTGCGGGGACGTATCGAGGCCGGAGAGGCGATGGCAGTCCGCTACGATCACCCGCTGCTGATGCTGCAGCACAATCTCTGGCATGAGGGCTATCATCACGGTCAGGTGAAGCTGGTGCTCAAGCTGCACGGCATGCCGCTCGACGACGAGGCGATCGGCAACGTGACGTGGGATCTGTGGATGGACCGGACGACGTGATGCCCGTGGGCGGTGCGTGCGGCACCGTGGCTGTGTGTGTGCAGATACTCTCGCTGAGGACACGAACGACATGAACGCGCAGTCCTGCTACGACTATCTGATGCAGACGCGTCGCGACCTCTGGTCGGCGCTGCAGGCGGTGCCCGACACGGTGCTGGCTGCACCGGTGCTGGGGGGCGATCGATTCCGCTGCATCAAGGATCTCGTCTTCCACATCCCGTCGGTCGAGGATGGCTGGATCAACGAGGACATCCGGAGGGTGCCACCGGTGCTGGACACCATCGACGCGCTGCGCGAGACGACCTGGGGCGCGGTGTTCGCCGACACGCCGCTGACGGTGCTGCTGGAGTATTGGCGCGCGGTGGAGTTGCGCACGTTGTCGTATCTCCCCGGTGCCGATGCCACTGAACTCGCACGGGTCGTGACGGTGCACGATGCGCCCGACGAGCGGTATGCCGCCGGCGGCTTGCTCTGGCACGTGATGCTGCATGAAGTCAGACACACGGCACAAATCTGTATGGTATTGCGGCAGCAGGGTGTGAAGCCGCCGTCGCTGGATCTACTCTTCCATCTTCCGCAGTTGTAAAACAGCGTCCGATGCGTGCGTGAATGTCCGTCGGTACGCTGCGCACACCCTGTACACTCTGCCGCCTGATGCCCGACACACCGATCGCGCTGGACGCATACGAACAGCTGGCGGAAGCGTATGCCGCACACATCGACACGAAGCCGCACAACGCGTACTACGACCGTCCGGCCACGCTGTCGATGCTGCCCGCGGTGAGTGGCATGCGTGTACTGGATGCGGGGTGCGGCTCGGGCGTGTATGCCGAGTGGCTGCTGGAGCATGGCGCCCGGGTGGTGGCGGTGGATGCGAGTCCGAAGATGGTGGAGTTCGCGCGACAGCGGACGAAGGGTCGCGCCGAGGTTCATGTGGCCGACCTTGGTGCGCCGCTCGGTTTTCTCGCGGACGGTGCGTTCGATCTCGTTCTGAGTCCGCTGGTGATGGAGTACGTCCACGACTGGCGGGCGACGTTCTCGGAGTTCTTCCGCGTACTCCGTCCCGGTGGATTGCTGGTGGTGTCGGTGCAGCATCCGTCCGCGGACTTTCAGTACTATCGCTCGAAGAAGTACTGGGAAATCGAGGCGGTGCACGCCACCTGGAGTGGCTTCACGCCTGTGCGCGTGCGGATGCCCTGCTACCGTCGGTCGATGGCGGAGACGCTGAATCCCTTTGCCGATGCGGGGTTCCGCATCGAGCAGGTGCTGGAGCCGCGGCCCACGGAAGAGTTCCGGAAGGTGGATCCGAAGCACTATGCGGAGCTGATGCATCAGCCGGGCTTTCTCTGCATCCGCGCGACGAAGCCCGCGTGATAGCATCACCGATGCACACGCTCTCCGAGTCCGATCCGCAGGCCATCGCGCTCACGACGGCGATCAAGCGTGGCGAAACCGCCGCGCTGCAGGCGCTGCTCACGACGAACCCCTCGCTGGCGACGGTACGCATCGTTGACGCCACGGGTGCTGCACGCACGGTGCTGCATCTCGCAGCCGACTGGCCGGGCCATGTGCCACACGGTGCCGCGGTGGTGACACTGCTGGCCGCCGCCGGCGCCGACCTGAATGCGCCGATGGTGCATGGTCGTCATGGCGGCTCGCCGGAGACGGCGTTGCACTGGGCGGCGAGCAGCGACGACGTGGCGGTGCTGGACGCGCTGCTGGATCATGGCGCCGACATCGAGGCGACGGGTGCCGTGTTCACCGGTGGCTCGGCGATGTCGGATGCGGTGGTGTTCGCGCAGTGGAAGGCGGCGCGTCGGCTGCTGGAGCGCGGGGCACGCTCGACGATCTGGCAGGCGGCGGCGCTGGGACTCGTTGATCGGGTGCAGGAGTGCCTGTCGGATGAGTTGGCGCCCTCGCGGCGCGACATCACGAATGCGCTCTGGCACGCATGCCGCGGTGGGCAGCCCGAAACCGCTGCGGTGTTGCTGGCACGTGGTGGAGATCCGCAGTGGGTGGGCTGGGACGACAAGACGCCGGCGCGCGTCGCACGTGAAAGCGGCAACCGTGGACTGATCGCGCTGCTCGAGGCGGCGGGCGCATGACAGCGCCATACGGCGAGCAGCGCGTTATCGTGTGACGCAGGCGCCGATCCGCATCCGCGCCGTACTTCGCCACCGTACGTCGTCACCACTTCGCCCTGCCGACCATGCGCTCCGTCGCCCGCCTGCTCGCCGCTGCCGTCGTCGTCACCGTCGCTGGCTGCAGTGGCACGGCGTCCACGCCATCCGCGTCAGGAAACGGCACGTCAGCGCCGACGCTGGCTGCGTGGACCGACACCACCGGCCGCAGCGACCTGCTATCGGGCGGTGTGCGCATGATTCCGGTCAGTACACCGAAGGGCACCTACAGCGTCTGGACGAAGCGCGTCGGCAACAATCCGGCGCTCAAGGTGCTGCTGCTGCACGGCGGTCCTGGCATGACGCACGAATATTTCGAGGTCGCCGACTCATACCTGCCCGCCGCCAGTGTGGAGTACTACTACTACGACCAGCTCGGCTCGCACTTCAGTGACCAGCCGGCGGATACGTCATTGTGGGACGTGGCTCGCTCGGTGGAAGAAGTGGAACAGGTGCGCAAGGCACTGGGCATGGACAGCACCAACTTCATCCTGCTCGGCCACTCCTGGGGCGGCATCCTCGCGTCGGAGTATGCGCTCAAGTATCAGCAGCATCTCAAGGGGCTCGTCATCTCGAACATGATGATGCGCATCCCGGCGTACAACGAGTATGCAAAGAAGACGCTGATGCCTGCGATGGATCAGACGGTGCTCGCGCAGATTCAGGAGTTCGAGCGCACGGGCAAGACCGACGACCCACGTTACATGGCGCTGCTGACGCCAGCGCATTACGAGCAGCATGTGCTGCGCATGCCGCAGGCGCAGTGGCCCGACCCGGTGTTTCGGAGCTTCAAGCACGTCAACCCGAGCATCTACGTGCTGATGCAGGGGCCGAGCGAACTGGGAGCCAGCGGCAAGCTGCTGAACTGGGATCGTGTGGCGGATCTGCCGAAGATCACCGTGCCGACGCTCGTGATCGCGGGTGACCACGACACCATGGAGCCGGCGCACATGGCGATGGTGGCCAAGACGGTGAAGCGCGGGCGTCTGCTGGTGTGCCCGAAGGGCAGCCACATGTCGATGTACGACGACTCGCAGACGTATTTCCGCGGGTTGATCGCGTTTTTGCAGGACGTGGACGCGAAGAGGTTCTGAGCGGTGGCACCGATGCTGCGCATCACTGACGTCGATTCGGCGGCGGATGTCGCCATCGTGCGCGAGTTGCTGCGCGAGTACGTGGAGCAGCTCGGTGTGAATCTCGACTTTCAGGGGTTCGAGGCGGAACTCGCGGCGTTGCCCGGTGCGTACACGTTGCCGCGTGGTCGGCTGTTGCTGGCGCGATACGACGGCGTGGCGGTGGGGTGCGTGGCAATGCGCTCCACCGCTGACGGTCGCGCGGAGATGAAGCGACTGTACGTACGCGATACCGCGCGCGGGCTGGGCGTGGGGCGTGCGCTGGTCGCACAGATCATCGACGCCGGACGTGAGGCGCGATACGAGGCGATGGTGCTGGACACGCTGCCGATGATGCAATCCGCGCAGCGGATGTACGAGGGGCTGGGATTCCGGGACATCGCGCCGTACACGGCGAACCCGGTGGTGGGGGCGCGGTTTCTGGGGCTCGCACTGCACGGGCCGTCGCATCCCGATTACGGTACACGTGCGTCCTCATTCACATCGGTGGCGCAGAGGTGCTCCGGCGCAACCCGGAGCCTCGTCGCAGTCGCCTCGTTGAAGGGACGTTTCATGCAACGCGACACAGTTCTGCGCGTCGTACGGGCGACTGGCATCGTGGCACTGCTCAGTGCGATCGGCGGCGCGATCGGCGGTGCGGTGCTGGGAGTCGGCATTGCGCTCCATGCCGTGATCACCGGCGGGTTTCCTGAAAACGTGACTGACTTCGTCGCCGGGATTGGCGTTGGATCCGGCGTCTTCGGCGCAGCGTACGGCTTGGTGCTCGGACCTTTCTATTCATGGACGCTGCTGCGGCATGTTCCGATCTGGCGCGCGATCATCGAGCCTGCTGCCGTCGCCGCGCTGACTGTTGGCGCAGTGTTCATTCTTCGAGTGCCATCGACGTGGCTGGTGTTTGCGGCACCGGTCCTCACGTCCGGCCTGGCCGCCATCAGGCTGCGGCTGGCGTCAAACCGGGCGCTCGCACGCGGTGGCCAGCAACTGTTGCCGCCGACCTGATCCGCCTTGTCCGACATCCTGCGATCGTCCTGCGTGTGGCCGTTTGGCGCAATCGTGTGTCGTCCGCCCGCCATCACTGGCCGAATGGCCTGCTGCGCCTTTCGTGGATGAAGGCACATTGTCGATCATTCGACATCGCCAGACTCACCAGCCGGAGAATGTGATGCGCCCTGAGCTCTCATTCGGACACCTGCTCCCTGTCGCGCTTTTCGCGACCATCGTCGGTGCGCCCACGCGGGTGTCGCCCGGCAGCGGCGAGGTACCACCTGGCGTGGTGCGGCCCACCACATCCATGGCGGCGCCGCGTGCGGCACATTCCGCCACCGCACTGTTCGACGGCCGTGTGCTGGTGGCGGGCGGCTTCACGGAGTCGAGCGGCGAGGCGACTGGCGCCGAGGTGTACGACGCGCGCAGTGGCCGCTTCATGCGACTGCCGCGCATGATCACGCTGCGACACAGTCACACCGCGACGACACTTCCGGATGGACGGGTGCTGATCACTGGCGGCTATGCCGGCGAAGGCACTGTGACGCCCTCAGCGGAGATCTTCGATCCCGCGACGAATCGCTTCGTGACGACCGGCGCGATGACCGTGGCGCGCGCCGGTCATGTTGCCATACCGCTGGCGAACGGCAAGGTGCTGATCGCCGGCGGTGTCGGTAACGGATGGGCGTTTCTGTCCAGTGCCGAGATCTTCGATCCGGCGACGGGGCGTTTCACGCCGACCGGTGCCATGACGGTGACACGCGAAAGTCATGTCGGGTTGCGACTTGGCGATGGCCGCGTGCTGATCATCGGCGGGCACACCGGGCGACGCACGCCGATGGTGCTGTACACGTCGGTCGAGGCGTATGACCCGACGACTGGCGTGTTCCAGAAAGTCGGTGACATGCAGGTGCGCCGACACAAGCACGATGCGATCCTGTTGCGCGACGGCACGGTGCTGGTGACGGGCGGCACCGACGAGCGCGACATGGATGGTGTGTACGACAGCACCGAGCGGTTCGACCCGACGACGGGCACCTCCAGGCTGGGCCGTCCGATGCAGCGCGGTCGCTACAAGCACAATGGCAGTTCGGTGCTGCTGCCTGACGGTAGCGTGCTCATCGCCGGTGGTGCAGCGCAGGCGGAGATGTACGATCCACGCACGAAGATGTTCACGCTGGTGCCGGGTGCGGTACCGATGGCGGGGCAATTCTCGGCGGTCGCACCGCTCGCGGCAGGGCAGGTGCTGATCACCGGTGGCTACGGCAATGGTCGTGGTCCACGCGATGCGGCGTGGGTGTATCAGCCGTGAGCGATGCGGTGGCGATGATGGAGCAGCCATTCGAGCTGCAGCGCGCGCAGGAGGTGCTGCGGCGGACACCGGCGACGCTGGCGGCGATGCTCGGTGGCATCAGCGCTACGTGGTACGACGCTACGGAAGGTGGCGAGTCGTGGAGTCCGTACGTGATCGTGGGCCATCTCATTCACGGTGAACGCGCCGACTGGCTGCCACGCGCGCAGATGATCCTCGAGCAAGGCCTGACGCGGACGTTCGAGCCGTACGATCGTTTCGCGCAGTTTCGCGAGAGCGAGGGGAAGTCGCTCGATGCATTGCTGGCGGAGTTTGCAGAGCTTCGTATCGCGAATCTCGCGACGCTCGGCGCGATGGCCATCACACCGGCACAGCTCGAACGCCGCGGCATGCACCCGGCGTTTGGTGAGGTGATGCTATCGCAACTGTTGTCGTGCTGGGTGGCGCACGACCTCGGGCACATCGCGCAGATGGCACGGGTGATGGCGAAGCAGTACCGCCAGGCGGTGGGGCCGTGGCGGGCGTATCTGCCCATCATGGAGCAGTGACGGGTCAGCGAGTGGCGCGCGTCGGCCAGAGCACGCCCTGATCCATCTTCACCACCGGCTTCAGTCCTTTGTAGACGAAGCGCTGCAGCCGCTTGCCCTCGTACGTCTCGGTCGTGAAGATGTTGCCCTTCGAGTCGGTCGCGATGGAGTGCACCGCGAAGAACTGGCCCGGCTGACGGCCGCCGTCACCGAACTGCGTGAGGATCGAGAGGGTCTCGCGGTCCATGACGTACACACGCTCGTTCTTGCCGTCAGCGAGGTACATGTACTTCTGCTGCGGGTCGCGGCTGAACGCGATGTCCCACACGGCACCATCGCCCATCGTACGCGGGGCGATGCGCACTTCCTTCACGAATGTGCCGTTCTTGCGGAACACCTGAATGCGATTGTTCACGCGATCGCAGACGTACACCAGCCCGTCTGGCGTGGGCTCGGCGCAGTGCACCGGCGTGCGGAACTGATCGATGGGCGCGCGATCGGGGATGTACGGGCCGTAGTTCGAGTCGCTCGGCACATTGCCGTATGCGCCCCAGAAGCGCTTGATCGCGCCGGTGCCCATGTCCAGCACGGCAACGCGACGATTGCCGTAGCCGTCGGCCACGTACGCTTCCTTCGCGACCGTGTCGAACGAGACCTTGGCCACACGCCCGAACGAGTCCATCGACTTGCTGTCGGCGCGGCGACCGGGCACGCCGATCTGCTGCAGGAACTTGCCGGCGTGCGTGAACTTGAGGATGTGCGAGTCGAAGCCGATGCCGCGCGTGCTGTCGGGTGTGCCGTTGCCGCCGATCCAGACATTGTCGAGGTGATCGATGGAAATGCCGTGATTGCTGCTCGGCCACGTGTAGCCCTCGGCCGGTCCGCCCCACGAATTCACCAGGTTGCCTTCGGGGTCGAACTCGAGCACCGGCGGTGCCGACGAGCAGCAGGGACCGACCAGCGGATACCCGCCTTCCGTGCGGGTGTTGAGCGTGGCCCCACCGCGATGCACGATGAAGACGTGGTCGCGCGAGTCGATGCCGAGCCCGATGACCATGCCAAGCAGCCAGCCATTGGGCAGCGGTTTCGGCCAGAGCGGGTCCACTTCGAACGATGGCGCTACGACGGCCTCACGCTCGAGTGCGGAGGCGAGCTGCCGCTGGCCGAGGGCCAGCGCGACGATCACGGCGCCAAGCGCGGGTACCGTCCACTTCATCTGCAGTCGCGGCAACGTGCGTCTCCGGTCGATTGTGAGGGGCATCGCCTCCTGCGCTCCCTGCGCCGCGATGCCCCGGTCGACGCTGCGAGCAATGCTATCCCACGTCGCGACACGGCACCAGAGAGTCTGCTCTCAGGTGAGAATGAGGGTTTGCGTGCGATGTATCCGTGCGCCATTCTTCCTGAGGGTGTGTCACGCGACGTCACCCTGCACTGACCTTTCGATGCGCCCGACATGACCGCCCCGTGGGTTGAACTGACGCCGGTGCACATCCTCGGGAAGCTGCCGTTCGCATCGGGAGCGTCGCCGAGCTGGCCGGTACCCGTGGGCGTCGTCCCCTCCACTGCGTGCGGTCTGCTCGTGTTCGCATGGGCACGGCTGGAGGGGGTCAATCCCGTCGCCACGTACTGGCACATGAACGTCCGGACGACGGACGGCCGTACGAACTGGTTCTCGCTGCTGGTACCGGGCGACCCGTCGGGTCAGTCGATCACGGGGGCGTCACAGGCGTTCTGGCTGCCGATGCCTGCCGATCGCCAGCTCACGGTGACGGTGCGTACCACCGGGATGCTGTCGCGCGCGAACATGGGACAAGTGGAAATCCACGGGTACTCACTGCAATGACTGAGGTGAAACCCACGGTGTCGGCGCAACTCGCCACACTCGCCGCGGTCCTCGAGGGTCGCTATCGCATTGTCCGCGAACTGGGACGCGGCGGCATGGGTTGCGTCTATCTCGCCGAAGATCTCCGGCACGAACGTGACGTCGCGATCAAGGTGCTGAGTGTCGAGGACACCAATCTGGCGGCGACCGAGCGTTTCACCCGCGAAATCGCCGTCGTCGCCCGGCTGTCGCACCCGCACATCGTCCCGCTCATCGACTCCGGGCATGGCAGCGGCCTGCACTGGTTCGTGATGCCTCGCATCGAGGGTGCGTCACTGCGCGAGCGCCTCGACACGGAACGCCAGCTCGACATCGACGACGCCGTGCGCATCAGCATCGAAGTCGCCAAGGCGCTCGTCACGGCGCATGCACACGGCGTGCTGCATCGTGACATCAAGCCGGAAAACGTGCTGCTGAGCAGCGGGAGCGCCGTCGTCACGGACTTTGGCATCGCCAAGCTCATGACGGACGAACCGGAGGAGGCGCGACTCACGCAGACCGGGTATGCGATCGGCAGCGCGGCGTACATGAGCCCCGAGCAGGCCACCGGCATCGAGGCGGTCGACGAACGCAGCGACGTGTATGGCCTCGGCTGCATGCTCTACGAAATGCTCACCGGCGAGCCGCCCTTCATCGGGCGCACCGTACAATCGGTGCTGGCGAAGCGCTTCACCGATCCGGTCCCGCTGGCGTCGCGCCTGCGCGACGTGGTATCGCCGGAGCTCGACGCCGTCATTCAGTGCGCGATGGCGCGGGCCCCGCAGGACCGCTATCGCACCATGCACGACTTCGAGGTCGCGCTGGCTGCGGCAACGCGGCGTGTCGGAACGACCTCGGCGCCCGCCCGCACGGCCTCCGTTCCGGCCGCACCGGTACCCGCGCAGCCCCGCTCCCGTCGCACGGCGTTGCTGGCAGGGGCGGCGGTGCTCGTGACGATTGCCGTGCTGGGCGTGCTGCGGGCCACTGGACTCGTCGGAAAGGGCCGCAGCATCACGTCCGTCGCTGTGCGGCCGCTCACGGACATCAGCGCGGCGCGCAATCAGGAGTACTTCAGCGCGGGCCTGACCGACGAACTGCTCACCGCGCTGTCGGGCATCGACGGACTGCGTGTGGCCGCGCGCAGTTCATCGTATGCGTTCAAGGCCAAGGCGCAGGACCTGCGCGACTTCGGCACCCAGCTCGGCGTGGACGCCGTCCTCGACGGCACGGTGCAGAAGGAAGGCAACCGGGTACGCGTGAGTGTCGAGCTGGTGACGGTGAAGGATGGTTTCAGCGTCTGGAAGCGCAGCTACGATGGCGACGTGTCCGACATCTTCACGATGCAGGAGACGGTGGCCCGCGCCATCGTGACGGCCGTCGGCATTCAGCTGGGAGATGGCACCGCGCCGATCGTGAAGCGCAGCACCGACGACGTCGATGCCTATCAGCTGTACATGAAGGGCCGCCTCGCGCTTGATCGCCGCAGTGCTGCATCCCTGATCGAAGCGCGCCGGTGGTTCGAGCAGGCCGTGGCACGCGACTCCGGCTATGCGCGAGCATGGTCAGGACTGGCGGACGTGGCCTTCATCCAGGGCATGAACGTCTTCGTGGCACCGGGCGAGGCGTTTCCGAGGGCCAAGGCCGCCGTTCGCCGCGCGCTCGCACTCGATTCGACATCGGTCGAGGCGCAGACGTCGAACGCCAACGTCCTGTTCTTCCACGATCGCGATTTCGCGCGCGCGGATACGGCGTTCCGCCGCGCCATCGCCATCGATGGTCGCTATCCGCAGGCGCGCTACTGGCACGGGCTGTTCCTGGCCGTTCGGCACAAGCCGGATTCGGCACTCGCGGAAGTCAGGCTGGCGGCGAGTCTCGACCCGTTCTCGCCACCGATCAGCACCAGCGTCGGGATGGTGCTGGTGTTGTCAGGGCGCTTCGCTGACGCGGTACGACCGCTCCGTGACGCGATCGCGGTCACGCCGGAGTACTATTTCGCACATGCGTGGTTGTCGCTGGCGCTCGCCGAGACCGGCGCGAACGAGGAAGCGGTTCGCGAGGCGCGTCGCGGGGTGGAGCTGGCTCCCGATGCGATGCTCGCCAGCGGGTATCTCGCGTATGTCCTGGCGCGCACCGGCGCACGTGACGCTGCCGTGGCGCAGTTCGCACGACTCGATTCGCTCTCGCAGACACGCAGTGTCGCCGCCGTCTGGGTGGCACGGGCATGGGATGCCATGGGCGACGCCGGTCGCACCTTCCAGTGGCTGGAACGCGGCATCAAGGAAGGTGATGGCCAGCTCGCCCAGCTCGGCATGGCTCCCGCTTTTCGCACCGTCGCCACCGACGCACGCTTCACCCGTCTGCTGGAGCAGCTGAAGATCCCGTAGGACGCCGGTTCCCATCGTCGACAGGAGGCACCGTGATCGCACGCCGCGCAGCGCTGTTCGTAACGCTGGTGACCTGGGGGTGCAGCAGTGGCCAGACCGACGTCGTGCCATCGTCGTCATCGCCGGTCGTCGGATCCGATGTGGACAACGCGGCCCATGGGTACGTGGCGCCGAAGAAAGTCCGGACCTACCCCGCATCACGTCAGCAGGTGCAGGCGTGGATCGATGCCGGCAACACCAAGGCGATCCGCGCTCACGCGTGGGACATCTGGCAGGCGATAACCGCGGCCACGCCGGACAGCGGCCCGACGTGGCAGACGTGGTATTCCGGGCAGGAGGTGTTCGCCGATGGCCCGTCCGCCTCGTCGCGGGTGAGCGTGACGCTGCCACTGGAGCGCCCGCGTCAGGGCACGCACCATGTGCGCATGCTGCGGATGGCCGCAGGTCCCGGAGGGTCGAGAATTCCGGTCGACACGTTCGAACGCGTGTTCGCCTTCAATCGCTTCACCGCCACCACGGCGCAGTACATCTGGAACCATCGCCTCAACGACTCACGCCGACTCACCGACACGCTGGTGAAAATGCAGCGGGCCGGCACGCCGCTGGCCTCGCTCGCGATCCTCACCTCCGCCGATTCCACGGACGCGAGTTCGTTCGTGATCAAGTGCGTGTTCCAGTTCATTGCGAAGGATTCGATCACCGCCATCCCGTTCTGGGCCGGCAACGGCAGCAAGTATTCCACCGACTCGCTGCATCCACCGCCGCGGATGTGGCGGCAGGCCGTGGCCGTCGATCCCAGCGGCAGACTGAAAGCCGGCGATTCGGTGTTCAAGGCGTTCAACGGGCAGCCGGCGCAGTGGCTGCGCATCGTGCCGATGTCGGCGTTTTATCATCGCGTCGTGACCGCGCAGGATTCGGCCGCACTGACGCAGTTCGGCGCGGAGAATGGCGATGATCTCGGCTTCAACAGCGACACCAGCCTGGCCGCCGTGCAGGCAGCCGCGCGGCCGGGCAACTACGCGCTGCTGATGGCGATGCACGTCACCGGCAAGGAGATCGCGAACTGGACGTGGCAGACGTTCTGGTGGTCAGCCAACCCGTCGGATCCGCTCACTGGCGCCGACCGGCCGGCATCCATCCCGGCGCCGTGGAAGCACTACAACATGACCGTGGCGTACTCGATGCTGACGAAGGCCGGTCAGCCACTGGTGGCGTTCAATCCGTACCTGGAGACCAGTCTGGCAGGCTACGTGCCGGTCGGGTCGTTCAGCGACTCGGTGTCGTGGACCGGCGTGTCGTCGAACTGCATGAGCTGCCACCGACGCGCGGCCGTGGCGTTCGTGAACTACCCCCCGCATGGGACGCAGCAGTACAACACGCTGTACGGTCCCGCCGCGCAGGTGTCGGCCGGTGATTCGCTGGTGTTCGTGCCGCAGACGGGTGGCGGAGGACGCGTGACCACCCTGAAGACCGATTTCCTCTGGTCGGTGGCCATCCGGGCGCATCCGTTCCCGGCGGGCGCGGGGAGCGCGTCGCCCTGATGTCACGCGGATTCGCATCGCACCCCGGTGCGTCTCCGCGCGTCATGCGGTAATTCACCCGGTGTGACTGACGAGAGACTGCATCGCCGCGCGCCGTGCCGCTGGCGCCTGATGACCGGCGTGCTGGTGATGCTGGTCATCGGCCTGTTCGTACCCTGCCAGGTGCGCGCGCACGAGATTCCGCAGCGCGTCGCGATCCGGGGCTTCGTGCAGCAGGACAGCACCACGCTGCGCCTGCTGCTGCGCGTGCCACTGGAAGCGATGCGCGACGTGGACTTTCCGTTGCGCGACGACGGATCGCTGGACCTCGTGCGCGTGCGTGCGCTACTGCCCGAGGCGGCGCAGGTCTGGCTGGTGAACGCGATTCGCATCACGGCTGACGGTCGCACGCTGGGCGCGCCGCGCATCACTGGCGCGCGCGTCGTGATGCCCAACGATCGGGCGTTTGGATCACTCGCAGCCGCACGGGCATCGTTCGCGCAGCCGCCGCTGGAGACGGAGATCATCCAGTGGCAGCAGGTGCTGTTCGACGTGGCGCTGGAGTACACGCTGCCGTCGGCGGATGTGCGACCGGTGCTGCAGCCCGACCTCGCGTCACTGGGTGTGCGCACCACCAGCGTGCTGCACGTGGTCGGCGCCGACGGCGGCGTGCGCGTGTTGACGTACGACGGAAATCCGGGCGCGGTGGACCTGGATCCCGCGTGGTACCAGACGCTGGTGCGATTCACCGGGGTCGGGTTTTCGCACATCCTCAGCGGATACGATCATCTCCTGTTCGTGCTCTGCCTCGTGTTCGGGGTGCGGCGGTGGCAGTCGCTGGTGGCGATCGTGTCGGCGTTCACGCTGGCGCATTCGATCACGCTGGCGGCATCGGCAGTGGGGATCACACCCGATGCGCTCTGGTTCCCGCCGCTGGTGGAGGTGCTGATCGCGGCCTCCATCGTCTGGCTGGCCGTCGAGAACGTGGTGCTGTCGGAGGAGCGGCTGGCGGCGCGGTGGCCTGTGGCGTTCGGCTTCGGACTCGTGCACGGCTTCGGGTTTTCGTTCGCGCTGCAGCACACGCTGCAGTTCGCCGCCGTCAACCTGGTGAGCGCGCTGCTGGCGTTCAACGTGGGCGTCGAGGCGGGGCAGCTGCTGGCACTGGCAGCGGCGCTCCCGCTGCTCTGGCTGGCGCGTCGTTACGCCGGCGTGGGCCGGGAGCGGCTGGTGACCATCGCGCTCTCCGTGCTGGTGGCTCACACCGCCTGGCACTGGCTGACGGAGCGCCTCGAAGCGCTGGACCGGTACCGCGGGAGCTTCACATGGCCCGTTCCCGATGCCATGTTCGCCCTCCTCGTGATGCGGCTGGCGTTGCTGGCGGCGGTGGCAGTCGCCGCCGCCCTTGCACTGCGGCAGATTCTCCGCATGACCCGCCGGTCCTGAGACGGGGCCGGGTCTCGTTCGCTGCTTCCGTGGGTGTGCCCGAGTGCCTCTGTCGCGTCGCCTTGCCATTGTGATCGTCGTCGCCCTCATCGGGGCGGTGCTGTGTACCGAAGCACCGCCGCTTCGCGCTGCGGCCGCCGTGACGACGTCGCGCGTGATCCCAGCGCCCGATACCGGTCGCACCACGATGGATGGTGTCTACACGCTGGTGCAGGCCACGAAGGGCCGGGATGTGTTCGCGAACAGTTGCCAGAGCTGTCACACCCCCACGCAGCATTCCGGCCCGCCCTTTCGCAACAAGTGGTTCGGGAAATCACTGGGCGATCTGTACACGTACATCCGCAAGGAGATGCCGAAGAACGAACCCGGGTCGATGAGTGACGAGGACTACGTCCGCGCGCTCGCGTACCTGCTGCGCATGAACGGCATGCCGACCGGCAGCACACCGCTGCCCGCCGACTCCGCCGCGTTGCACCGTATCCGTCTCGATTCCGTTCGCGCCCTTTCCTCCACCCAGACTCCCCGCTGATGAAGACGCGTCTCCTCGCCGTCGCAGTCACGGTTGCCGCCGGGGCATTGTCCCCGGCACCGTGCTTCGTCTCCACCGCTGAGGCGCAGGGGCCACGGCTGGCCAGTGCGCCCGGCGGAGACACTCCCGTCAGCACGGCGCTGGTACGTGGCAATGCGCCCGGTGAATGGCGGTACTGGGGGGGCGATGCGCACAGCTCGCGGTACTCGCCGCTGGAGCAGATCAACGCGACCAACTTCAACACGCTGCAGCAGGCGTGGCAGTGGAACGCCGGCACCTTCGGGCCCGACGAGTATTACCGCACGACGCCGCTGTATGCGAACGGTCGGTTGTTCACCGTGGCTACGACGCGTCGCTCGGTGATGGCGATCGAGCCCGAGACGGGCGAGACGCTCTGGATGTACCGCCTCGAGGAAGGCATCCGCTGGCAGAAGGCGCCGCGGCAGTTCGCCGGTCGCGGACCCACCTACTGGACCGACGGCGCCGAGGAGCGCGTGATCGTCGTCACGCCCGGGTATCACATGGTGTCGCTGGATGCGAAGACGGGACGTCCCGATCCGAAGTTCGGCACGAACGGTGTCGTGGATCTGCAGGATGGACTGGGGTATCCGCTGGTGCCGCTGGCGGTGGACGATACGGGTTCGCTGATCATTTCCGATGCGGCGCCCGCACGGAAGGCGAAGCCGGGCGAGACGTGGGACCCGGTGAAGAAGATCGGCGCCGACGGCAGCATCGGCATCGATCCCGTGAACGGCCAGATCGGCGCCAGCTCGCCGGCGATCATGGTGGGCGAGATGATCGTGGTCGGCAACTCGTCGATCCATGGCTACTACCCGACGCGTGTGCGCAACATTCCGGGCACCATCCGCGGCTTCGACGTGCGCACGGGACGTCAGGTGTGGAAGTTCAACCTGGTGCCGCAGCCCGGCGAGTTCGGCGCGGAGACGTGGATCAACGGATCGGCGGTAAACACCGAAGGCGTCGGCAAGAACGACGCATGGGCCACCTACTCCGCCGATCCGGACCTGGGCATGGTGTACATCCCCGTGGGCATGCCGCTCATGGACGAATACGGTGGCCATCGCCCCGGCAACAACCTGTTCGGCAATTCGCTCGTCGCTCTCGACGCGAAGACGGGCACGCGGAAGTGGCACTTCCAGATGGTGCATCACGACATCTGGGACTACGACGCGCCGATGGCACCGAACCTGATGGATGTCACCGTCAACGGCGTGCGTCGCAAGATCATCACGCAGAGCACGAAGCAAGGCTGGCTCTACACCTTCGATCGTGCCACGGGACAGCCGATCTGGCCGATGCCCGAAACGAAGGTGCTGCAGAGCGACGTGGAGAACGAGCGCACTTCGCCGACGCAGCCGATCCCGAGCAAGCCGGCACCGTACTCGCAGCAGGGCCTCCTCGCGACGGACCTGATCGACTACACGCCGGCCATTCGCGACTCGGCGCTCAAGCTCGCGCAGCGGTGCCGCATGGGTCCGTACTTCATTCCCGGCGCAGCAGCTGACGGCAGGACCGGTCCGAAGTGCTCGTGGTATGCGCCTGGTGCGTCAGGTGGTGTGAACATCGATGGTGGCGGCGCGGTCGATCCCGAGACGGGCATCATCTACATCGGCTCGCAGAGCGGCATGTCGACCATCAGCCTGCAAAAGGATCCGTGCAGCGAGTTCCGTTATAGCTCACCGCGCGACAACTGCGGCCTGATCGGCGTGCCGGCACCGCCGCCGGGCTACGTGCCCCCCACGACGCGCGGCGGGGGTTTCGAAGGCCGCGGCAACATGTCGATGCTGGGTGGCGTCTCGATCGTGAAGCCGAAGCAGTACGGCGGCATCACGGCCTACGACATGAACAGCGGCGAGAAGAAATGGTGGGCCCCGAACGGCGGCATGATTCCCGTGACCAGCAAGGACCCGCTCTTCGCCGGCGTCACGCTCCCGCCACGTCCAGCGGGCGGACAGGCGCAGATCATCGTCACCAGGTCGCTGCTGATCTACGGCACCGGCCGCAGTGGCGGCGTGCCGGGCGCGAAGCCGATGCTGTACGCCGTGGACAAGGCGACCGGCCGTGAAGTCGGCGCCGTGGAGATCCCGTCGCGGACGACGGCGATGCCGATGACGTTCATGCACAAGGGCAAGCAGTACATCGTCTTCGCCACCGGCGCTGGCAGCAGCACGTCGCTGATCGCGCTCACTCTGCCCTGATCCGAACAGCAACTGTTCTCGCGGAGGTCGCGGAGGAGCGGAGGAACGCGGAGCGTCACGTCCGCACGATTGCCCTCCGCGCGTGTGGCACAGATCGAAAAATGCTGTAGGAACTGCGTGTGGCATGCGCAGTTCCTACAGCATTTTTCGGCTGCGAATCTCGAAGGATCACACTGTTCGGTAGAACGCTACCGCGAACCTCCGCTCCTCCGCGATCTCCGCGAGAACAGTTACGTCAGTGCGCGACGCGCGAATCGGCCCGTTCGTAGCGCTTGAGCGCCTTGGGGCCGACCTCGGCGCCGTAGATGATGCCGTCGCGCGACACGGCCACGCCTTCGGCGGCTGACGTGTTGCGGGTCTGCGTGACGGGATCGGGGATGAAGTGGGTGACTACACCGGTGCGGGCGCTGCCGATGCGGATGCCGCGCTGCCACTCGGGGCGGGCGGGTTCGATGGAGCCCGATTCGCTGTCGGCGGCGTAGAGCACGTCGTTGCGGTCGATGAAGATGCCGCTGATGCGCGAGAACTGCAGCCACGTGTCCAGCAGCTTGCCGTCCTGCGAATAGATCTGCAGGCGGTTGTTGCCGCGATCGGCCACGAACAGGCGACCGCGCGAGTCCATCGCCAGTGCATGCGGCTGATCGAACTCGCCCACGCCGGTGCCCTTCTTGCCCCAGCTCATGAGGAACTTGCCGCTCTTGTCGAACTTCAACACGCGCGCATTCGCCTCAGCGCCCGACGCGTGGCCTTCACAGACGAAGATGTCGCCGTTCGGTGCGACGTAGACGGCGTTGGGCTGGAAGAAGAAGCCCGGATCACGCGCGCCACCGTTGGTGCCGAGGCGCAACAGCAATTCACCGGTCGGCGAGAACTTGAGCACCTGATGGCCGAACTTCGGCGGCCCACCGGACAGCGTGGCCGGCGTGCCGCGCGGCGGCGTGTTGTCACGACCGTCCACCACCCACACGTTGCCGTCACGATCCACGTGAATGCCGTGCGGCCAGTTCACCATCCCCTTGCCGAACGAGCGCACGAGATTGCCGTCACGATCGAACAGCAGCACGGGATCCAGGTTCGAGCCGACGCAGCTGTTCTGCCCGCATCGCTCGGCCACCCACACACTCTCACCATTCTTGTCGATCGCCACGGCACTCGTGCTGCCCCACGTGCGACCCGCGGGCAGCTTGGCCCAGCCTTCCACGGTGCGATAGGGATTGGGACGATCGTTCACCGGCACGCTCGCCATCTGCGCACGCAGCGTCGGTGCACTGACCGTGAGCAGGGCAGCGACGGTCATCGCGCGGAAATTGAAACGTGTCATCGGCATCACTCCCACTCCCGGCGCGGCTGGCCGGGCGGTGTCGGGTCGTATTCTTTCGCGGGATACCTGAAGGCCTCAGCGATCACCGGATCACCGAGCGTCCCGGTGACCCGCTTCGCGATGTACTCACCGAGCACGATCGAGAACTTGAATCCTTCCGCCTGACCGAGTCCGGCGATCCACGCATTCTCGGCGCCGGGCACGTGATCCACGATGAAGTTGCGATTCACGCTGCTTTCGTAGTGACACGAACGCGTGGCCAGCAACGGCGCGTCGGCGAGTGCGGGAAAGAACTTCTTCAGCACGTTGCGTGACCCATCGACGCGTTCCTGATTGGACCACCGCGAACTGAGATCGGGGTCCTGTTGCCGCGGATCGATCTGCGCCTGTTGTTGTGGCGGCGGCGGTGGCGGCGTGTCGTCATCGTCGCCGGCAGCACGCGGCGGCGGCGGTGGTGCAATGGCGCCGCGAACGCGGAAGCCGTAGCTGTCCACCGGCAGCGACGCCCATCCCGTCACGCCCGGCACGTTCCAGCTGGGGATGTTCGGGAAGACGAAGCGCTCATCACCCAGCGGATGCCCGAAATAGCAGACATGACCCAGCGGAACGCGCATGCGGTTCTTCATGGCCTCGGGCAGCACCTTTTCCATCCACGGGCCGCAACAAAAGACATAAACATCCGCTGATAACTTCGTGCCGTCGGCCAGCGTGACGCCGTCCATCTTTCCGCCGACGATCGGGCCCGGCGTCACTCGGCCGAGTCGGAAATTGACGCCTGCGTCGCGTCCGAGTGCGACGGCCGTCTGCACCGAGTCGCGTGCGCGGGCCACACCCGCGTCAGGTTCGTACAGCACCACGCCGTATCCGGCCGAGTTGATCTGCGGAAAGCGCTTCATGGCATCGTCGTTCGAGAGCACCTCGAATTTCACGCCCTGCGCGGTCCACAGCTCCTGCGTGCGCGTGGTGAACGCTTCCGGCTTCTCGCGGAAGATCACGTCGCCGGTGGTGAAGAAATACCGCGTGCCGAAGCGCTTGGCATGCTCGGCGTCGAACTCACGCCACTTCTGGATGCTCGTGCGTGCCCACGCCGTCCAGAGTTCCGGGGTCAGCGTGCGATCGCCGTACGACGAGCGGATGCCGCGCGTCTCGTCACCGCTGGTGGCGCGCGAGTTGGCGGCGCCGTACTGGTCGATCAGCGTGACCTTGTGGCCGGCCTTCCGCAGCTCGAGCGAGGTGAACGCGCCCCACGATCCGGCACCGATCACGATCACGTGCATCGAGGTGCGCGCCTTGCCCGCGATGATCGGCGGCGTGGCGACGCTGGCGAGCGTTTCCGCGGCGGCCATGGTGGGGAGACCGCCGGCGAGCAGGGCGCCGGTGCCGAATCCGGCGATGCGCAGGAAGTCGCGTCGGGGAACGGTCGGGTCGAGCGGGTCGTGGGCGTCCGACATCGCAGGCGGGGGCTGGGCTGGAGTGCGCGCTACGGCAGTATGACCTGTGGCCGCAAACTCGCTGGCGCTGCAGGGCTTGGCAATCGACGCGGCGTGACGGTGCGCGTGTGTGCGACGTGTCGTCCGGCGCCCTTGCCCGTGGTGCGGGGGCTGTCCAGCTTCCGCATCGATGCTGCCACGCCTTTGCCTCTCCCTGCCGTTGGCCACCCTGCTGATCGCGGCCGTTCCCGCGACCGGACAGGCGCAGTCCGCCGCTCCGTCGCCCGATTCCGCGGCTGCCGCGGCATTGCGTCAGCTCGATGTCGGTGAGCAGTGGTTCAAGTCGGTGTGCATGGAGTGTCATGCCACGGGCAACCTGACCAACCCCGACTTCCGGCTGGCGTGGCGGGGGAAGAGTGCATTGGAGTTGTTCGAGCGGATCCGTTCGACGATGCCGGCGAACAAGCCGGGCACGCTGACGCAGGGGACGTACGCGTCGATCGTGGCGTACCTGATGAAGGTGAATGGCATGCCGGTGGGCACCCGACGCGTGTCATCGGACAGCAGTGCACTGGCGTCGATCCGTCTGACCTTCCCGGCGGCATCGTCCGCCTCAAACCGCTGACCTCCGGAGTCTCATGCGCCGTTTCCCGTCGTTCTCCGTCGTGCGCGCCGCTGCCGTGGCCGCGGTGCTGACCCTCGCCGCCTCGCCGGCGATGGCACAGGCGCGTGAAGCGATCGGGCCGCCGTCGCCGATCCTGTCGCAGGCCATCCGCGTGGGCAACATGGTCTTCGCGGCCGGCCAGTTGCCGAGTCGCGGAGCCAACGCCGACACCACGATCCAAGGGCAGACGCGGAGCACGCTCGAGAACATCAAGCGCGTGTTCGAATCGGCGGGCACGACGATGGCGCATGCGACCAAATGCACCGTATTCATCATCGACGGTGCCGACTTCGCGGGGATGAACGAGGTCTATCGCACCTTCTGGGAATCGGCACCGCCGGCACGGACGACGGTGATCGTGAAGGGGCTGGTGGTGCCGGGAGCGAAGCTCGAAATCGAGTGCAACGCGGTGATGCCGGTGAAGTAGTCAGCACACATCGGGCTGATGGCATGATCGTCGGCGTGGCGCTGCTCGATAGAGAACGAAGAAAAACGGCAAGGCTCACACGGGGGGACCAAGGGGACCGGGGGGTATATGCCCCCGTTACCCCCGGTCCCCCCGTGTGAGCTTTGCCGTTTTCGTCGTCGTCGTCGAGCGGGGTTCGGTGGATCGGCTAGTCTGCCAGCTCGAGGTTGCTGCGGCGCATCTTCTCTTCGGTCGGCATCGCGTCGATGATGCGATCGCGGAATTGGTCGATGGCTTCGCCGAGTGCGCGGAGGGGGTGCGGACGAGGTCGGTGTGCCGCCCACGGGCAGGCGTCGATACCAGTGACGGAGCGCGCCCGCTGACGGGCGCGACGTCCCGCGCGGTTCTCCGCACTACTCGTGCACATGCAAAACCTCCTGAAGATGTTCGCGACGCGTCCCGGACCCGCACCGACCGCACCCGCGCCCGTGATGGCTGCAGTTCCGCCGGAGGCACCGCCGCTGCCGTCGTGGACGCCGCGTTCGAACGTGGCGGTGGCGATGCCTGCAGGGGTGGTGAAAACGGACGGGGCCGCCGCGTCGGTCGATGCCGTCACCCCGGTGCTCGACGCGCTTGGGGCGATGCTCCAGTGCTGGGCTCGTCATCCGGTGCTGCTGTCCGGCGAGGAACGCGGCGAGGCTGAGCGCACGGTGATGGACTGGCAGCGGCACGCGACGATCGGCACACCGATTCCGGGGGTGCATGCGCCGGACGCCGTGGCGGGTCCTGTTCACGGGCGCGACTGGGCGGCGCTGGTCTCCCTGACGAGCGCGAGGCGACGGGCCGAGTCGATGACGGTGGGTGAACACATGGGCGATCTGCAGCGTGTTGTCTGGGATACTGTCGCGTCGCTGGCCAGAGTCGCTGGTGATGATGTCTCGACAGACAAGCACGTGAACCAGCAGCTCGCGATGCTCCGGGCCTCCGCGCAGCGGGGTGATCCTGCCGCCGTGATGAAGGATTTGCCGGCTGCACTCTCCGTGATCACCGAGGCGCTGGCCGCTCGTCAGACCCGTGCCGCACGCGAGCGGACGATGATGGCGGAGCGTGTCGAGTCGTGGGCCGGGCGTTGTCCGACGCGGAGGACAGTGCGCGCACCGATCCCCTCACCGGCGCCGGCAACCGGCTCCGCTACAGCGAGGCGTGTGAGCGCGCGCTGGCGCTGATGACGCTGACCGGGACGCCGTCGTCGCTGCTGGTCATCGACCTGGACGGGCTCAAGCTGATCAACGACACGTTCGGGCATCCGGCCGGCGATCTCGCCATCCAGTGGGTGGCCAAGGCGTGCTGGAGTGTGTGCACCCGTGCCAGCGACGTGGTGTGCCGGATCGGTGGCGACGAGTTCGCGGTGGTGATGACCAACACCAACGCCACGGCCGCCGCATCGCTGGCCGACCGTCTCGAGGAGCGGCTGCAGGAGCGTCCGGTACAGCTGGCGGACAGGGTGCAGCGGATCGTGACGGCATCGATCGGCTTCGCGGCGGCGCTACCCGGTGAGGGCGTCGAGGTGTGGACGTCGCGCGCGGATCGCCGGTTGTACGACGTCAAGAAGTCGCGGGCGGCAGTGTAAGGCGCCCGCGACCGGTCTTCGCGCGCCTCAGCCGCCGGTGCGCGCCGGCAACGCGGGAACGGGAAAATCGCCGTGCGGCTCCGCCGAACCCTTGTGGCACATGGCGCAGGTCGCCTTGTCGTATTCGGCGTCCAGCTCCTTCACCCGTGCGAGCGAGCGGTTGTTGATGTAGTCCTGCATCGCCTGCATCTGGCGCGCGATCTTCTTGTTCTTCTTGCTGTCGTCCTGAAAGTTGCCGGGGACGTGACAGTTGGTGCATGTCCAGCCGAGGCCACGACCGTACTGGCCGTCCATGAGCGCGAGGAATTCACGCGCCGGCATGTTCTTCAGCAGCTTCACGTTCTGGAAGACGTCGCCCGCCCGCTGGTCTTCGCGTCCGGCGATGCTGCGCAGGATCGAGTCCACGGTGGCTCGCCGCACGGTGTCCTGCTGCCACGGGTTGGGCGGCACGCGACGGCGCGGCGCGGCACCTGGCGCTCCCGGTGCGGACTGCGCGACGGCAGTGCCCGCAGCCGGCGCAGGCGTGGGGGCCGGCTTCGCTTGCGTGCAGGCGATGGCAACGAGCGTGAGGGTCGCGACGAGAGCGGGAATGCGCATGAACGGGTCCGGAGGCACGGCGTGAAGATGACGCGGTTGTGACGCGAATTACACGGGGAGAGTGCGTCGCGCTGGCGTCATGCGCCAGCCGCGCGCCGCGATGGCGATGATCAGAGCTTGTGCGTCGAGAGCAGCAGGCTCGTCTCGGAATTGGCAATGCCTTTCACGGTGCGGATGCTGCGCAGTGCGGCGTCGAAGGTCTCGAGTGAGTCGGTGCCGATTTCGGCGACGATGTCCCAGCGCCCGTTGGTGGAGTGGACCGCCCGCACTTCGGGGTAGCCGCGCAGCGCGGCGATGATCGCATCGGAGCGATCCCCGTCGACGGCGATCATCATCCAGGCGCGCACGCGATGCGCGGCGGCTTCCGAGTTGGTGCGGACGGTGAAGCCGAGCAGGACGCGCTGGTCGACCAGGCGGTCGATGCGGTTCTGGATGGTGGCGCGGGACACCTTCAGCTCCTTGGCGAGTTGTGCGACGGGGATGCGGGCGTTCTCGCGGAGGCGGGAGATCAGGCGTTGGTCGAGGGCATCCATGGGGCAGTGGGCTGGCTCGAGGGGATCGGATCAAGGGGTCAGACCCCATGGTCCGGCAATCAAAGGTCCGGCGATCAAGGGCGCTGACCCTTTGATCGGAGCGCGCGCGCCGAGGAATGCGCAGAGTGGCAGAATCAAGATCGCAAACTGCCAACTGACAGCACAAGTCTGCTCATCTTGCGTTCTTGTTGCTAACATCGCCGCCGCCGAAGTTAAGGGCATGCCTCATCAGACCAGCGCTACCCCACTCCTCGATCGGCACCGCGCCCCCGTCACCGGCACCGTGCAGCTCATCGGGGTGCCGATGGATCTGGGTGCCAGCCGACGCGGCGTGGACATGGGACCGTCCGCCATGCGCCTCTCGGCGCTCACGTCGCACCTTCGCCGTCTCGGACTGCACATCGACGACGCGGGGGACGTGCGCGTGCCCGACCGCATCGCGATCGGCGACTCGCTGCAGGCGCGACTCGACGCCATCCGCGAAGTTTGCGCGCAACTCGCCGAGCGGACCGCGGAGGCGGTGCGGACGGGGCTGCGGCCGCTGGTGCTTGGCGGCGATCACTCACTGGCGGCCGGGTCGGTGGCCGGCACGGCGACGGCGCTCAGCGAGCGCGGTGATCGCACCGGGCTCATCTGGCTTGACGCGCACGCCGACCTGAACACGCCAGACAGCAGCCTCACCGGCAACGTCCACGGCATGCCCGTCGCCCACCTGCTGGGATGGGGCGACCCGCGCATGGCGCGCCTGTCGTCCGTGTTTCCGGCGGTGCGTCAGGAGCACCTGGTGTACGTGGGCCTGCGCGATGTGGATGATGCGGAGAAGGCGGCCATCACGTCACGCGGCATTCACGCGTTCACGATGCGCGACATTGACGAGCGCGGACTGCGCGGCGTGATGGAGCAGGCGGTCGAGATCGCGACGCGCGGCACCGGTGGCGTCCACGTCTCCTGCGACGCCGACTGGATCGATCCGCGTGAGGCTCCCGGCGTGGGCACGCCGGTGCGCGGCGGGGCCACACTGCGTGAAGCGCATCTGGCGATGGAGATCATCCACGACTCCGGCGCGATGGTCGCGATGGATCTGGTCGAGATCAACCCGATTCTCGACCGGCAGAACAGCACCGCCGAACTCGCCGCGGAACTCATCGCCAGCGCCTTCGGGCGTCGCATCCTCTGACCGGAGCTGTCCCATGATCGCCACTGCCACGATGCCGACCGTCACCGATGCGCTGATCGACCAGGAGAACGAGTGGGGCGCGCACAACTATCACCCGCTCGATCTGGTGATCGCCGAGGCGCGTGGCGCATGGGTCACCGATGTGGAAGGAAAGCGCTATCTCGACTGCCTCAGCGCCTACTCTGCAGTGAACCAGGGACACTGTCATCCACGACTGCTGGCGACGTTCACCGAGCAGGCCTCGCGTGTGACGCTCACGTCGCGCGCCTTCCGCAACGAGCAGCTCGGCGCGTTCTGCGAAGAACTGGCGACGCTCTGCGGCATGGAGATGGTGCTGCCGATGAACACCGGTGCCGAGGCCGTCGAGACAGCGATCAAGGCCGCGCGGCGCTGGGGGTACACGAAGAAGGGCATCGCCGACGGACGCGCGAACATCATCGCGTTCGAGAACAACTTCCATGGCCGCACGACGACCATCGTCGGATTTTCGTCGGAGCCGGCGTATCGCGCGCACTTCGGGCCGTTCGCGCCGGGCTTCACGCTGGTGCCGTTTGGCGACATCGAGGCGGTGCGCGCGGCGATGACCGACGATACGTGCGCGGTGCTGTTCGAGCCGATCCAGTGCGAGGCCGGCGTGCTGATGCCGCCGGACGGTTTCCTGCGCGATCTGGCAGCGCTCTGTCGTACACAGAACGTGCTGATGATCGCCGACGAGATCCAGACGGGCCTTGGTCGCACGGGAACGTTGTTCGCCTGTGATCACGAGGGCATCACGCCGGACATGTACATCCTCGGCAAGGCACTGTCAGGCGGATTTTATCCCGTGTCGGCGGTGGTGTCGCGTCGCGAGGTGCTCGACGTGTTCGGTCCGGGTTCGCATGGCAGTACGTTCGGCGGCAATCCGCTGGGCTGTGCCGTGGCGCGTGAAGCGATGCGCGTCACGCGTGAGGAGCGACTGGTGGAACGGTCGGCCGAGCTGGGTACGTGGCTGCTGGCGCAGGTGCGCACGATCCGCGATGATCGCATCGCCGCCGTTCGCGGTCGCGGCCTGATGGTGGCCATCGAGCTGCGTGAGCCGGCGCGCAAGTTCTGCGAGGCACTGAAGGAACGCGGCATGTTGTGCAAGGAGACGCACGATTGCGTGATCCGACTGTCGCCGCCCCTCGTGGTGTCCCAGGACGATCTGGCGTGGGCGGTGGAGCAGTTACGTGCGGTGTTCAGTTCGCACTGACGGTGCGTTCACTGAACGGGGCTCACGGCGGCAATCGCAGCACCAACAGCAAACGCAACAGCACTCGCACGGAGACACGGAGGCAGGGAGGAAAAGCGTTGATGAGGTGTTTGACACGGCGATTCGCGTGAGCAGTTCCAATACTCAGCTGTCTCCGTGCCTCCTTACCTCCGTGTGAGAGGTGTTCGATGTTGTCGCTGGGTTTCTGGTGGTGACGGCTCAGCGCTGCGTGCGCGCATCAACAACGACGCGCCCGGCTTTCATGACCCACACGACGTGGCTGATGACGACGTCGATGTCCTGCAGCGGATCGCCGTCCACGGCGACGATGTCGGCGTAGAAGCCCGGCGCGACGCGGCCGAGTTTCGTGGGCTGGCGCAGCAGTCGTGCACCATTGATGGTGGCGGTGACGAGTGCCTGTTTGGGTGTCATCCCGGCCTTCACGAACCACGCGAGTTCACGGGTGTTTTCGCCATGCATCCAGTACACGGCGTCGGAGCCCATCGCGAACGGTACTCCTGCGGCGTGCGCGCGGCGCGCGGTGGCGAGGTTGAGTGTGCGGAATGAATCGAGGCCAGCCACCTGCTGTGCGTCATACTTCAACTCGGTGGCGTTGTCGGCGTAGAAGCGGTTGTGGTCGATGGTCGGCACGTACATGGTGCCCGTCTTTGCCCACCGTGCGAGCACCGAGTCATCCACGCCCGCGGGATGTTCGACCGACTCGGCGCCGGCGTTCAGTGCGCCGATGGCGCCGGCTGGGCCATACGAATGAATGGCGATCGGCTTGCCGTACCGATGTGCGGTTTCCGTCGCGACGCGCATCTCGTCGTTCGTGAACGTCTGCACACTGGTGACGTTCTGGAAGCTGCCGGTGGAGCCGTACATCTTGATCCAGTCGGCACCCGCATCCACCTGCACCCTGATCGCCTCCCGGATTTCGGTGGTGTCGATGACGCGGTCACGCGGCACCGTGCTGGGCGTGCCCGCGCGCGGCGCTGTGGTGACCTTGCCGAGTCCGTAGCCTGCAACGAACATGCGCGGACCGATCATCGCGCCTTTCGCGATCGCGTCGCGCATCGCGATGTCGGTGTAGTTCTGTGCGCCGAGATCGCGCACGGTGGTGACGCCCGTTTCGAGCGTGCGCCGCGCGTTCTCGGCGGCGACCATCACCACCGAGTCGCGCGAGCGGGGCGGCGTGGCCGACAGGTTCGCCTTGTCACGCCAGTAGGTCATGTGCGTGTGTACGTCGATCATGCCCGGGATGGCAGTATAACGTCGAAGGTCGATGACCGTCGCACCCGCCGGGATGGCACGCGGACCTGAGCCGACGCGCACGATCGTGTCACCCTGCACGAGCACGACCGCGTCGCGCGTGGTGCTGCCGGCGGGGTCGACGAGGGCCCGGAAGCGGAGGGCGGTCGTGGCCGGTGATGATTGTGCGAGGATCGATTGCGTGAGCGCGACCATGCCGACGCCGATACCGGCGAGCAGCCGCGTGGTGCGCGTGAAAAAAATCTGTCCGGGTCCACGTATCATCGTGTGCTGGTGTGAGGGGTCGACGGCTTCAGTGCATGCTGGAGCATGTGTCACGTGCCGCCGTTCCGCCAGCGTATGAGAAAGACGAGCGGGCTGGTGCGATCATGCACTGGCGCTGGATGCCCGACGTCGGGAGGTTTCAGCGTGCGTGATGCCACACATCGTGCACGGCAGCTGCATGGTGCAGTGGTCGCGACACTCATCCCTGACATCAGAGTTTGTGGACAACATCACGCACAGCCTCGCCGGGCTTCTGCTCGCGGGGACAGCGGTCACGCTGCGTAGCCGGAAGGTCGCAGGCACGACGGACGATCGACAGTTCGCAACGGTGGCGGCGCTGACGGGCGTGGTGGGTGCGAACCTGCCGGACATCGACGTCCTGTGGAGTGCCATTTTGCAGGCGATGGGCGTGTACGACGACCTGCTGTCGCTGCTGCATCACCGCGGATACACGCACACGGTACTGGCGGCACTCTGCTTCATCCCACTGCTCTGGCAGGGCGCCGTGTGGATGCGGCGTCGACAGCAGCGTGACACGGTCACGAGTGCGCCGGAGCGTACTGCTGACAGCAGCACACTGCTCGGGCTGGCCATCGTCGCGGTGCTCAGTCACGTCACACTCGACTTCACGAACGACTACGGTGTGCATCCGCTGTCGCCGTTCGTGAACGCGTGGACGTACGGTGACAGCATGTTCATCATCGAGCCGTGGCTCTGGGTCGCCGCAGTGCCGATGCTGCTGCGGATCACGGAGCGTCGATGGCTGCGAGGCCTGCTCTGGTGCCTGCTGATGCTCGGTCTCGCGCTGAGCTGGGCGGTGCCGCAGGTGTCGCTGCCTGCTGCAATCATCGTGACGATGGGCGCGGCACTCTGGATCCTCGTATCGCGCGGCGTAGCGCGCAACACCGCACCGTTCACCGGCATCGCGATGTGGGTGATCGTCACGGTGCTGTTCGCGAGCGGCACGTATGCCGTGCGATCCGCCGTGCGAGGCGTGCATCGTGCGTCGTCACAAAACGAGGCGTCATTTGGCACCGGTCGCCTCGTCGACGTCATGACGAGCCCGAGCCCGGCCAACCCGCTCTGCGCACGTGTGATCACGGTCGAGACCACACGTGACACCTACCGCCTGACCACGGCCTGGGGTTCGGCGCTGCCCTCGCTGGTGAGTGCGTCATGGTGCTCGGCGGCAGTCGGCACGGACACCACCCGCGGCGCGCAGACGCTGCCGATGCAGCGTGCCTCGCGCCCACGAACGGCGGCGATCGACTGGCACTGGACGTGGCAGGCGCCGCGCGCGGAGCTGGTGCAGCTGGCACGGGAAAACTGCCGTGTGTCGGCATGGCTGCGATTCGTGCGGGCGCCGTTCTGGGTGCGCGGCGTTGCGGGCGACTCGTTGCGGGTGGGCGACCTGCGCTACGACCGCGAGCGGGTGAGCGTGGCGGCGTTCACGTTCGCCGAGCGAACGGGTGACTGTCCACAGTGGGTGCCGCCGTGGACGCGGCCTCGGGACGGGGCGTCGTCGGCTGATGGCGCGGATTGACTGAGTCGCACGTCGTGGCCTCGACGTGCATCGTGACCGGAGCTGCACTCGGGGCGGAATGAGATGAGGCGTCACCGGCGGCGCCATTGCCAGCGCCACGACGGGCGGCAACCTTCAGCAGTTCTTACACTCTCCGGAGGCAGTTTGCGCTCAGCACAGATCGCCGCCGACATCGACGCGTACATCGCGGCGGCACCGGCCGACGTGCAGCCGCTCCTCGAGACGATGCGTGCGACCATCGCGAAGGCGGCGCCCGATGCCACCGAAGCGATCGCGTGCGGCATGCCGACATATCGCCTGCACGGCAACCTCGTGCACTTCGCCGCCTTCACGCATCACATCGGGTTCTATCCGGGCCCTGATGCGATCACCATCCACGCCGACGCGCTGGGGAGGTATGCGACCACCTCAAAAGGCACGATCCAGTTTCCACTGGACCGGCCGTTGCCGGTGGCGCTGATCACGAAGATCGTGCAGCACCGCGTGCAGGTGAGCGTCACGAAGGCGTCGGTGAAGGCCGCCGCGAGTTCGCAGCCGAAATCGTCAGCCAGAAAGCGCGGCCGTTCGTCGCGGTAATCCGGTCAGCGTGCGCGTCGCTGCAGTTCCGCTTCAGCGACGATGAAGCCGAAGCCGGGCCAGCCACCCGAGGCCACCGAGCGCTGCCACGCCGCGCGCGCCCGGACGGTATCGCCGCGGACCATGTACCAGTTGCCCAGCCCGTAGTTGAGCGTGGCCGTCTGCACGTCGGCGGTGTCGGCGGGTGAGAACAGCGTTTCAGGCGTCAGCTCGCTGCGGTAGAGACGGAGCCGCGTGACGTAGGCGTAGCCCGGCGGTGCCGGCAACGAATCGGGACGCCGCGCGAGCATCGCGTTCGCATCGGCCACTCGGCCCGCGCGGGCCAGCGACATCCAGAGCCAGTCGGTGCTGCCGGCGCGCTCGCCGCCGTCCGGCGCGAGTGGCTGCGCCTTGGCGAACAGTCGCGCGGCTGCGGCATGATTGCCTTCGGTGAACTCGAGCACACCCATGTGAAAAAGAATGCCGTAATTGGTGCTGTCGATGGCGTAGCCTCGGCTGAGGTCGGCGCGAGCCTTCGCGAACTCGCGAACCGACAGATACCGATGACCTCGCCAGCGGAGAAGCATGACGTCATTCGGTGCGACGGCCAGTCCCTGCGTCAGCGTGGCGATGGCTTCGCGAAACTGTCGCGCGCCGGACTGAGCCGTGGCGACCGCGATGTGCTTTGCGACGTTGCGCGGATCGGCGGCCAGGGCGGTCTGCGCCCGCGCAATGAAACCGGTGTCCGCCTGAGCCCGGTATTCGACGCCTGCGGGTGACCGGTACTGCACCGACGTCTGCGCGGCGAGTGCCGGCGCGAGGGTCAGTGTGACCGTAGACAGCAGCAGCCGGTGAGATGAGCGGAAGTGCATGATGGCGGAGACTCGGTGTGAAAAGGTGCGTGGTGGCCCGCTGGAGTGCGCTCATGTTGCACGCTGGTCGCGAATGATGCACCGGAACGCGCCACACGCAGCATGCAACATGACTTGCAACATGAGGGTTCATACATGTCGTGCGGCCGATGGCAGGATTGGTCGCAACTGCCCGGATCTTCGGGTGGACCACCCTCGCCATCGGATCCATCACCATGCGCACCAGCTCCCCCCGCCGGTCGGTGACACCACGCTGGTCGATGCCCGTTCCGGGACTCGCCGTCGAGTCCGTCACGAACTGGCAGCCGGTCACCGCACAGTCCGACCTCACGTCACGCGTGCGACTCGAAGTCGCTATTCTCGCATCGGAGCAGATCAGGCCGGTGCCGGTGCTGGCCCGCACGGAAGCACGAGTCCGCCAGACAGTGCTGCTCGTGTCGCGACAGGCCGAGGTGCGACGGCACCTGCGCGCCTGTCTGCAGGATCACCCGAAGCTGCGGCTGGTCGAGGTGAACTCGGTGAGCACGGCGGTGTCGCTGGCCAGTGAAGTGCTCGTGCACCTGATCATCGCCGACCCCGGCACGGCGAACGTGACGCGTGCGCTGCCGGAGATCCGGACCATTCTGCTGGCCGACGAGCCGCCCAGCCGCGACGGATTCGTCGCGGGGCCGCGGCAGCATGTGATGCAGCGACCGTTTTCGGCCGAGACGCTGGCCGCGACGGTGCTGCTGCTGCTGCGGGAGCCGCCGCGGGATTAGGTGGAGGCGGTCCGTCGCGGCATCGCGCAGATTGTGAGGATGTCAGCCAGGCGGGCTGCTGATGTCATCCAACCGTCGCCGGAGCTCCCCCCGATGCTTCATCGTTCGCACCGCGTCCTGCGTCAGGCCGCGTCGTCACTGGTCATGCTCTCGCTCTGCGCGGGTCAGGGCATGGCGCAGCAGCCAGCCGCCGCCCCAACGGGGGGCAAGCGGCCGCTCAGCATGGAAGATCTGCTCTCGTGGAAGGGCATCCGCTCCCCGGCACTGTCCAACGACGGCCGCTGGATGGCGTATCTCCTCGCACCGAACGAAGGCGATGCGGAGTTCGTGCTGCGTGGCACGGCCGCCGGCGCCAAGGAAACGCGTGTGCCGGTGGGCGAGGTGCCGGGTGGATTCGGTGCCGGCCCGTCGCTGGCCATCTCCGGCAACAATCGCTGGGTGGCGTACACGATCTACCCGAAGGCCGAGGACGCGATGAAGGCGCGGCGGGATCGCCGGACGCTGACGACGAAGGTGGGCGTGATCGAGCTGGCGACGGGGACGAAGCGGGAGTTCGACCGCGTGCGGAGTTTCCGCTTTGCCGGCGACCGGTCGAACACGATCGCGCTGCAGCTCTCACCGGCGGATGCGCCGGCCGGTGGTCCGGGCGCGGCGACGCCGGCGGCCAGCTCACCGACGAGCGGGTCGACCGTGCAGCTGGTGGACCTCACCGGTGGTGCGCCGGTGACGCTGGCCGGCGTGGGTGAATACGTGTTCGACGAGTCGGGCCAGTATCTGGCGTGGACCATCGACCAGCGCGACATGATGGGCAACGGCGTGCAGGTGCGCGACATGGCGACCGGTGTGGTGCGCGCGCTGGACGGCGACAGGGCGATGTACCGCCGGCTCACGTGGGCCGACAGCGGTGACGCGCTGGCCGTGATCCGCTCGGTGGCCGACAGTGCGACGAAGGACACGCTGAGCACGATCCTCGGTTGGTCACATCTTGCGACGAAAGCACCGGTGAGCGTGTCGGTCACCGAGAAGAGCGCGGGCATCACCGGTGCGCTGGTGGTGAGCGCCGATCGCACGCCGAAGTGGAACGACCAGCAGTCGGTGCTCTACTTCGGGCTGCGCGAGCCGCGTCCGGCGCCGCCGGCGTCGACGGGCGCGCCGCTGGCCGGTGGCGGAAACGCGCCGGCGCCGGGCGCGGGCGCGGGTGGGCAGGTGGCGCCGGCGCGTCAGGATGACGAGACGCCGTCGCTGATCCTGTGGCACTGGAAGGATCCACGGCTGCAGAGCCAGCAGCAGGTGACCGAGAGCGCGGACCGGTCGTTCAGCTACCTCGCGGCGTGGCATCTGGCGTCGCCGAAGGTGGTGCAGCTGAGTGACGACAAGGTGCGCAACGTCACGGTCGGCTACGGCGATCGGTGGGCGATGGGCTTCGACGTGTCACCGTACGAGCGGCAGGCGAGTGTGAATGGCCGGCAGTTGCGCGACGTCTACGCCATCGACGTGGTGACGGGCGCGCGCACGATCATCGCCAAGGGCATCCAGAATCCTGGTGGGCAGCCCGGGCAGCTGATGTCGCCCGACGGACTGCGCATGGTGTGGTACGACGCCGGAGTGTGGAACGCGTACGACTTCACCACCAGGGCGTCGCGTCCGATCACGTCGGCCATCACCGCGACGTTCTGGGACGACGAGGATGATCACAACGTCGTCAAGCCGCCCGCATCGCCGCCGCTCGGCTGGTCGCGCGATTCACGCGTGGTGTTCCTGCGCGACAACTGGGACATCTGGCGTGTGCCGGTGACGGGTGGCGCGGCGATGAACATCACGCGCAATGGCAAGTCGGAGGGCGTTCGTCATCAGGGGCGCGTGGCGGTGCAGCCGCGTGAGCGCGGCATCGACATGAATGCGCCGATATTCATCGAGACCTACGGCGAGCGGACGAAGAAGGAAGGACTGGTGGCCGTGGACGCGACGAAGGGTGGTGTGCGCGTGATGTCGTGGGAGGATGCGAAGGTGGATTACCGTCGCGCCCGTGACGCCGACACGTGGGTGTACACGCGCCAGAGCTTCGTGCGCTTCCCCGACTTCTACGCCGCCGACGCCGGGCTGACGAACGAGCGTCGCCTGACGGATGCCAACCCGCAGCAGGCCGATGTGGCGTGGAGCGCCGGCGCCCGGCTGATCGACTACCAGTGCGACAACAACGGCGATCGTCTGCAGGGCGCGCTCTTTTTGCCGGCCAACTACGAGCCCGGCAAGACGTACCCGACGCTGACGTACATCTACGAGAAACTGTCGCAGGGATTTCATGCCTACGCGCAGCCGAACGCGACGCGGTATGCGAATCCGAGCGTCTACACGTCGCGCGGGTACGCGTACTTCATGCCCGACATCAGCTACAAGCTGGATGATCCGGGCCGCTCCGCGGTGTGGTGCGTGGTGCCGGCCGTGAAGGCGGCGATCGCGAGCGGCATCGTGGATTCGACGAACGTGGCGCTGCAGGGCCACAGCTGGGGGGGATACCAGACCAGCTTCATCACGACGCAGACGAACCTGTTCAAGACGGCCATCGCCGGTGCGCCGCTGACCGACATGGTGTCGATGTTCAGCAGCGTGTACTGGAACTCGGGCACCGCCAATCAGGGCATCTTCATCTCGAGCCAGGGCCGGTTCCGCAGCAGCTACGCGAAGGACCCGGATGCGTACCTGCGGAATTCACCGAATCGTTTTGCCGACAAGCTGAACATCCCGTTCATGATCCTGCACAACGATCGCGACGGCGCGGTGGATTTCAATCAGGGCATCACGTACTACAACACGCTCCGTGAGCTGGGCAAGGACGTGGTGCTGCTGGAGTACGTCGGCGAGAACCACGGCCTCGCGCGTCCGATCAACCAGAAGGACTATGCGGTGCGCATGCTGGAGTGGTTCGATCACTTCCTGCAGGGCAAGCCGGCGCCCGCATGGATGGAAGAGGGGGTGCCGAGGCTCAAGATGGAGCAGCATCTCCGCGACCGGAAATCGTTGCTGGATCCGAAGGCGAAGCCGCCGGAGAAGAAGGTCGCGATGTGATGTCGATCGCGATGTGAGCATGCCCGAAGCGTCGCTGACAGGTTTTCAGCGGCGCTTTTTTGCCTTGCAGCGCTTGTGCGACGAAGTGGGGAACGGTGGCGATGACAGCGCCGACACGGATGAGCGACCTGATTCGCGTGCGCTTGCCCCCTTCTGATAAGCTTGGGGCATGCCCCTCTGGCTTCGCCTTCTCACGATCATCACGTTCTGCAGCGCGCTGGCGGGGCTGCTGGGTCCTCTCAACGGGCCGGGTGGCTCGCTGGCGCTGATGTCGTCGCCGGAAAGCCTGCCGGGCATCGTGTTCTTCGTGGCGGCGCTCATCATCTGCGTGCTGACGTGGCGCCGGACACCGGGTGGCGCATTCCTGATGCTGCTGCTGCAGCTGCTGCAGGTGGTGTCGATCAGCGGCAACAGCGGGCGGACGTTCATCGCACGCTGCGGGCCGGTGCTGGAGGTGGTGCTCGCTCCGGGCGGATACCGATTGGTTGGCGGGTTGCAGGCGCTCTTCGCGGACACCTCCTCGTCGGGAGGCATGTCGCTGGTGGTGAGCTACAGCACCCTGCAGGCGAGCCTGCTCGAAATCGCGACGCACGTGGTCGGCTTCAACCTGCTGCCGCTCTTTCTGGCGGTGATGATCTGGATCCATCTCGGCCAGCCGGTGGCCAGCGCGCAGCCCGTGGCGGCGTCCCGAGGCTGACGGGCGGGCGGAAACGCAGGGCCGGTTCGGTGCCTACGTCACATGACGTATGGGCTGCAACAGGACGATAGGCGATCCTGGAGACAGATGACTCCAGCCATCCTTCCGAGGTGCCCACGCATGTCGCTGTCCCGTCGCCAATCGGCCACCACGTTCCGTCTCGTCCTGCTGGTCGCCCTGTCGCTCGCCACCGCCACGGTGCTCTTCGGCCAGACCGCCGAGGATTCGGTGGGCCGGCGGCGCATCCAGCTGCTGCCGGCACTGGGCTCGGCGCCGGAGACGGGGCTGCAGTTCGGCGTGTCGACGCTCGCGGTCTGGCAGCCGGCCGCGATCCGGAAGACCCGCCCGGCGTCGGTGATCGTGTCGGCGCTGCGAACGAGCAAGGCCCAGACCCGGTTGCGCCTCGACGGGGAACATTGGTCGCAGGGGAACGCGCGGCGGCTGTACGGCCTCCTGCTCTGGCAGGAGTTTCCGCTGCCGTACTTCGGCATCGGTGATCGCACGCCGGAGGAGGCCAAGGAGACCTACACGCCGAGCGGCACCGAGGCGGTGCTCTCGGTGCTGCAGCGTGTCCGCGGGCCGGTGTACGTCACACTCGGCGTCCGGCATCTCGAGCAGCGCATCAGGGCCGACACGGACGGTGTGCTCCAGCGGGGGCTGATCACCGGATCGCGCGGCGGCACGACGACGGAGATCATCGGCGGCCTGCAGCTCGACACCCGGGACAATCTCTTCGCGCCACGCGCGGGGCAGTGGGTGCAGCTGACCTACGCGCGCAGTGACGACGCCATCTGGTCGGACTTCGGCTACAACACGGTGCGGTTCGATGCGCGCAGCTATCACGATGTCGGGTCGTCGCAGATCATCGCGCTGCACGTGCAGGGGACGGGTGTCCGTGGTGACGCACCCTTCGACGCACTGGCGCTGGTGGGCGGCGGCGACATCATGCGCGGCTACATGCGAGGCCGCTTCCGCGACCGTTGGGTGACGGCTGCGCAGGCGGAGTACCGCTCGCCGATCTGGCGTCGTGTGGGGGCGGTGGCGTTCGGTGGTGCGGGGTTCGCGGCGCCCGAGTTCAGTGCGCTCACCGCAAGCCGGGTGCTGCCGACGTATGGCGCGGGACTGCGACTGCAGCTCGATGCACGTCAGCGGACGGGGGTTCGAGCCGATTACGGACGCGGCGTCGCCGGGGCCGCTGGGTTGCATCTCGGGTTCAACCAGGCGTTCTGACATGACACTCCACGTCAATGATCACGGCAGGCCGGGGTTCGTGATGCGATGCGTCCGCACGCGTCGCGTCGTGCCATGGCTCGTCGCCCTGTCCTGTGCCGCGTGCCATTCATGGAAGGTGGCGCCGTTGGCGGCGGGGCAGGCGGTGCGCTGGGCAACACCGGTGCGAGTGATCCTGAACACCGGTGAGGGCTTCGAGTTCGATTCGGCGCGCGTGGCGCGTGACACGCTGTATGGAAGTTCGCGACACATGACTGCCGATTCCACCGTGGTGATCCCGGTCGTCCGTGTGGTGCGCGTCGAGGCTCGCCGGTTCAGCGAAGGGCGAACGTTCGGCATGACGCTCGGCGTGATCGCCTTGACGGCGGCGCTCGCATTCGCGGCGTTCGTCGCAGCGTGGAGCGCGGCATGGAACGATTCGTGACAGCGCACCACACGGTCACGACCAGTGAGACGCCATTCGATCAGGCCGTTGCGACCGCGCGCCGCGCGACCATCTGTGGCATGGCATTGCTGGTCACCGTCTCGGCCACCGGCTGCCATACGTGGGAGCTGGAAGTGCTGCGTCCCGGTCAGGCCACACAATGGACCGAGCCGGTGCGCGTGGTGCTGACGACCGGCGAGGAACGGGAATTCGCAGCGGCGCGGGTGTCACGCGATACGCTGTTCGGCACACCGGAGCGCGGTTCCACCGATTCCACGGCGGCGATTCCGATCCGAGACGTGTTGCGCGTGCAGCGGCGCGAGTTCAGTGAGGACCGGACCATGAGCGCGTGGGCGCGGCTCTCGCTGGTGCCCGCCGTCGTGCTGCTTGCGGCGTATTTCATCGCGCTGAGCCGTTCATAGGCTCGGGTCGCGGACGTCGACTCACTTCTTGCGCTGAAACCGCCGCGCGAGCTGCTCCATGCGATCGTCGCCCTTCGCCTCGGCCTCGATGCGGATCTCCTCGGCGTACAGATGCAGGCAGGGTTCGCCCCAGTAGTAGCCCGTGGCGCGCTCGGCGAGCTGCGTTTCGTCCACGCGGGTCGCTTCCAGGAGCGCTCTCGCTGCGACACGGTCGTACTCGGGATCCTCGCGCGGTGGCAGCCCGTAGTGGCGGCGTGGCATTTCGCCTTCCGCATCATCCCGCAGAAATGCCATCGACATCGGGCCCATCCTCGCTGCAACAGACGGTGACGTGCGGCGCGTGATACGCCACGTCGCAAGTTAACGGTGCCAGCGGTCCGGCGCGGATCGTGCGAGATGTGCGAGCATGCCCACACCGCCCGTTCTGTCGTTCTTCGGTCGCTTCAAGGCACGCCCGGTGGTTGATACCATCACACCGGTACGCAGTTTCAGCGACGTGATCCTTCCGCCCGCCACGCGCCGCATGCTGGATGGTGCGCTGGCGCAGGTGCACAACCACGCGCTGATCTTCGGTCGATGGGGGCTGGGCGACCGGCACACCACCGGCCTCGGCCTCGCCTTCAACTTTGCTGGACCACCGGGCACGGGGAAGACGATCTGCGCCGAAGCGATCGCCGGCGCACTCGGCAAGAAGCTGCTGTCGGTGGTGTATGCCGAAGTCGAGTCGATGTGGGCGGGCGAGACGCCGAAGAACGTGGCGACGCTCTTCCGGCGCGCAGCTGAAGAGGATGCCGTCCTGTTCTTCGACGAGGCCGATGCGATCGCCGCGCGGCGCAGCATGGCGACGGGTGCGCCATTCCAGCGCGAGTCGAACACGACGGTGAACGTGCTGCTGCGCGAGCTCGAGGGGTTCAATGGCGTGGTCATCTTCGCCACGAACCTCGCCGCGAATTTCGATCCCGCCTTCGAGCGCCGCATCCGCACGCATGTGCGCTTCGAGATGCCCGGTGCTGAGGAACGTGCGCGGATCTGGCAGGTGCAGATTCATCCGACGTACACGCCGCTTGCCGACGATGTCGATTTTGCCGCGCTCGCCCAGCAGTTCCCCGCGAGCGGTGGCGACATCAAGAACGCCGTGCTGAAGGCCGCAGCGTCTGCGGCGGCAGAGCCGGGACCTGATTCGGCGAAGCGCATTCATCAGCGGCATTTCGCCGCGGCGATGGAAGAGGTCGTGGCGGCGAAGTCGGTGATGCAGCAGTCGTTGTTCAGCCCGGAGGATGCGGTGGCGCCGGTCGATCCGGCGATCGCGGCGCTGAAGGCGTCGGAGGAACGATTCCAGAAGAGTGCAGCCGTGACGATCAGCATTGCAGCGGCTTCGCTGGTCGCAGCACTGGTGGCGCTCGGGGTGGCCATCCTGCGATAGGTCAGCTCGGGAGTTGGATGGACCGCGGGTGATTGCGAGTGCGGCCAGCGTCGGACGGTGTCAGATCGACAGGCTAGGTTGCCGCATTGACCCGTACGGAGGCGGTATGGCAGAACTCGACATGACCGACCTTGCTGACGCGATCCGCGCACGTCGAGCGCTATCCAACGCGGCAATCGCCGCACGTGATGCCGATGCGACAGTGGCCGTGATGCTCGACGACGTCAGCGTCGCTGTCGCAGGTGGGCCGACACTGACGGGTCGAGCAGCGTCGCGGGATGCCTTCGCTGAACAGTTCGCCGATCGCAGCTTCGGCGGCTACGTGCGCGAGCCGGAGCATGTGGTGGTGGCATCGCCACCCGTCACAGCGACGGAGATCGGCCGCTGGACGGGGACGTGGGGCGGCGGCGTTCGCCGCCAGGTCGTGCGTGGGACGTACCGCGCCGAGTGGGCGTGTACGGCGATGGGATGGTTCATCGCCTCGGAAGTCTTTGTCGCGTCAGGGTGACCGACTGGGATCTGTGCCGGCGTGGATGCGCGGTCAGCGCGTCACCAGCCGGACCGTCACGAAGACTGACCGCGGCGTCAGCACGAAGTAATTCGGCACGCCGTCCACCGCATACCCGCTGCCGAACCGTGTGGAGTTGCCGAGATTCGTGCCGCGGACGGTGATGTCGTTCCGGCCGATCGGCACGCGGATCAGCGCGTCGAGAATCCAGTAGGCCGGCAGCACGAGATCGGTATTGCCGTCGTTGCGCAGGAAGCTTTCGCCCTGATAGCGGGCCTCGCCGCCGACGTCGAGCCAGCGCGCCACGCGCCAGTCGATGCGCTGCGTGCCTGTCACCGATGGCGCGAGCAACGGTGACACGTTGCGTCGGATCGTGCCGTTTCCACCGGCGGTGTTGTCGAAGTACTCACGAATGCGATTGTGGCTCACGCTGCCGATCGTCGAGAGCGTGACGTTCTCGCGCACCTTCGCGCGAAGGTCGAACTCGACACCCTGGCGCACGCTTGCACCGACGTTGCTGCGCAGTTCGGCACCGAGCGGTGACAGTGCGCCAATGCGGGCGATCTCGTTGCGGAAGTCCATACGGAAGAGGTTGACCTCGAGCTGGAGGTCGTTCTGCCGCAGGCGCAGACCAAGCTCGGTGTCGGTGACGCGCTCCGGCTTCACGTTTTGCAGTCCGCCGAGGTCCTGCAGGCCCGAGGCACTGATGTCGTCGTTGCCGGAGAGCATGTCGGAGCGGGTCGGTTCACGCGTGGTGCGGCCAACCGATGCAAAGACCGCTGCGTCGGGATTGACGGCGTACGTGGCGCCGACCTTCGGATTGAGGAACGTCCATGACACCGACGGCTCGGCGGCACCGAAGCCGGCGTTGGCATCCGGCCGATAGCGGAAGAGTGCACGTCGCAGCTGCAGGTCGGCGAACCAGGTCGTCCTGCCATTCACCAGCGAGGCCTTCGTGAAGAGGCTTGCGTCGCGCTTCTGCCCGGTGTTGATGTAGTCGGGCGTGCCACGCGCATTGCCGAGATTCGCGAAGTGATCCCGACCGTACGTATTGGCGTTCAGGCCGGTGTTCACGCGCAGGTTTCCACGTTCGAGGTTCACGGCGCTGGTCAGGCCGTACCACGCAAAGTCGAGCGAGTAGTTCGCGAGTGTGGCCGGGTCGAAGCGTACGTCATAGTTGCCCTCGGCACTCACGCGATAGAGCGTCGAGGCGTACTGCACGCCGGGCGCGAACTGTCGTGTGTGCGACAGCGCGATCAGCACCTGACTGAAGCGGTCCTGCTCTTCGGGGGTGAGCGGATTGATGCGGCGATCGCGCTGTAGGTCGGGCAGCGGCACCGCGAGATACGACAGCGTGTCGCGCAGCCGTCCGCCGAGCACCATCAGCTTGACGATGTCGCGTGAGCCGAGCCACGCGACTTGTGCGAGTCCGCTCAGCCCTTCGACGCCGGCGTTGCGGCGGAAGCTGTTGGTGCGCAGCGCGGAGAGCCGAATGCTCGACGCGAATCCGCCCTGCAGCGGCCCGGTGTTCGCTTCGAGCATCACGCGTCGTGCGCCGAACGACCCGACCTGCAGCTCTGCGGACGACATCGGCGAGACGCCCAGCACCGGTTTCGTCTCGAAGTTGATGGACCCGGCGAACGATGCCGTCCCGGTGCCCGTCGTACCGACGCCGCGCTGCACCTGCACCGACTGCATGCTGGAGGCGAGATCGGCGAAGTTGGCGAAGTAGAAGACCTGATCCTCGGGATCGTTGAGCGGAATGCCGTCGATCGAGAGGTTGATGCGTGACTGGTCGATGCCGCGGAGGCGGAGGTAGCTGTAGCCCCAGTTGGTGCCCGATTCGCTGTGCGCGGTGAGCGACGGCGTGGTACCGAGCAGCATCATCGGCACGTCCTGCGCGAAGCTGCGGCGTTCGATGTTGCGGGCGGTGACGGTGGTCTGCGCGATGGGCGCGGTGCCGCCGGCGCGGACGGCGCGCACGATCACGCCTTCGAGCGAACCGGCGCTGTCGCGGGTGGCGGTGTCGGGACGTGTTGTAGTGGACTGCTGGGCATCGGCGGTGCCGACGCCCAGCACGAGCGCGACGAGTGCCGCGGCGGCGTGCTGTTTCATGCGTGACTCCCTACGCCGGTATGATCCGGATCAGGTTCAACGGGACTCTCTCAGCCGTCGCGCCAGAAGCGGCACGGGGCACCCCGGTCTATGTCCGGCGAAGTGTAATAGCGGACGGAAGAGCTGCCACTCGCTTCGGCGGCGTGCATCGGTGGTCGATATCTTGAGGAGGTCGTCACGTCGTATCACCTGCGCGTGGCGACCTCGTGCGTGCGCGCACCGCGCCACGTCACGTCCACCACATGCCATCCGCTGTCTCCATGCTGCTGCCGTCTGCCGGTGCCGTTCGCACATTCCGATCGATGCTCGTTCCCGCCGCCGCCGGCGTGCTTGTCCTCACGGGCTGCTCGGGTGGCGAAGGGTCCACCGCGAAGCCTGAAACGTCGGCAGCACGCGTGGACGGCGCGGCCACTGCACCGGCTGCCGCTCCCGCGCCGCCGACGGCTCCTGGCGACACGATGCTCCTTGCCGGTCGCACCGGCATGGATCAGCGATCGTTCGCGACGGCGATCCGCGTCGGGAATGCCGCGATGGCGAAGTGGCCCGCGCGCGAGGGTGCACCGGGCGCATTGCTGCCGTCCAGTCGCATCATCGCCTATTACGGCAATCCGCACTCGAAAAAGATGGGCGTGATCGGCGAGTATCCCGAGGAACAGATGCTCGGCATGCTCGATAAGACGGTGGCCGAGTGGAAGGCGGCGGACCCCGCGACGGCCATCATGCCGGCGATCCATCTGGTGACCGTGGTGGCGCAGGGTGCGCCGGGTGCCGACCGCATGTGGCGCCGGCGTGAAGACTCGTCGATGATCGAACGCACGTACCGCTGGGCGAAGAGCCGCAACGGCATCCTCTTCCTCGACATTCAGGCGTCGCACAGCACGTTGCAGCAGGAGCTGCCGCCGTTGCTGCCGTACCTGTCGCGTCCCGACGTGCATCTGGGCGTGGACCCGGAGTTCTACATGCACCACGACAAGGAAGGGGTGCGTCCGAGTGCGAAGATCGGGCAGATGAAGGCGGCAGACATCAACTACGTCATCCAGACGCTGGACCGACTCGTGACCGAGAAGAAGCTGCCGCCGAAGGTGCTGGTGGTGCATCGCTTCACGCGGCTGATGGTCCCTGACGCCGAAGCGATCCGCCCCACGCGCAACGTGCAGGTGGTGATGCACATGGACGGGTGGGGACCGCCGTGGCTCAAGTTCGATTCGTACAATCACTACATCGTGCAGCACCCGGTGGACTTCACGGGCTTCAAGCTGTTCTACCACAACGACACCAAGAAAGGCGACGCACTCCTGACGCCACGGGAGCTGCTGCAGCTGTCGCCGAGGCTGTCGTACGTTCAGTATCAGTGAGACGTCTCGCAGGCGGGTGAAACAGCACACTGCACATCGCGGAACTGCACGGCCGCTGAACAGCACGACCGCGGAACGGCAACGGCAAACAGCGGAACGGCAACCGCTGAACTGTTCAAACGCAAAACAGCACTTTTGCAAAACTGCAGCAGCCGCAAAACTGCCTGATGTATTCGTCTCATCGCGCCAGCGTCCCTGCCGTTCAAGGCATCGATAGCTGTTGGGAACTGCAACTGCGGGAGCAGTTCCCCCAGAGACGTACGGTGGCGCGGTGCGGAAGTGAACCTGACACGCAGATCGGCGTGCGCTGTTTTACGGCGGTGTGCAGTTTTGCGGCGGTGTGCAGTTTTGCGATAGGGCCGTTCCGCTGTTGCCGTTCCGCTGTTGCCGTTCCGCGGTCGTTCCGTTCTGCGATGTGCAGTTCGCGGTTTCAATTCGGGAGAACTTGCGTGGTGGGCGTCTGTGGGGCAGTGTTCGCGAGCGCGACGTGCTCGCCCTGCGCTGGTCACTCACACCACAATCGTCATGCGTCTTCATCGTCCGATCGCCGTGCTGGCATTGCTGGGGACGGCGTGCGGGCCGCTCGTCGCGCAGGATACGCCGACTGAGCGTGAGGCGGCGCGCGATGTCATCGCGAAGCTGGCCACGCTGCAGCGCACCGTCGACGTGACCGGATGGACGGCGCGGCTCTCGGCGCCCGATGCCGTGCGCGATCGCATCGCGGCGCGGGCCAAGGCGCTGATGGATACCGAGTTGATGGCGATGGCGGACGACATCACGAAGCATCCGGAAATCGGCTTCCAGGAGACGCGCTCGGTGAAGATCCTCACCGACTGGCTCACCGCGCACGATTACGACGTCACCATCGGCTCGGGCGGCTTTCCGACGGCATTCGTCGCGCGACACCGCAAGACGACTGGCGGGCCGGTGCTCGGCGTGGTGGTGGAGTATGACGCGCTGCGTGGCACGAACGGCAACTTCCATGGCGATCAGCACAGCACACAGGGGCCCGTCGGTCTCGCGGCGGCGCAGGCGGTGGCCGAGTGGCTGATCGCGACGAAGACGCCCGGTCAGGTGGTGGTAATCGGCACGCCGGCCGAGGAGATGATGCCGCCGCCGGTGAAGACCGTGATGCACGAGAAGCGCGTGTTCGACGGCATCGACATCATCGTGCGCAGTCACTCGAGCCTGAACTCGCAGCGCGCGGCGCCGGGCTTCGGCAGCTGCTGCCTGAACATCGACGGCATGAAGTTCACCTTCACCGGCGCGCCTGCACACCAGATGACGCCGTGGGACGGTCGCAACGCACTCACGGCGGTGCGTCACCTGTTCGACAACATCGACGCGCTGCGCGGCACCTTCCGTCCCGAAACGCGCATTCAGGGCATCATCACCGAAGGGGGCAAGGCACCGAACGTGGTGCCGGATCGCGCGGTGGCCGACTTCTACGTGCGCTATCCCGACGAGGCGTATCTCGCACAGGTCCACGCGATGGTGGAAGATGCGGCGCGCGCAGCGGCGCTGGCCACCGGCACGAAGGTCGAGATCGAAACCTACGGTCGCATGCGCGACGGCATCTCACTCGGCACGCTCAACGAAGCCGCCTTCGCGCTGGTGAAACTCTACGGCGGCGGCAAGATCCTCACCACGCCGGGCAAGCCGCAGGGATGGGAAGAAACGGGCAGCGTCTCCCGCGCAATTCCGGGCGTGGGCTTCAGTGCATGGACGTCGAATGGCGGCTTCCACACGTACGAAATGGAGCAGGATGCGCTGGGCCCCGTCGGTCGCGCCGGCTTCGTCACCGACGCGCAGGCGATGGCGGCTCTGCTCTACAACTTCACCAGCAAGCCGGAGTTCCGGACGGCGGTGAAGAAGGAATTCGAGGGATTGCAGGGGCTGTATCAGGAATATCAGAATGCGCTGCAGAAGACGTACACGCTGCCGGTCATCGGCAAGCCGTGATGACGTGGCGCGGCGTCAGCGATCAGATCCGCCACGCAGTGAATCCTTCAGGCTGATGAAGTCCGAGATCATGAAGATCACCGTGACGAACGCGAGAACGATCTCGGTCAGGCTGACGAGTCGTGCGGCGACGGTCTGCGGCAGAATGTCGCTGTAGCCGAAGAAAGAGAAGTTGAGCGTGCTGAGGTAGAAGAAGTCGAACAGCAGCTCGGCGTGCCCCGCGTCGGCTGCCACGCCCGCAAAGCTGCCGGCGTCGAGGCACTGCAGCAGATGGAAATCGAACATGAACGACAGGATCATCTGCGACATGTTGATCGCCATCAGCAGCAGAAACCGGTGGTGCGGCAGATTCGTGCGCGCCGCTTCGAACAGTTGCTGCATGTTTTCCGCGCCGAAGAATGCCGTCTTCATCCAGCAGACGAGAAGCACCACCACGCTCATCCAGCCGGGGCTGAGCCAACCGGTGGGCAGCAGCGCGAACAGGGCGCCCCACGCAGCGATGATCGTCGCATATTCGGCGACGTTCCGCGCGACCGGAAAAGTGTACGACGTGGCAGCAGGCATGCGCGTGAGTATTGGCGAAGGGCTGTGACCGGTGCGTGACGGGAAGAATAGCCCGGGCTGCCCGCCAGCAGGCACTGTGCAGCGCGTCACGTGTACCGATCTTACTCCCGTACCCCCGCTTCCTCTCCGCTGCCGATGCCCGTCCGACTCGCACAGACCATTGCCGGTACCGAGCCGGTGCCAAACGGAACGCGCATCGAGCTGACCTTCGGCCGTGCAGACGAGCAGGCACGCGTGCCTGGCGTGCTGCTGCTGCCTGCGTTGACGACAACCCCGGTGGCAGGTACGCTGCTGCTGCATGGCTTCAGTTCGCGGAAGGAACAGATGGTCGACACGGTCGGTACGGCGTTGCTGGCGCAGGGCATCGCGTCACTGTCCATCGATCTGCCGTTGCATGGCGAACGGATCACCGAGGGTAACGAGACCTCGTGGGGACTGGTGGGCGGCTACGAACGTGCCTTCGATGCGCGTGCGATGCAGAGTCCGCTGGCGCTCGCCGGGGCGTGGCGCACGGCGCTGCGTGATGCACGGCTGGCGCTGGCGTATCTCGGTGCGCGAGCTGAGGTGGACCGCACTCGACTGGCACTGGTCGGCTACTCCATGGGCAGTTTCCTCGGCGTGCATGTGGCAGCCGAGGAACGCGGCGTTCGAGCGCTGGTGCTCGCGGCGGGTGGCGACCTGCCCGAGCGCATGCCGTATGCTCGTGCTCTGAGGCTGCTGACCGATCCTCTGCGCGCCGTGCGAAAGCTCGATGGACGGCCGCTGCTGATGCTGCATGGTCGCCAGGATGGCACCGTGAAGCCTGATCAGGCGCAACGCCTGTTCGACGCCGCGCACGAACCGAAGGAACTGCGGTGGTACGACGCCGGGCACTACCTGCCCACCACTGCCCTCGCCGACGCGGCGGCGTGGCTGCTCGGGCGGCTCGTTCCGGTAGCCGCCACTCAGCAGTCGTGACCGATATACTGCTGATCGATCACCATCACATCCACCGAGATCACGCACTATCCAGGAACGGACCATGCCCCGACCACGTGCCGCCGGCGCCCTCCTGTACGCGAAGGACATGCCCCGACTGTCGGCGTTCTATCAGGAACTGCTCGGCATGACGGTGCTGGTGGCCGACGACGATCATCAGGTGATCGAGAACGCGGACTGTCAGCTCATCATTCACGCGATTCCGCCACACATCGCGGCGACGTTCACGATCAGCACGCCGCCTGAGCCGCGCGAGGAGGCGTCGATCAAGCTGTTCTTCACGGTACCGGCACTGAGCACTGCGGGTGACGTGGCGCTGCGAATGGGCGGCGCGCTGATTGGTGAGACATACGTGTTCGGCGCAATGTTCATACGAATCGGCTTCGACGTCGAAGGGAACATCTTTCACCTGCGGGCACCTGCACCCTGATCGCCGCCGACCTGGCATTCAGCCTGCACGTGGTCGCCGGCGCTGCGCGCCCATGCCTGTGATGTTCCTCGCGCCGCCCCTTGCTGCACCAGTCCCCCGGGTGTTTCGATTGCGCATCTCACGGGAGCATCGACATGAACATTTCGTTCGTCCGACACCGCAGCGCACGCCGAGTGGCCCTTGCGGCGGCATTGGTCAGTGCGGCCGCAGTCGCGGCGCTGCAACCTGCATTTGCACAGTCCGCGGCGGCTCCGCGCAGAGCGGCGGGAACGTCGCCGGCAGCCACGTCACAATGGACACCCGAGCGGGCGCGCGCCTGGTACGATTCCGTCGGCTGGGTGATCGGCGCCAATTTCGTGCCGAGTTCAGCGAGCAACGAACTCGAGATGTGGCAGGCGGCGACATGGGACCCGGCCACCATCGATCGTGAACTGGGATGGGCGCAGCAGCTCGGGATGAACACAATGCGCGTCTACCTGCACGACATGCTCTGGACGCAGGACTCGACGGGGTTCCTGCGGCGCATGGATCAGTTCCTCGCGCTGGCCGACACGCGCGGCATCCGACCAGTGTTCGTGCTGTTCGACGCAGTGTGGGATCCGTTCCCGAAAGCGGGGCGCCAGCGTGAACCGTATCCATTTTTGCATAACTCGACGTGGGTGCAGAGCCCCGGCTTCGAAATTCTGACTGACTATGAGCGTCACGATTCGCTGCGCCCGTACGTGCAGGGCGTGATTCGCCGGTTCGGCCGGGACCGGCGTGTGCTGGCGTGGGACGTGTTCAACGAGCCGGACAACATCAATCGTTCAGCGTATTTCGTGTACGAGCCGCGAAACAAGGGCGAGTACTCACTGGCGCTCATGAAGAAGGCGTTCGCGTGGGCACGGGCGGCGGGCGTGACGCAGCCGCTGACGGCCGCACCGTGGAAGGGCGACTTCGTCGACACGACGCGCATGCTGCCGATCTCGAAGTGGATGCTCGAGAACTCGGACATCATCACGATCCACAGCTATGATTCGCTGCCGCGCACACAGGAGCTGGTAGCCGCGGTACGGCGCTACGATCGACCGGTCATCATCAGCGAATACATGGCGCGTCCGAACGGCAGCCGCTTTGGCACGCACCTGCCATGGCTCGCGAGTGAACGGGTCGGGGCGATCAACTGGGGCTTCGTGAACGGTCGCTCGCAGACCATCTACCCGTGGGACACCTGGACGCGCGAGTACACGGCGCCGCCGACGGAGTGGTTCCATGACGTCTTCCAGACAGATGGTCGCCCGTACGACAGTACCGAGACCGCGCTGATTCGGCGGCTCACGCGGGAGACGAAGGAAGCGCGTGTCATTGCGCCGCCGAGGCCCGGTGCGGCGAACGGCACGCGCAGCGACGCAGCCTCAGCTGCAGTGACATCGTCTGCGGCGACCACGTCAGCCGCTGCGGGGGCTTCTGCACCTGCGACACGCATTGCGGCCGACACCGTCACAGACGTGATGCGTCAGCCGTTCGGCACACTGCCGGATGGCAAGCGCGTCGAACTGTTCACGATGCGCAACGCACGCGGCACCGAGATGCGCGTCACGAACTACGGCGGCATCATCACGCATCTTCGCACACGCGACCGGAGCGGCCAGCTCGGTGACATCGTGCTCGGCTACGATTCGCTGGCGGGATACCTGAAGGAATCGCCCTACTTCGGCGCGATCGTCGGGCGTGTGGCGAACCGGATCGCGAAGGGGCGCTTCTCACTTAACGGCGCCGACTATACGCTGGTGCACAACAACGGGCCGAACACGCTGCATGGCGGCACGCGCGGCTTCGACAAGGTGGTGTGGAGCGCGACGCCGTTTTCCGGTGCGAAGGAACGCGGCCTCACGTTGCAGTACGTCAGCCTGGACGGTGAGGAAGGTTTCCCCGGTACGTTGAACACGACGGTGCAGTACACACTCACCGACGATGACGAGCTCGTGGTGGAGTACCGCGCAACCACCGACAAGTCGACGCCGGTGAATCTGTCGCAGCACACGTACTGGAACCTTGCGGGCACTGGTGCCGCAGCGGGTACGAAGCGTTTGCTGCCGTTGATCTCCGATCACAGTCTGACGATCAATGCCGGTGCGTACACACCAGTCGACTCGACGCTGATCCCGCTCGGACACCTCGCGCCCGTGACGGGCACACCGTTCGATTTCCGGCAGCCCACGGCGATCGGTGCGCGTATCGGGCAGTCCAATCAGCAACTCACGTTCGGCGGTGTCTACGACCACAACTGGGTGCTGGACCGTCGTGGTGGCAGCGGACTTGTGCAGGCTGCGACTCTCAGCGAACCCGTGAGTGGCCGGACACTCACCATTCGCACGACGGAACCGGGCTTGCAATTCTATTCGGGCAATTTCCTCGATGGCACGATCACGGGAAAGGATAGCCGCCTGTACCCGTATCGCTCTGCCGTCGCGCTCGAGACGCAGCACTTTCCTGACGCACCGAATCACTCGTCGTTTCCGAGCATCATTCTGCGGCCCGGACAGACGTATCGCTCCCAGACGGTGTTCGCGTTCGGTGTGATGCGGTAGCAGCGCACTGATGCAAGGTCACCACGGCGCCTGACGGCACGGAACCGTGAATCGTGGATCACTCCAAGGTGGACGCGCTGTCCGGATTGGTTCGTGTGATCCACACGCAGAAGTTTGGGTGGAATGCCGACGGCACGCCGATGTTCGGCACCCCGGTTCCGTCGTCGGAGGCGCAGGCGGTGCCTGCGGGAGAGTGCCGCTGAGCGTGACGCGGCGGATACCCGCCGTGCGCATGCTGGCGCCCGGCGGCGTGGACGAATGTGATCGCAATGGCGTTCGGAGCGATATTGCCTGCACATACTCAACTCTGTTCGCCCCCCGTGCTACTCGTGACAGTCCCCATGAAGACACGCTCCATCGCCGCGCAGTCGCTCGGCTTCGCTGGTTGGCTCATCGGCACCTCCGTTGCCGGCGCGCTGGGCGCCATCGCGTCGGTCCGTGCAGCGTCGTTCTACGCCGAGCTGACGCGTCCGGCATGGGCACCGCCTGCGTGGCTCTTCGGGCCCGTCTGGACGGTGCTGTATCTGCTGATGGCGACGGCTGCCTGGCTGGTGTGGCGTCGATATGGCTTCGATCGGGCGCGGAGCGCGCTGACGATCTTCGTGCTGCAGCTGGTGGCCAACGCGCTGTGGACGTGGCTCTTCTTCGCATGGCATCAGGGTGGGCTGGCGCTGGCCGAGCTGACGGTGCTCTGGCTGCTGATCGCGACGAACATCGTGGCGTTCTGGAAGCTCGACAGGCTCGCCGCATCGATGCTGGTGCCATATCTCGCGTGGGTGTCGTTCGCCGGCGCATTGAACCTGGCACTCTGGCGGCTGAACCCGGCAATTTTGTAGGTCACGCACCGAAAGACGATCGACGTGTGCTGCCGGCCGGTTGCGAGTCTCGCACCGGCCTGCTTTTCTATGGGCAGTCCGGTTCGTCACCTTGCATCTGCCTCCGCACCGTCCGCCATGCGATCGATCCTGCGTACCGTTCTGTTGTCCTGTGTTGTTCCACTGACGCTCCACGCGCAGACGCCAACGTCAGCGACGCCGGCCTTCGATGCCGCGCGCCTCGCAGGCATCGACTCGATGGTCATCCGACTGGTGGCGCAGCAGAAGCTGCCCGGCGCCGTGGTGATGCTGGTGAAGGACGGCAGCGTCGCCTATCACAAGGCGTTCGGATATCGTGACGTCACCACGAAGGTTCCGCTCCGTCGCGATGACATCTTCCGCATCGCGTCGCAGACGAAGGCGATCACGTCGCTGGCGGCGCTGATGTTGTGGGAGGAAGGGAAGTTCCAGCTCGATGAACCGATCGCGACCTATCTGCCCGAGTTCGAGAAGCAGGTGGTGCTCGACAAGTTCAACCCGGCCGACTCCAGCTATACGACGAAGCCGGCGAGGCGCCGCACGACGGTTCGCCAACTGCTGACGCACACCTCCGGGATCGACTACGCCGACATCGGCAGCGACGAGATGAAGGCGATCTACGCAAAGGTCGGCGTGACCGCACTCGGTCGTGAGGGTGATGTGCTGGCGGAACGCGTGAAGGTGATCGCCGGGCTGCCGCTCAAGGCCGAGCCGGGCGAGCGATTCATCTACAGCCTGAGCGTGGACGTGCTGGGCCGTCTGGTCGAGGTCTGGTCTGGCATGCCGCTCGATGCATTCGTGCGGACGCGCATTCTCACGCCGCTGGGCATGCGCGATTCAGGTTTCGAGTTGCCGGCCGATCGTCGCGAGCGCCTCGTCACGCTGCACAGCGAGGCCGATGGCGTGGTGACGCCGATGAAGGAGTCGCAGGGCGGCATGCATCCCGACTTCCCGGCGCGTCGCATGACCTATTTCAGTGGTGGCGGCGGCATGTCGGGTACCACCGCCGATTATGCGCGCTTCCTGCAGCTCATCATGAACGGCGGTGAACTCGATGGTGTCCGGCTGCTGAGCCGCAAATCGGTGGAGATGATGCTCACCAACCAGATCGCCCGACTGCCGGTGGCATTCGGGCTCGGCTTTGCGCTCGAGACGCCGGAGAACGATTATCGCACGGTGGTGAGCGATGGCACGTTCTCGTGGGGCGGCGCTTTCGAGACCACCTACTGGGCCGACCCGAAGGAGAGGCTCATCGGGCTGATTTACACCAACGTTCTCGGATCCACTGCGGGGCTGGGCGATCGCTTCAAGGTGCTGGTGTATTCGGCGATGCGCTGACCCGCGCACGGGCACTGCCACGAACGGCCACCGGATGCTCGCGGTGGCCGTTCGTCGTCACGCGAGTCGCGCCCGCCGAGCTCAGAGCGTACGCACGTAGTCGAAGCTCCGCTTGAGCGCGATCTCGGGATGCGCCACGAGGTCCTGCTCCACGAAGAAATGTTTCATGCCGGCGGCGCGCGCAGCGGCGATGATCGCCGGCAGCGGCATCACGCCGTCGCCGGCCGTGGTCATGTACGGAAACATCTCCATCCACTGGCCCGCGTCACCGCCATCACCGCGAAACCGTTTCCGCTCCGTCATGTCCTTCACGTGCATGCTCTGGTAGCGGCCGGGGTTAGCCGACAGCAGCGCGACCGGATCGGCACCGCCGGACACGCGCGGCAGCGAAAACAGTTGTATCCCGACGTTCGCCATCGAACGGCGCTGCATCACGCGTTCGAGCGCCGCAGGGCCTGCAATCGCCGCGACGGTTGACGTGATGAGGAACCGGCGACGATCCATCGTGGAACTCCTGAGCGGAAAGGATGGTCTGACAGTGTGTCAGCGTGCGATGCCGTACACTGCCGTGAGTCTATCAGGTCGCGCGGCGTCGTGAAACATCACGATGACCTCGCCGCATTGATTGACTGAAGGCACGTCGAAGCGTTAGAAATCCATTGCAGCATTCGATCTCGTAGACAGGTCGTTGAGGCCGTCATCTCCGGTTGGCATGGAGTCGGGCGGTGGCAACGCTGGTGCGGATGAGCTGTGCACGCATCAGGAGCCGGCAGCCACTCACTCCCATGCCGAACGTCGTGGCATGACGTCGCACCCTGCCCATCATCCCATGTCGCGACGTCATCGCGTCGCCGCTGCACTGTCGAGTTCATCATGCCGGACATAGATCGCATCCGTTTCACGCGCCAGCTGTCCACGTTGGTTGCAGCGTTCGCTTTTGCTGCCGCACTGCCGGCGCAGGACGTCACGGTTGCCGTGGCTGACTCGCTCCCCGCGATGTCGCGCGCCGCGCTCGGCGCAGCGCGAGCTGATGCATCAGAGCGCCGCTTCGCATCATTCGGTGCGTTCGCCGACGACCTGCGCCGAGTGTATGGTGACGGCGATCTGGAGTTGCTCTGGACGCGCGCCGGAACGCCGACGAGTGCGGCGCGCGCGGCGGTGGCGTCGCTGCAGCGACTGGGTGAACGCGGTCTGGATCCGGCTGCGTTCGACGTGTCGCGGATCACAGCGCTGGCGGCGTCGTCGTTGCGAAGCGAGGATGAGCGATTCGAGTTCGACGCGTTGCTGAGCATGGCGTCGTTGCGCACGCTCCGTGCGTTGCATGGCGTGCGGGATGGGAAGGATGATGGGGTACGTGGTTCCGGTGACGGGAAAACGGGCAGCGCAGATCATCGTGGAATCGGGGGGCGCCCCCGCGCGTTGCCTGACTCCGCGCGCGCCGCCGCGGCCCTTGCCACCGCCCCCGGCGCCTTCACCACCACCCTCCGCGCCCTCGCCGCCTCCACCCGCGCCGACTCCATCTTCGACGCCGCCGAACCCGCCTCGGCGCAGTATCAGCTCCTCAAGGCGTCACTCGGCACCTACCGTACACTCGCCTCCCGCGACCCCGTCGCGCAGGGCCAGCTCGAGCGCATCGTCGCCACCCTCGATCGTGCCCGCACACATCGCGATGACGATCTGACCGCCGGCGTCGTCGTCAACATCCCCGAATTCCGCCTGCACGCTGCCGGTGGCAGGGGCGCCGCCGACACCCTCGCGATGAACGTCGTCGTCGGCGTGGCTGGTCTGCATCGAACACCCGAGATGCGCGACAGCATCCGCTACCTCGTCTTCGCGCCGTACTGGGAAGTGCCCGCGAGCATCGTACGATCGGAACTGCTGCCCATCGGTCGTCGTGATCCCCGCCTGCTGACGCTCAACAACTTCCAGATTCTCGATCGGCGCGGCCGCGTGCTGCCTGCCACGGCGAAGTCGGTGAAGCTGGTCGCGGCTGGCCGTGCGCGCATCCGGCAGCTGCCCGGTGGCACCAACTCACTCGGCCGCGTGAAGTTCATGTTTCCGAACAGTGAAGACATCTATCTGCACGACACGCCCACGCGGAAGGATTTTGCGCGCTACCGTCGTGATCAGAGTCATGGATGCGTGCGTGTCGGCGATCCCGGCGCGCTTGCCCGCTTCCTGTTGAGCGATCAGCCCGAGTGGACCGCCGAGCGTATCGAAGCGGCAATGAATGGCAGTGCGCCCGTGACCGTGAAGCTCACCAAAGCGATACCGATCCGTCTCACGTACGAAACCGCAGTGGCGCGCGCCGACGGCAGTATCGACTTCTTCGACGACGTGTACGGCCTCGACACATCCGCCCGACCCTGACGGTTGCCGAACGCGCAGATCAGCCGCTGGTGGCCAGTGAAATGCGCGTTTCGCCCGTGGTCGGATAGCGGATGCCCATGAACTCGCCCATGCGCACCTTGAGTTCCGGCTTCCACTTGCGATCGAACATGATGTAGTTCGACGGAAAGAGCATCACCACCGTCGACCCAAGCTGGAACCGGCCCATCTCGTCGCCTTTCGCCAGACGGATCGTCTGGTCGGCGTAGTGCCACTCGCGGATGGTGCCCGGTCGCTCGGCGTTCACGACGCCGTGCCAGGTCGTGGCCATGCTGCCGACGATCGTCGCGCCGACCAGCACCATCACGAACGGGCCGGCGTCCGTTTCGAACAGGCAGACCACCCGTTCGTTGCGGGCGAAGAGACCCGGGATCGCGCGCGCCGTTGCCGGGTTCACCGAGAACAGGTCGCCCGGCACATGAATCATCCGCAGCAGACGGCCGTCGCAGGGCATGTGAATGCGATGGTAGTCCTTCGGGCTCAGGTAGATCGTCGCAAAGCTGCCGTCCTGGAATTCCGCCGCAAGCGCTGCGTCGCCTCCGACGAGTGCCTGCGTCGCATACTGGTGCCCTTTGGCCTGCACGATCTGGTCAGCCTCGATGTCGCCGCTCTGGCTGATCGCGCCGTCCACCGGACAGACCAGGTCGCCGGTCGAGATCGGACGTGCGCCCGCCTTCAACGCCCGCGTGAAAAAGTCGTTGAACGTCTCGTACTTCGCCGCATCCGGCTCGGCCGCCTCGCGCATGTTCACGCCGTAGTGGTCCACGAACCAGCGAATGACCGCCGTCGTCACGGCACCGGCCTTCGCGGCGGCGAACCGGCCGGCGAGCGTGGTGAGGGCCTGCTTCGGCAGCAGGTGCTGGAGCATGACGGAGGACGGGCTCGGGAAGGGTGTGCAGCGCCGCCGGCGGCGACGAAACGAATGTATTCCGTGGGGCGCCACCCGGCTCGCATCGGCACACACGAGCCGGGCGATTGGCGTTCGGGGACGGAACGGCCCACTGTTCGGTGCGCGCAATATCCGGCCGGTCGGCGCGTCGAATCAAACCCCGCGCACCAATGGGCATCCTCACGATCATCATCGCCGTCCTCGCCGTCGCCGTCGTCGGACTGGCCATGATCCGCATTCCCGGCATGACGTGCCAGGTGCTCACCGGCGCCGCGATGCTCGGCGGCATCGGCTTCGCACTCGGCTTCTTCGGCCCGATGCTCCTCACGCCGCAATCCAATCAGGGCCCGCTGCTCGGCATCTTCGTCACCGGACCGCTGGGTGTCGTGATCGGCGCCATCGGCGGCGCACTCGTCGCGTGGCAGCGTGTCAGGCGTCTGCGTGAATCGAACCTGTTCTGAGCGCGCGCGTCGCTCAGTGGTACGGGTACACGAGGAAAAACACCAGTGACATCGCCGACAGCACCCACAACGGTGGTGGCACTTCGCGGACGCGGCCCGTGATCAGCTTGAGCACGGGATACATCAACAATCCCGCCGTGAGCCCCACACCGACGTTGAACGTGAAGCTGATCAGCACGATCGTCAGAAACGCGGGGATCAGTTCCGTGTAATCGCTGAAGTCGAGCTTCGCGACCGGCGCGATCAGCAGGATGCCGATCGCCACCAGCGCGATGCCATATGCATGCGGCGGGATGGCCGTGAAGATCGGCGCGAGAAAGAGCGACAGCAGGAACAGCACCGCCACAACCACTGCCGTAAACCCGGTGCGACCGCCCTCCTCGATGCCGGCGGCCGATTCGACATACGCGCCACTGGTCGTGGTGCCGACGAACGGCGCGACGAGATTCGCCAGCGCATCGGCGAGCATCGGCTTCTCGATGTCGGGCAGGTTGCCACGCTCGTCCAGAAATCCGGCGCGCGACGACAATCCGATCAGCGTGCCGATGGTATCCACGAACGCCATCACGAAAATGATCACCACGATCGGCAATCCCTTCACCGACAACGCCCCGGCAATGTCGAGCTGACCGAGGATCGGCGACAGGCTTGGCGGCAGGCTCACGAACGACGCGGGGAACGGAGTCACGCCCAATCCAAACGAGAGTGCGGTTGTGACGACGATGCCGATGAGCAGTGCACCGTGCACCTTCTTCACAAGCAGCCATGCCGTGACCAGAAATCCGAGAATTGCGAGCAGCGTGCCCGGGCTGGTGACGCGCCCCAGCGTGACCGGCGCTCCCGGTACGCCGAGTGCGACGACCCCCACGGCGTTCAGCCCGATGAACGTCAGGAAGAGGCCGATGCCCACGGCGAAGCTGTGCTTGAGCGACAACGGAATCGCGTTGGCCAGCCAGCTCCGCACGCGGAACACGGTCAGGATCGTGAACAGCACACCGGCGAGGAAAATCGCGCCAAGCGCCGTCTGCCACGGAAAGCCCATGCCCTTCACCACGGTGAATGCGATGAAGGCGTTCTCGCCCATGTACGGTGCGATCGCGAACGGTCGTTTGGCATACACCCCCATCACCAGCGTACCGAACGCCGCCGAGATGATCGTGGCGGTGATCGAGGCCGCTTTCGGAATGCCCGCGGCTTCGAGAATTGCCGGATTCACCACGATGATGTAGGCCATCGTGAGGAAGGTGGCGAAACCGGCCAGGATCTCCTGCCGGTAGCTCGTGCGATGGCCGGCGAAATCGAAGTAGCGGTGCATGCGATCGCGGAAGGAGTCGTGGCAGGTTCGTGCGGTGGAACGACGTGCGCAGCGCGGGTCAGCGGCGTGGCAGTGCGGTGAGATACGCGATCACGACGGCCGCCGAGTTGTCGGCAGCGAGACTGCCGAAGGTGCGCACTTCGTTGCTGCCGGCGCCTCCACCGGCAAGATCCGACAGTGAGCGGAAGGCGATGTACGGCACACGGTTCTGATAGGCGACGAGTGCGACGGCGGCGGTCTCCATGTCGAGTGCATCGGCGGTGAACGTCTTCCACGCCCACTCACGATACGCGGCGTTGTCCACGAAGGTCGGGCCGCTCACGCCGTTGCCGCCGGTCACGATTTTCGGTGCATGTGCGAGGCACTGCTGGCTGGCGGTGCATCGCTCGAGTCGCACGGTGCGCGCGAGGGCACGCGCAGTTGCCAGCGCGGTGCTGTCCACTGGAAACCAGAAGCGACGCTCGAGCGAGTCGGGTGTGCCGTCGATGCGCGCCACCGACGTACCACGCGGAAACATCATGCCGAAGTTGGGAAATTCTCCGCGGTACGGTCCTGGATCGAAGCCCGTCGGCGTCTCGCGGGCGAACACCTGCTCCTGATAGTTGCCCCACTGCGCGGGCACGGTCACGTCGCCCACATTGAGCGACGGATTCACGCCGCCAGCGATACCGGAGAACACGATACCGCGCACGTCGAACCGGTCGAGCATCGCCTGCGTCGTCATGGCGGCGTTCACCATGCTGAAGCCGCTGAGCATCAGCACCACGTCGTGCCCGGCCAGACGACCGAGATAGTGCGTGCGGCCGTTGATCACGCGCGTGCCCGTGATCGTCGTCGCCGCACGCAGCTTCACCCACTCGGCATCGAACGCCGAGATCACGGCGATGCGCGGGACGTCTGACGTAGGCTGCAGTTCAAGCGTCGCGCATCCCGTCAGGAGCGCAAGCGCGAGGGTTTTACGCAGGTCTGGCATCGCAACTGACATCGCGGGGGACGCGGAGGAGCGGAGGGTCGCGGGGGACTGCTGTGGGAACTGCAACGGCACCTGCAACGGCACCTGCAACGGCACGTGAACCTGCAAGGGAGAGATCTGACGCGCGGAAGTGCGCAGTCACCATACAACGCTGTTCTCCGCGTTCCTCCGCCCCGCCGTGTCCTCCGCGATGTCAGTTGCGATGGTCCAGGACGAGCCTTTGCTCGCGACCCCGCACCGCTGTTCGAGGCGCTGTGTGTACAAGTGTCATCCAGAGCCCGCCGCGACCGTCCCGCACGACTCCCGCACGATGAGTTCGCAGCGCAGGCGGATGTCATGCGCGGGGAGATCGCGATGCGACACGCGCGTCAGCATCATCGACAACGCCACCTCGCCGATCTGGCGCGTAGGCTGTCGATAGGTGGTGAGCGGCACCGGCAGCAGCGAGGCGTACTCCACGTCGTCGATGCCGGCGAGGCGCATGTCGGAGGGGATGCGCACACCGACGCGGAGCAGGGTGTGCATCAGGCGGCCGGCGGTGCGGTCGTTGGCGCAGACGATGCCATCGGGGCTGTGTGTGCGGAGCATCGCGCGCACTGCGTTCTTGTTGCCCGGGTCGAGGCGCACGGCGTCGACCGGCTCGAACGGCGTGCGCATGGCACGGCGGTATCCCGATTCGCGCGCGTCGACGGTGGGGCTGTTGCTCGACTGGCGCACGAAGATGATGCGGCTGGCGCCCTGCGCGATCAGATGCTCGGTCATCACGTAGCCGGCGCGCCGGTTGTCGATGCCGACCAGATCGTGCGTGCCCGGATCCGGGTACGGCGTGACGGGCCGGTCGAGCAGCACCACCGGAATGCCGGCGGCATCGAGCGCACTGACGATGCGATGATTCACGTCGCCGGCGGCCGGTGACATCGAGACGGGTGCGAAGAACACGCCGTCCACGCGTCGGTCGATGTACTGCCGGCAGAGCTGCCACGCGCGTTCACTGCGCGCTTCGCCATCATCGGGGGCGAGTTCGCCTGGCGCGCTGCCCCAGATCAGCGCATTGTCGCGGGCCAGCGGTGAGCCCATCATGCCGCGCACGATGGATTCGTAGACGTCCGTCTCGCCGAGGTCGGCGATCAGGAGACCAAAGGAACGCCGAGCGCCCTGACCGGCTCGGCTGACGAAGCTGCCGGAGCCCGCACGGCGGCTGATGATGCCCGCGGATTGCAGGTCGCGGAGTGCGCGCCCGATGGTGATGCGCGAGTGGCCGAACCGATCGACGAGGTCGGCCTCGCTCGGCAGTCGCTCGCCTTCCTGCCAACGCCCGCCCTCGATCTCACGGAGGAGCGTGCTGAAGACCTCGTGGTGCTTGGGCGCGCTGGGACGGTCGGGTGGCACTGAGTGGGCGGGTGGGGAAGTGAGTCCGCCCAAGCTACTTCGCAATGCCGGTGCGCTGAATCCGCGAGCGGAATTCAGCGCACTGACATCGTGCGATCAGAAAGCACGGCCGACGAGCTTGCCTGCAGCCTTGCCGAGGGTCCAGGTGCCGGAGGTCAGGCGGGTGGCGCCGCCTTCGTTCTGCTTGTCGAGGACGAGAGTGAGCACGCCGTCGGGGGTGTCACCCTGGAGGACCAGGTTGTTGTCGATGACGGTGACGAGCATCGGGACGGAGCGCACGGTGCCGGCGAGGTCGACGCGGGCGAGGATGGCACCGGCCGAGTCAGCGATCGTGACCGAGCGGGGGAAGGCAAGGCTGGCGGTGCTGTTGCGGAAGTCGTAGGTGGCGACGACGCGGGAGGTGCCGTCGGGGATGGCGCTGGTGCGCTGCGCGGCAAGTGGGGCGGCGAGCGTCAGGGACGCGGCAGCGGCGGCGAGGAACGTGGGACGCATGATGATCTCCGGAATTCGGGTGACGTACTTGTTATAGCAGATTGTCGTTCTTTACTGCGCTTCCTGTCATACGTAAACGAATCTCGGTGCCACATGCAACAGTCTTGGGTCGCGAAAGAACGGGTAATTGGTAAACATTTGACGACAAAGCTGTTATAGCAATTACTCGGCACCGCCGAGGCCCGTCGAAATGAGCTGCGCCGGCCGCGTCCATCCGTTGCTCCCCCCTCCCAATCACGGCACGCACCCGTTCCCGTCTTCACGCGCGAGCAGCCTGAACGATTGGCGCAGATCGTGCACCCCGGCTCCTGAGCCCGGCTGACGACAGTCGCGAGCGGCCCCTCGACCCACCGGTCAGCCGCCGTGACACATCAATGGATGATCTCGTCGTCCGCCGAAGGTGCTCAGACCGACGATGGTCCACATCAGCCCAGAACAGATGCTCACTGCACTTCGCCGACGCCGGCACGCAGTCCGCACGCTCGCGCTGCTCTTCGCCGTCACACTCGGCGCCTGCCGGGACGCCACCACTGCCACCGATCCCACCGTCTCACTCGCCCGACGCACCGCGACGAGCAGCATCGCGGTCACCGTCGCCGGACTTCCCTCGGGCACGGCGGCCAGCATCCAGGTCACCGGCGGTGGCGGCTTCTCCCGCACCGTCACCGGCACCACGACGATCACTGGGCTGGCCAACGGCAGCTATACCATCGCCGCCGCCGACGTCAGCGCCTCCGGTGTGACGTACGCACCGGCGCCAGCCACGCAGACCGTCAGTGTGAGCAAGGGCGCCGTCGGACGCGCCACCATCACGTATGCGGTGGCACCGACCACCGGCTCGATGAACGTGTCCGTCACCGTGCCGAACGGCGCGCCGGCGGCCGTCACCGTGACCGGACCAGGCGGATTCGCGCAATCCGTGACGGCCAGCACCACGATTCCGTCGCTCGCGCCCGGCAGCTATACCGTGAGCGCGGCGAACGTCACGAGCAGCAGCATCATCTATGCGCCGACGCCCGCCACGCAGGTGGTGAACGTGACTGCCGGCGCGGCCACGAGTGCCACCGTTACCTACGCCACCAGCGGCGTCGTGCCGAGCCCGGATTTCAACGTGCAGATCTACGGCACGTCACTCGTGCAAAGCGTGCAGACACTCGACAATTCCGTGCCGCTGGTCACCGGTCGCAACGGCGTGCTGCGTGTGTATGCCGTGGCCAGCGCTGCCAACACCGCGACGCCCACGGTGCGAGTTCGCCTGTTCCAGAACGGCGCGCTGGTCTCGACGCTCACCGCGTCGGCTGGCGGCGCAGGCGTACCGACGGCTCCGAACGAATCCAGCATCACGGCGTCGTGGAACGTCAGCATTTCGGGTGCGCTGATCCAGCCGGGCCTCTCGGTGCTGGCTGACGTGGACCCCGACAACGTCGTGGCTGAAGCCAACGAGACGGACAACAGCTTCCCGATCACGGGACAGCCGCAGGCGCTGACCGTCCGTACCGTGCCGCCACTCAGCCTCCGCTTCGTGCCCGTCACGCAGAGCAGCACGCTCGGCACCGGCGCCATCTCGGATGCGAACGCCGAGTCGTTCCTTTCGAACACGCGCGACATGCTGCCGGTGGGTACGCTCTCGTGGAACATCCGCGCACCGTACACCACCAGCAACACGCTGCTCAGCGATGGCGCCGGTTGGAGTGTGACACTCAGCGAGTTGTACGCGTTGCGCGCCGCCGATCGCTCCGCTGATCACTACTACGGTGTGGTGAAGGTGCCGTACGCTGCGGGCGTCGCAGGCATGGGCTACATCGGTGCGCCGGCCTCGCTGGGCTGGGACTATCTGCCCAGCGGCAACAGCACGCTCGCGCATGAACTGGGGCACAACTTCGGTCGACAGCACGCACCATGTGGCGGCGTGGGCGGCCCCGACGCGAACTATCCGTACGCCGGTGGCCTGATCGGCGTGTTCGGCTTCAACGTGCGCACCAACACGGTGGTCCAGAGCAACATGGCCGACCTGATGGGTTACTGCTCCAATCGCTGGATCAGTGACTACAACTATCTGGCGATGATGAATTATCGCGGCTACACCACGACACCCACGGGCACGGCGGCGACGGTGGCAGGCGCGACGGTCACCGGTGCCAGCGCGACCGACGGCCTGCTGGTCTGGGGACGCGTGGCAGCGAATGGTGATCTCGTGCTCGAGCCGGCGATCCGTATCACGGCACCCACGCAGCTGCCGGCACGTGGCGGTGACTACACGCTGACGGCCAGCGACGCCTCGGGTCGTGCGCTCTACACCACGTCGTTTTCTCCCGTCGCGCTGTCGGAGGATGTGCCGGGTGGTGGCGCGCACTTCGCATTCGTGATTCCGCTCGCCGACGCCGCGCAGGCGCAGCTCGCGCGCGTGGTTGTGACGGGCCGTGGCCGGAATGCCGAGCGCACGTCACGTCAGCCGGAATCGGCGCGGGCTGCTGCCGCTGCCGGTGCCGACATCGCGAGCGAGTCGGGTGAGCGTGCGCGCGTGAAGTGGAACGCCGCTGACTTCCCGATGGTGGTGGTTCGTGACGCGGAGACGGGTCAGGTGCTCTCCTTCGCACGCGGTGGCAATGCCGCGATCGCCACACGCAAGGCGAACGTCGAACTCACCTACACCGACGGTGTGCGCAGCACGAGCACGCGCGTCCGTGTGCGGGGACGCTGATCGTCCGACCTGCTGTGCCGTGACCGCGCAACCGCAGCAGCGACACCTGCGGTGATGCGGAGCGTCAAAATTACGAAGGCCTGCAGTACGGCATCTCGGAACGCGCCGTGCTGCAGACCTCTCGTGTTGCTGACCCTCTGATCGCCGCCACAACCGATCATGGTGTCGATCATGGTGTCTGACCCTCTGATCGCCACCTCGACGACCATGGTGTCTGACCCTTCGATCCACCGTCAGGGTCGCGTGCGGCGGCGCGGCGGTGTGATCGTGAGCGAGGGCGGCCGCCACGTGGCGGAGTCACCGGCAACGCCGAGTGTGGAGCTGACGATCTCGAGCCGTTCGGCCTGTACCGCGATCAGGACCACGCTCGTGTCGCGGTCGGGATAGAATCCGTTCCACGCCTCGGTCCAGTGCGCATCCTTGCTGGCGCTGTCACGGACGACACGCGCACGACCGATGAGTGACACGTAGCTCAGCGTGGCCGGATCGAAGTAGTGCAGCACGACACGCGGGTCGCGCGCGATCTCACGCACTTTGCGCGTGCGCGGATTGGTGGCGAACCAGACGGTCCAGCCACTGTCGGGTTGCAGCGGCTGCACCGTCCGCGCCTGCGGCCGTCCGCTGGCGTCATTCGTGATGAACGCAGGGTACGCCACGGCCGCGACGATGCGGCGTGCCGTCGGCTCCAGTGCCGGACGTGGCGAGGCGCCCGCACCCTGTGCGCGTGGAGCAGCGCGGGCGCGAGCGCCGAGCAGAGTGCGACGAGGTACCGACGGGTCGTGCGTGCTGGCAGGCGCATGCCGGAAGCTGGCATGGCCGTGCCGTGCGCCGCAACGCCGACGGGCGCGACTACGGCTTCAGCATCTCGGCCGTGATGAACGCGAGCACGTCCGCGCGATCCAGGCGGAAGACGCCGCCGGTGCCGGCGCAGTTGCCGTTGATGGCGAACGAGGTGACACCGGCGACCAAGTTGCTGCTGCCGATGAAGTTCGGTCCACCCGAATCACCGAAGCAGGTACCGCCGCTGCTGGCATTGTTGGAGAGCAGGAGTGAGCGGGAGCCGACGATCCCGTTGCCGATCTTTAGCAGGAACGGTGTGGCGAGCATGCGCACGCGCTGTCCCTCGACGAACACCGGATTGATGCGCTGCAGACCGTACCCGACAGCAGTGAACGACGAGCGCTGCCCCGGCTTCATGGCATCGAGCGCATTGACTGCCGGCAGCTCGCCGTATGCGCTGTCCGGTAGCGTGACGTCACTGCCAAGCGTGATCATGCCGACGTCATTCTGCGAGAACGAGGCATTGCGGAAATCGGGATGTGACGCCCATCGCGTCGCTTCGACGCTGTTTGGTCCGGCGAAGGGATAATTGTTGTTGCCAGTCTGGACGTTCGCTTCGGTGAAGATGCGCATTCCGCTCAATTCCCCCGCCTCGCCGGTGCAGTGTCCGGCGGTGAGCACCTTGCGCGGTGCGATCAGCGCGCCGCTGCAGCGCCACGCTGGCCTGCCTCCGATCTCCGCAATTAGCAGCACCACCTCGGGATGATCCGGAGTGACCTTGCCGTACGTGATCAGCGATGGCCGATCGTTCGCGAGCGGCGTCACCGGATCGGCAGCGCAGCCGACGAGTGCGAGTGCAGCGAACAGGCTGAGCGGGGCGGAGTGACGTGAGCGCATGATGTCTCCTGGGGATGGTGGCGCACGAGGTGTGCACGAACGGCAACCTAGGATGTGGACCTGTGACAGGCCACGCGTGTTTCCGCGCCTTGTGCTCGTGCCAGCGCAGTATCAGGATGGAGATGACGCGACGCTCACTCCACGCCAATTCCGACTCATGCCACAACCCGCATCGGCAGGCTATTCGGGTACACCGCTGTCGAAGAAGCTGGGCATCGCGTCCGGGTCGCGCGTGCTGACGCACAACGCACCCGCGGAGTATCTGGCGTGGCTCGCCCCGCTGCCCACTGACGTCGTCTTCGTCACGCGCATCAGTGCGACGGTGGACATCGTGCATCTGTTCGTGACGTCGTGCGACGTGCTCACCACACGACTGACATCGCTGCGCACGACGTTACGAGCGGACGCGATGGTCTGGGTGTCATGGCCGAAGAAGTCGGCGAAGGTGCCGACGGATATCACCGAGGACGTGATCCGCGCGGTGGCGCTGCCGATGGGCTTCGTGGACGTGAAGGTGTGTGCGGTGAACGACGTCTGGTCAGGGCTCAAGCTCGTCATTCGCAAGGAGCTGCGCTGACGGAGCGCCTCGATATCCCGACGCGCAGGGTGCGCGCTGTCATCGCGGCGCTGCTCACGATCGGTATCGGTCTGCTGGTGCATCGCGGTGCGCTGCCGCTCACGCCGCGCACGCGCGATGTCCTCGGCGATGCGCTCTGGGCATCGATGATGGTGTGGTGGATGGGCGTCGTCTGGCCCGCGAAGACGCCGATGGTGCGCGGTGGGCTGGCGCTGGCGGTCTGCGTGCTGGTCGAGTCGTCGCAGCTGCTGCATGTGTCATGGCTCGATGCGGTGCGTGCCACGAGCATCGGACACCTCGTGCTGGGCAGCGGTTTCGATGCGCGCGATCTGCTGGCATACACGATCGGCTGCGGCGTGGCCGTCGCAATCGACATGCGCTGGCTCAGCCGCGCTGAGGAACGCTCCGGAACGTGATCGAGTAGCGCGGCGTGTGCACCGGCGGGATGCCCTGTTCCCATGCCCTCCGCGATGCACCGCTCAGCAGGTACGCCGAACGTGGCTCGGCTGTCACGTTCACCCGCTATCAGCCATCGCCGACGCTGCGCACGCGTCGCAGGCGAAAGGTGCACGGGGTCAACGGCAGCGCGCGAACCATCGCCAACACACCGGCTTCGTCGTCAGCCGAGAGCACATCGGCGACGTATCGAAACCCGTCGGGAAGCCGCACAGCTGCGGAGGCGTCGCTGGTAGCGAAGAGGTCGAACTGACTCATCGCGTGTGCCATGGAAAGGTCCGTGCCGCGGTGCGTGTCTGCTTGCCAGTTACCACACCGCATGCGATGCTTGCGGTTCCCCACAGAACGGAGGCGCGTGTGCGTCGGCAATGGCTCGGAGTGCTCCTGCTCGCTGCTGTTCCCGTTGTATTGGTAGTTTCTAATGACGCCAATGCCGCGCGTTTTGCTACGCGGGACGTCACGATCGATGCCCGGTGCACCGGTGGTGAGAACACGAGTGTCACGCTGCGGCCGTGGAACCTGAAGATCCGGCAGGGTGACGACGTGCGGTGGGTGCTGAACGCGAATGCGAACAGCGACGACATCACGATCACGCCGAAGCGCGCCGCGTGGCCCTTCGATGCCGAGCCACCGTACGAGGGTGGCAAGGGGCGACCGGCGCAGTCAGGCGGCATGCGTCAGAATGCACGAGGGCGCTATTCGTACAACGTGACGCTGATCTGCACGAACGGAACGCGGGCCGATACGGTGCAGATCGATCCGGACATCATCGTCGATTAGTGGTATCCGCGCGCGGCTCGTCATCACGGGTGGCGCGCGACACTTTCACTCCATGCAATGAACACCACGGCTGTCGAGGACGAACACACACTGCCGAAGCGTGTGGGGCCATACCGCATCATCCAGGTGCTTGGTGCAGGCGGCATGGGCGTGGTGTACGAGGCGGAGGAGACGGAGCCGGTCAAGCGACGTGTCGCGCTCAAACTCGTGCGCGCGGGTCACGACACGCGTGAAGTGCTGGCACGCTTCGATGCGGAGCGGCGTGCGCTGGCGGTGATGAATCACGGCTGCATCGCCAAGGTGCTGAGTGCCGGCACCACCGAGCAGGGGCAGCCGTACTTCGCGATGGAACTCGTGCGCGGGCTTCCCATCACGACGTATTGCGACACGCGCCGCCTGTCGGTGCGGGAGCGACTGTCGCTGTTCATCAGTGTCTGCGAAGCGGTGCAGCACGCGCACCAGAAGGGCGTGATCCATCGCGACCTCAAGCCGTCGAACATCATGGTCGGCGACGAGGACGGACATCCTCAGCCCAAGGTCATCGACTTCGGCATCGCGAAGGCCCTCGGTCCCGCCACGAGTGCCACGCTGACCATGAGTGGGATGGCCGTGGGCACGGCGGCGTACATGAGCCCCGAGCAGGCCGATGCGGGGCAACTGGACGTGGATACACGCGCCGACATCTACTCGCTTGGCGTGATGCTCTACGAACTGCTGGTGGGGCATCTTCCGGTCGATCCGAACGCGATGGGCCTGTTCGTGTTTCTTGCCAAACTGGTCTCGGGCAACGTGACGCCGCCCACGCCGAGCGCGGGGCTGCTCACCGTGGAACGCGAGCGCGAGACCGTGGCGCACATGCGCGCGACTGATTTCCGTCACCTGCGACGCGAACTGAAGGGTGATCTGGACTGGATCATCATGAAGGCGATGCAGCCGGACCGCGCGCTGCGGTACGAAACGGCGAACGGACTGGCGGCGGATCTCCGCCGCTACCTGGCCGACGAACCCGTCGTCGCGCGTCCGCCCAGTGCGTCGTACCGCGTGTCGAAGTTCGTGCGTCGGCATCGCGTGGGTGTGATGGCGGCCAGCGCGATCTTCGTCAGCGTGGTGGCGAGTGCCGTGGTGGCGACGGTGGGCTACGTGCGTGCGACGCGTGCCGAACAACGCGCCGCGCAGGAGGCGCAGGCGGCGCAGCAGGTCACCAGCTTTCTCGTCGATCTGTTCCGCGTGTCCGATCCCGGGGAATCACGGGGCAACACGCTCACGGCGCGTGAGATCCTGGATCGCGGCACCCAGCGCGTCACGACGGAGCTGGCGGCGCAGCCGCTGCTGCAGTCGCGCATCATGCAGACGATGGGCACCGTGCATGCGCAGCTTGGGCAGTACGGCCCGGCGCGCGCCCTGCTCACCGATGTGTTGCGCACGCGGGAACGGGAACTCCCGGCTGACGACCCACTGATTGGTGAGACGCTGGCGTCGCTGGGCGAGCTGGCCCGCACACGTGGTGACGCGGCGGAAGCCGACCGGCTGCTGACGCGAGCGCTGGCGATCCGCCAGGCGGCGTTCGGTCCGGAACACATCGACGTGGCCACGACACTCGCATCGATCGCGGCGCTGCGATGGAAGCAGGGCCGTGCGGCGGACGCCGAATCGATCTACAAGCGCGTGCTGGTGCTGGACCGGAAGGTGCGCACGGAGGCCGATCCGCGTACCGCGCGCGACATGCGTGGACTGGCGGCGGTGTACCTGTCGCAGAAGCGCTATGCAGAGGCGGAAGTGTTGTGGAAGGAGACGCTCGCGCTGCAGGAACGCACGCTGGGCGGCGACCATCCCGACGTGGGCAGCACGCTGAACAACCTCGGTGGGCTGTACTACAACATGGGCCGCTTCACCGAGGCGCTGACCTACTATCAGCGCGCGCGCCCGATCATCGGGAAGACGCTGGGACCGACGCACCCGTCCAACGCCAGCATCTGGAACAACCTCGGCGAAGTGGAATGGAAGCTGAAGCATTACCGTGAGGCCGAGACGCTGTTCCGTCAGGCGCTCGACCTGAAGCAGCGGTCGTTCTCCGCCGACAACCCGAGCATCGCGATCACGCTCAACGGGCTGGCCGGCATGCTGCGCGATGCAACGCGTTACGCTGACGCGGAGCCACTGTATCAGCGCGCGCTGGCGATCCGCGAGAAGGCATTCGGTTCCGCACATCCGGATGTCGGCGAAACGCTCCGCGACTACGCGGACCTGCTGCGGCGTGCGGGGCGCACGGGCGAGGCCGAGCAGATGCTCGTGCGCGCGGCGGCGGTGCGCTGAGGGCGCTCGTGCGGTCGTGGCAGCGTGTCGGACGGAGGCGCTTCGACTCGCGTCAGCGATGACCGATGACTCGCAGGCGCTTCGCCAGTCAAAGATGCGAACCCTCACTGCCGGAGTCGCCCCGATGTCCTCGCTCACGATCTCTGCACCCTCCCTCAAAGCGCGCCGCTTTGGCCTCGCGCTGCTCATGCTCGCCGCACTCTTTCTCACGTTCGACACCGTCGTCAAGCTGCTCGCGTCCCCCGAAGCGCTGGAGGGAACGAAGGCGCTGGGCTGGGCGCCGGGCATCGTCCGGCCACTGGGCGTACTCTGTCTCGCAATGCTGGTCTTGCTGCTCGTACCGATCACCGCACCTCTCGGCGCCCTGCTCTGGACCGGCTATCTCGGCGGTGCGGTGGCTACACACGTGCGCGTCGGTAATCCGTGGCTATCGCACAGTCTCTTTCCGGTGTACGTCGCGTCGGTGATCTGGGCGGCGTTGTGGCTGCGTGACACCCGCGTGCGTGCGCTCACGATGCTGCCGACGCGGAGGGTGTGAGTGCACCGATGGGCGGCGAGGTGAACAGGAGCGCCGCCGCGCAGGAACGAACCGTGCAACGGTCTGCCGTAGCGATCTGCACACCGGCGTACGGCCGGGCCCGTGCGTCGATCGCGTCCCAATAGATGCGCGTGGAGGATCGGCAATGCTGAGTCAGGAACAGCGGGAACACCTTGGCCGTCGGCTGCAGGAAGAGCGGACGCGACTGCTCGGACAGCTGCACTCGTTCGAGGAAATCGGTTCGGACGAGAGCAGTCAGGATCAGTCCGGAGATCTGTCGAAATTTCCGACGCATCCCGCCGACCTCGGCACCGATGCGAACGCCGAGGACGTGGAGCTGGTGATCGGCAGCCGCATGTCACAGGAGCTCGCAGAGATCGATGCGGCGCTCGACCGATTGGCCACGACGCCCGAGCTGTTCGGCATGGATGAGGAGTCGGGAGAGCCGATTCCATTCGAGCGGCTGGACATCATTCCCTATGCACGCGTTGGCGCAGCCCGGAAGACTGCCGCCGAGGCGAGCTGATCGACGAGGGAGCGCCTCAGTCCGTTGTCTGAGGCGGGGCGCTCACTAGAATCGTGGGGCAGTGCGTCGTCGCCACCCACGGAGTTCGTGATGCCGGAACACCAGCGTGATTCGAACCGAAGCGGCTCGTATTCGGTGAACTGGCGCCGCTTCGCGGTGCTCGCGTCCGGCCTGATCACGACGATGGCCGCCATCCGGATCGTTGCCGATGCCGCCGGCGTTCCTCGCGGGACGATGGCGTCGGCCGCGGTCTCGTCATTTTCCAATTTCGTCATGTACCTCACGCTGGGCCTCGCCACACCGTATGTGGTGAGCGGCGTGCAAAAGCGCTCCCTCTGGCGTCGCCTCGTGCTGCTGATGCCCGTGGCGGCGATCGCGGCATCGATCAATTTCTGGATGCTCGCGAAGTCATTGTGATGGGCGGCAACGTGTTGTGGGCATCGCCGCCGGCACGCCCACAACAGCACGGCACGTGCGCGACATCCTCCAGCGTCGCCATGTGACCCGAAGCTGGTCGCACGAGTACGCCGTCGACAGCGAAACGCGTTCACGTGCATGGAGGACGGATGATCAACGTCGAGGGTGTGCTCGTCGCCATGGCGACGATGTGGTTCGGGGCGGTCGCTGGTGACGTCCGGAGCAGTACATCACCAGCGCAGGCGGCACCGTCGATCGCCGTGGCGCGCGAGACGTCGCGGCTGCGCGCACATTTCGATTCGGTAAACGTGGAGCTGCGTGAGGCGACGCCGCGCATGCTTCGCCCCGCGCAACGCATGGCCCGATTGCGCCTCATGGCGTGGCTGCGCGAGTACCGCGATGCGGGCGTGTTTCCAGCGAATGACCGATTCGCCGTGCCGACGCCATTCTTCGTGGACCATCGCGGCGTGCGGTGCGCAATGGGTGAGCTGCTGCATCGCTCGGGGCGCGACGACATCGTGCGCGACGTACGGCGTACGCGGAACAATGCCGACATCGCACAACTCGTCGACGATCCGCGACTGGTGGCGTGGCTGGACAGCGTCGGCATGACTGCGGTCGAGGCGGCGCGCGTGCAGCCGAGCTACGACTGGATCGGCGGCGGCAACGTGATCGACGACGTCGTCGTGTCGCCCGCGCCAACGGCCTATCGCACCGTGGCGACGACGTTGAGCCTCGCATCGATGGGAGCGGTGGCGTTGAACATCGTGCGACCCAGCGGCCTGTCGAAGTGGGCCGGCCTGGCCGTGGGCACCGCATCGGTGATCACAGGGGCCCTCGAGCAGGGCAACTCCCGCCAAGGCACTGCAAATTACGCCACCGCCAGCATGGCACTTGGCGCGATGTCGTTTGCGGTGGCAGCGTACCGCGTCTTTGCACCTGTGCCGAAGGCAACACTGCGCGTCGGGGCGACGCGCGTCGCGTTGCTGCCTTCACTCGTGCCGGCAGCCGACGGTCGCAGTCACGCGGGCATTTCGCTTCACGCCGCCTTTCGGTAGCAGTCCATTTACGTGCGCGCCGTCAGCTTTTCGGCGTGAAATGGCCCAGGAACACGCGCTCCTGCGACGTGAGGCTGCGCTCGCCCTGCGATTCGATCTTGCCGACGATGCGGCGCACCTCGTCCCGATTGAGTTCGTGCACCTTGTCGTAGTTGACGTTGCGCCAGTCACCGATCGGTACGGCGTCAGCAGGTGGTCCGGCGAGCTTGGCCTGCCACTGCGCTGACGGCGCGCGCTTGGCGATGCGTCGCAGGTAGAGCCACGCGCCGACATAGCCGCCGAGGTGCGCGAAGTGGGCCACGCTGCCTCCGCCCGACAGACCGCCGTACAGCGAGACCACCGTCATGATCACGACCAGCACACGGGCCTCGACCGGCAGCACGCCCCAGATGTAGATCTTGTCGCGCGGATAGAACATCGCGAACGCGAGCTGCACGCCGAACACGGCACCCGATGCACCGACGATGGGCGCGTACGGCGTGATCAGCCACGACAGCAGGCCGCCCGTGACACCCGCAATCAGGTACAGCCGGATGAACGCCGGACTGCCGATCCGCATCTCCACGCGCGGCCCGAAGAAGAACAGGCCGAGCATGTTGAAGAGCACATGCGTGAGGCCGGCGGTGCTGTGCGCGAACATGTACGTGAACAGCGTCCACGGGCGCTCGAGCAGCAGGGCTGGCACGAGCGCGAGGTAAGTCGTCACGCCGCGAAACGTGAGCTGGACGACGAAGACGAGGATGTTGGCGACGATCAGCCGGGTGACCCAGGGTGTCATGATTTCATCTTAACCCGTTGGGCCGCGGTCGGTGCCCGCCCTCTCAGGGCGGCAGCGGGTCGTCGCCCTCGAGCGCGCGGAGTTGCGGCTCCATTTCCGTGACCATGCACGACGGACAGATGCCGTGGCTGAGACGCGTATTGGTGTGCACCGAGAGGTAGGTCTCGACGGAGTGCCAGAAGTTCTCGTCGTCGCGGACCTTGCGGCAGTACGAGCAGATCGGCAGGATCTGCTGCAGCGTCTCGACCTCGGCCAGTGCTGCCTGCAGGCTGGCGAGCAGCGCGTCCCGATCGGCGGCCGCCTGCTTTTCCTGTGTCACGTCGCGTGCCACTGAATAGATGGTGCGGTGCGATGTGTCGGGCGCGGCGTTCCAGCGCAGCCAGCGGTAGCTGCCGTCCCTGCAGAGATACCGGTTCTCGAACGAGCGGGCCATGTCGCCCTCACGCACCTGGCGGTTCTGCGAGAGCATGCGCTCACGGTCGTCGGGATGCACGAACTCGATGAACGGTCGCGCCATCAGTTCCTCGCGCGAAAAGCCGAGCGTGTGTTCCCAGGCCGGATTGAGGCGGCGAAAGTAGCCGCTGAAATCGAGGTGGCAGAGCAGGTCGATGGCGATGTCGAAGAAGCGCTCCTCGGCCACGTCCATCGCGCGCGACGTGTCACGACGGCTGATCGCGAGCTCGATGGTGCACTGCAGCTCACGCGACGAATACGGGCGGGAGATCACGCCATGCATGACGGTCGCATCGGGCATGGCCGCCCAGTCGGGCGTGTGGCCGCCGAGGAACACCACCGGCACGCTGCTCCCTTCACGGATGGCCGCTCGCTGCATCGCGTCCTGCGCGCCGTCGTCGCTGTCGTCCACGAGCACCAGATCCGCTACCCGGATCGCGTCGCTGGCTTCCGCGAACGCCGTGACGATGCCAGCGATACTGTACCCGAGGAGAACGAGCGCCCGGCTGAGCTGTTGCTGGCTTGCCTCGTCGCGTGCGACGATCACGATGCGGCGTCGATCCATTCAGTGTCCCCGGTTTTGGTGCAGAAGGTGATGCGCCCCGCGCGGTGAACCGCACCAAAGCCAAAGTCCGTTAGACTGAGAGAAAATTAGTCTATTCCCATCGCGTCTGGCAGTCTCGTGTTTTCTCAGCGCGTGCCGACGCGGCTCACCCGCGCGCAGACCTCTGCGCGCACGACGCCGGAGATGCCGTACTGTCGCTGCCCTCTTCTGTTTCGCGCGTCACGCAGGCCAGCATGCTGCTCGTAGGCATCAGCGGTGCGCTCGCCGCGCAGGAGCGTCCGCGCACCCGCGAGCTCGGTATCGTGATCGGGACGGCGTCGCCGGGACCACTCAACGCCATCACCGACGTCCCCGGCGTCCGCGTGGGTCACGCCTCGGTCAGCCGCGGCGATTCAGTGCGCACCGGTGTGACGATCATCGCGCCGCATGGCGGAAACGCGTTCGAAAGTCGCGTCCCCGCCGCCGCAGTGGTCGGCAATGGCTTCGGCAAGTTCGTCGGCATCACGCAGCTCACGGAACTCGGCGAGCTCGAGACGCCCATCGCCCTCACCTGCACCCTCTGCTCGTGGCGCGTGGCCGAAAGCATGGCCACGTGGATGCTGAAGCAGCCGCGTATGGAGAACGTGCGCAGCATCAATCCGGTGGTGGGCGAGACCAACGACGGCTGGGCACTCAACGACATTCGCAGCATGCCCGTCGCCGACAGCGACGTGGTGCGAGCACTCACCAGCGCACGAGGCGGTGCCGTGGACGAGAGCGCCGTCGGTGCGGGCACGGGCACGGTGGCGTTTGGCTGGAAGGGTGGCATCGGGACCAGCTCGCGCGTGATCGCGCGCGGCGGCTACACGGTCGGTGTGCTGGTTCAATCGAATTTCGGTGACTGGGCCGACCTGACGGTGCAGGGCATTCCGGTGGGCCGCGAAATCGGTCGTGCGGGTATCACGCCGAATCGTGACAAAGGCGCGAGTGGATCGATCGTCGTGGTGGTGGCGACCGATGCACCGCTCTCCGATCGCAGCCTGCGGCGCGTGGCGAGCCGGGCGCTGCTCGGTATCAGTCGGACGGGAGGGTACGCGTCCAACGGCTCAGGCGACTACGTCATCGCGTTCTCCACGCATCCCGCAGTCCGTCGCAATGGCCGAGTCGGGTCATCGGGCACGCCACCCGACTCGATCGCGACCATGGAGCTCGGCAACGAACGCGTCGGTGATCTCTTCGAGCCTGTCGTGGATGCCACGGTCGAGGCGATGTACAACTCGCTGTTCCGCGCCACCACGCAGCAGGGCGCTTTCGCCCGCGTCGAGGCCCTGCCCATCGATGAGGTGCGGCGCATCCTCGCGAAGTACGGCATTTCTGGACGACGCTGAGTCACTGCGGCGTGCATCGTGCATGATCGCGCACAGATTCGCGCGCGTTGTGGCCGCGGACAGACTCGTAGCGGTGCAGGTTGTCTATGCAGGTCGTGCAGCTCATCAAGGACGTCGTCAACAAATCGCTCGATGATCGCGTGCTGCGGCTCAGCGCGGCACTTTCGTATTACTCCGTCTTCTCGCTCGCACCGCTCGTCCTGATCGCCATCTCCATCGCCGGTGCATTCTACGGCGAGGAGGCAGCCAGCGGACTGCTCGCTGAGACGCTGCGCTCCAGCATCGGCGCTGATGCGGCAGACGCCGTTCAGGACATGGTGCTCAAGACGCGCGAGCCCAGCGACAACATCATCGCCTCGATCACCGGCGTCGTCGTGCTCATCCTTGGCGCGACCGGCGTGTTTGGACAGCTGCAGGATGCCCTGAACACGGTGTGGAGCGTGCAGCAGAAGCCAGGTCGCGTGATCAGGACGCTGCTGCGTGATCGCCTGCAGAGCTTCGGCATGGTGCTGATCATCGGATTCCTGATGCTCACCTCGTTGATCCTGACCACCGGCCTGCAGATCGCAAGCGACCTGATCTCGCGTTTCATACCGATTCCGGCACTGTTCTGGACGCTGCTCAGCAACGTGACGGCGTTCGCGATCGTGGCAGCATTGTTCGGCGCGATCTTCCGCTTCCTGCCCGACGTCGAGATCGAATGGAAGGACGTGCGCTTCGGCGCACTGATCACGGCGGGTCTGTTCGTGCTCGGCAAGATCGTGCTCGCGTGGTACCTCGGACGCGCCGCCACCGCTTCCGTCTACGGTTCCGCCGGTTCGCTGGTACTCATCCTCCTGTGGGTGTACTACTCGTCGCTGATCCTTTTGCTCGGCGCGGAGTTCACCGAGGTGAATGCGCGCAATCGTGGCCGATCGATCAGGCCCAGCAAAGGTGCCGTTCGGGTCGAACGGACGATCGAGATGCTCCCCGATGGTGTACAGCCGTCATCGTCCGAACGGCTCAAGACGACGTAATCCGTTCGGGCGCATTTCGCAGCGCGGCGTCCGGCGCACTATCAGTTGCTGCCCGGTGACGTGGTAAAACGCGTCCGGAAAAAATATAAGCTACATGCGAAGAAATGCGACAGCCACTGAATCGCGTTGACTTCGTGCGCGTCCCTGATCCGCCTGTGATGTCAGTGCGGAAGCGGGCTTGACGGCTCGCCGCTGGCACCTGATGTGCGGAGAGTGTTTGTACGATGGGCCGGGACCACGCGACGCGATGCCGCGACCCTGGTGGCTTTCTCAACAATTCAGGCAATGTCGGAGCGGGTCATGGCAGAGCTTCACGTGGAAAAGAAAAAGAAGTCCAACACGATGTGGATCGTGCTGGGCGTGTTGCTCGTTGCGCTGATCGCCTGGATGGCGACGCGTGACAACGACACCAATGGCAATCAGACGCAGGGCGCGCAGGGCACGACGACCGGCGCGTTGCCGGCGATGACGGCGCCGGTTGCTGCGCCGATTCTCCTGAATACCTGAGGCGATCACCGATGGCACATGACGACCGTATCGAACGCGACAATCGCGTCACGCTGGGCGACAATGATTCACTGAATACCACCGCCGCGGGACAGCTGGTGCATCTCGACGATCTGGACGACTTCTCGATCGCCGAAGGTGAGCCGGACATCCGCGGATGGGATGTGCGGGGCGCTGACGGCACGAAGGTTGGCGAAGTCGAGGACCTGCTGATCGACACGGCCGCCATGAAGGTGCGCTATATCGAAGTGAAGCTCGACAGGGACGTGGCGAAGGATGTTGGTCGCCCGTCAACTCTGCGCGCGCACGGCATCACGGACGCGACCATGCGCGCCGAGGAACAGATCGCTTCGCATGACGAGACGCATCGCGATGCCGACGGCGCCGGTCGCTACGTGCTGGTTCCGATCGGTGTCGCACGGCTCGATGACGACGATGACAACGTCGTGCTGAGCGCCGAAGCTGCGCAGATGGTCGGCATTCCGGCCTACGATCGCAAGCAGGACCGCATGACCCGCGATTATGAGACCGAAGTGGTCGGTGGCTACAACAGCGGACTCGGCACCGGTGGCATGGCCACCAGCGACGTCATGCGCGCTGCACGGCCGTCCGATTCGCAGAGCAACACCGGCGACCCGTTCTATGACGATCGCACGTTCGACGATCGTTCGTTCTTCGGCAAGCGTCGTGAGGGTCGTGATGACGACGCCTACTTCATGCGGGCGGACCAGGACGAGCGCACTCGTGCCCGTCAGCGCGAAGATCAGGGGCTGAGCAGTGCGAGCGATGATCTCAGCGACGGCAGCGAGACCCGTCACGATCTGAATCGCTGAGCCTGCGAGATCTGCGTTGAATGAAACGCCCGGTGTGCAGCATTGCTGCGCACCGGGCTTCTCGCGTTCAGGCAATGCCGAGCGTGATTTCAGCGCGCGGGGCAGAGCGTATCGTATGCCACCGACGTCATCGAACCGCCCATGACGGTGCCGAACGCCGGTGTACCGGGCGTGTTGTGGCTCGTGACGCGTCGCCACGTCGTGTCACCGTAGTACCAGTTTTCCAGCACCTTGACCTGACGCTTGCTGCAGTCGAGGGTCAGCCGTGTGCGGGAACTCCACCAGTCGCCATCCGGCGCACGGACCGCCTTCGCGAATTTCACGCGCACGGTTGCGTTGAGCATGGTCCCTTCGCGCTTCACCGTACGCTGCTCCACCAGCACCGGGTTGCCGGCGGCGGTCTGCCCGATCTGCCGGAGTGCCTGTGCACCGGCGGCGGGAGCGATGAGCGCGCCGGCAACGATCACCGTCACGACTGCCGTGATCACACGGGAGCCACGCGTGACGGCGCGGTGCGCGTAGGCGGCGCGTGTCGACATGAGTCGCACGACTTACGTCAGCTTGTCGAGCATGGGCTGCGTGATCAGCACGATGCCCTTGTCGGTGCGACGGAAGCGCTGGGCGTCGAGCACGGGATCTTCGCCCACCACCAGCCCCGGCGGGATGATCACGCCGCGGTCGATGACGACGTTGCGGAGTCGCGCGCCGCGTCCGATGTCCACGTACGGCTGCACCACCGCGCCATCGAGGAAGGCGTACGAATGCGCCTTCACACCGGTGAACAGCAGTGACTTCTGCAGTTGCGCGCCCGACACGATGCAGCCGCCGCTGACCAGCGAATTCACGGCCAGGCCTCGACGCGTCTCGTCATTGTGCACGAACTTGGCCGGCGCCGTGATTTCGCTGTACGTCCAGATCGGCCAGTCGTGATCATACAGGTCGAGCGACGGCACCACCGTGGTGAGGTCGATGTTGGCCTCCCAATACGCGTCGATCGTGCCCGCGTCACGCCAGTAGGCCTCGCCCTCGCTGGCGGCACGCACACAGCTCTGGCTGAAACGATGCGCCACGGCCTTTCCGCTCTCGACCACGTACGGGATGATGTCCTTGCCGAAGTCGCGGGATGATCCTTCCATGGCGGCATCGCGGCGCAGCAGCTCGAACAGAAAGTTCGTCTTGAAGACGTAGATGCCCATGCTGGCCAGCGCCATGTCCGGATTGCCCGGGATGCCCGGCGGATCGGCAGGCTTTTCGAGGAAGGTGACGATGCGATCGGTGTCGTCCACGTGCATCACGCCGAAGCCGGTGGCTTCCATGCGCGGCACCTCGAGACAGCCGATGGTCACGTCGGCATGCTGGTCCACGTGCTGCTGCAGCATCAGCTCGTAGTCCATCTTGTAGATGTGATCACCGGCGAGGATCACCATGTACTCCGGCCCGTACGCTTCGATGATGTCGATGTTCTGATACACTGCGTCGGCCGTACCATCGTACCACTGCGTCTCGCTCACACGCTGCGACGCCGGGAGAATGTCGAAGCTTTCGTTGCGCTCGGGGCGCAGGAAGTTCCAGCCGCGCTGCAGGTGGCGGATGAGGCTGTGCGCCTTGTACTGCGTCGCCACACCGATGCGGCGGATACCCGAGTTGAGCGCGTTCGACAGGGCGAAGTCGATGATTCGCGTCTTGCCGCCGAAATAGACGGCCGGTTTCGCGCGCCGGTCGGTCAGTTCGTACAGGCGCGATCCGCGACCGCCCGCGAGCACGTACGCCATGGCATTGCGGGCGATGGTGCCCGATCGGTGTGCAGTCGTCATGACGGGGGTGCGTGATGGGAGAACGGCGCGGACGGGCGCGACGTGCGTGATATTGGTCGCCGGTCCACGACTGCGGTAGGGCACTGGTGCGGGGGACGATCCCACACGACTGAAAGGGCGGTCAGCGCGACGTGTCACAGTGGCGTCGGCGTGGCCCCCGGTACATAGTGCCGGGGACCCTCCGGCCCGCACCAGGCGCCGCCGATCCGTTCCTGTCGTCCGACCGGTACCGCACGCATGAACGTCCTGTTTGTCGCTGCTGAAGTCGCCCCGCTGATCAAGACCGGTGGGCTCGCTGACGTGGCCGGCGCGCTGCCGGCGGCGCTGCGCGCGCTGGGACACGACGTGCGCGTGGTGATGCCGTACTATCGCCAGCTGCGTGACCGCGGTCTCGCCGTCGATGGTCCCCTGTCGGCCACCTTCCTGCCGATCGGTGAGCGCGCCGAGGAGATGCGGGTATGGCAATCGCTGGACGGTGCGGTGCCGACGTATCTGCTGGACATTCCGGCCGCCTTCGAACGCGGCAGCATCTACGGCGATGGTGACGACAATCGGCGCTTCACGCTTTTCTCGCGCGGAGTGCTGGCGCTCATGCAGCAGCTGCGCGAGGTGGATCGCTGGCAGCCCGACGTGGTGCACACGCACGACTGGCATGCCGCACTCGTCGCCAACTATCTGCAGACGTATTACGCGTACACCTTCGGTCACATCGCGTCGGTGTTCACGATCCACAACCTGCAGTACCAGGGCCAGTTCAGCCCCGAGACACTGGGCGTGGCGGGACTCAACGAGCGTGGACTGATCGAGAACAGCATGGGCCCCGGCACCGCGGGCACGTTCAACTTCATGGCGCGCGGCATCGTGTACAGCGATGTCGTCACGACGGTGAGCCCGACGTATGCGCAGGAGATCATGACGGGCGAATACGGCGAGCGGCTCGATGGGCTGCTGCGCAGTCGCGGTGACCGGGTCACGGGCATTCTGAACGGCATCGACACCGATGCGTTCGATCCCGCCACCGACACGAACCTGGCCGGCAACTACGATGCCGACGACATCTCGCAGAAGCTCGT
>JAYWIJ010000267.1:0-6934 GCA_043788935.1 Gemmatimonadaceae bacterium | reverse complement strand
AGTGCCGCAGCGATTTCGCTCTCCCGGCCGATCAGCTGGATGCGGTGCTCGGAGCCCAGATCAGCCAGGGCGAGGAGTGCGCCACCCACCGGTGCGGTGGGGGCGAAATCGCCACCCATCGCATCCAGGGCAATCCGGGCCAAGGCTCAGCCTTCCCGGGCCGCGATCCGCTGCTCACCGCCGTAGTATCCACACTCGTCACACACGCGATGGGGACGCTTCATGCTGGAGCACTGAGGACACTTCTGGATCACGATCCGCGGCGCAACCTTGTGCGTGTTGCGGAGACGCTTGCGCTGCTTGGATGTCCTGCGCTTCGGTACGGCCATGGGTCACTTCCCGGTGATAAGACGAATCAAGAGTCGGCTGCGCGCTCTTTGAGCGCTGCCCACCGCGCATCACCAACCGATGCACAGTCACAGGCAGTCGTGTTGCGGTCCACACCGCAGGTCGGACACAGGCCTTTGCAATCATCACGGCACAACACGAAAGGCGGGACTGCAAGAAGCCACCCCTCGCGCACTGCAGGGCGCACGTCGATACGACTCGACTTGCGATCCAGCAGGAATACATCAGGGTCATCGTCCAGCCCTTCCTCGTCCGACTCGACGAAGAGACACTGAATCGAATCGCCTGCCCCCACCGACACCTCGATCAGGCATCGGGTGCATTCTCCAACTGCGGTTCCCTCGAAATCGGCGGTGAAGTAGAAGCGCCCTTCCCCCGCACTCGAGAGCCGACCGTGCACCGTCACCGGCGAACTCGGCCGGATATCTCCGTCGAGCCAGACCGCGTCGTCGGGCGCCAGCGCCCCATCCACCGCGACCGCTCCACCCTCGAGACTCCGGATATCCACTGACAGCATAGCCGTGGAAAATAGACGCGCCGTGCGCACCAGACAAGTGCCCACGGCGTCGTCACTTAGCTCACCATCATCCGAAGGGGCTACGAACCCGCCCCTCCGCTACCGTCGAGGCGGTGGAAACGGCCTCAGCCCAACTCGGGGAAGTAGAAGGCGGCTTCGATCGCGGCGTTCTCATCCGAGTCCGAGGCATGGATCGCATTCCGGCCCTTCGACTCGGCGAACAACTTGCGCACGGTGCCCTCAGCCGCCTCGGCCGGATCCGTCGAACCGATCGCCACGCGAAGCGAGGCCACGGCGTCGGCCCTCTCCAGCACCATCGGCATGCACGGGCCCGACGTCATGAATTCGACCAGCTCGCCGAAAAAGCCGCGCTCCTTGTGAACCTCGTAGAACTGCCCCGCCTGCTCCGGCGTGAGGTGCATGACGCGGGCAGCCTTGAGGACGAAGCCCTGCGCTTCGAGATGCGCCAGAATCTTGCCGGCCTTCTGTGCCCCGAATGCGTCCGGCTTGATGATGGTGAGGGTACGATTTCCAGCCATGTTTCCCGCTCCAGAGTGTTGCAGGCGCCGGAGGGCGCCGGTGGTGGCAAAAAGGACGCGCCCGGTCACCTGGTGGCCGGGCGCATCGCAAAGATACTCGTTCGGGCCGAAAGCTACAGGCGAGCCTTGACCAGCTCGACGAAGTCCATCGGCCGCTTGGCGATGCCCATGCCGGCCTTCTCGAATGCTTCCAGCTTCTCGGCTGCGGTGCCGGCCGACCCGGAGATGATCGCCCCGGCGTGTCCCATGCGGCGGCCCGGCGGTGCGGTCTGGCCGGCGATGAAGCCGACCACCGGCTTGGTCATCTTCGTGCGGACGAATTCGGCTGCTTCCTGCTCATCGGTGCCACCGATCTCTCCCATCATCGCCACGACCCTCGTCTGCGGGTCGGCCTCGAAGGCCGCCAGCGCGTCGATGAAGTTGGTGCCGTTGATCGGGTCACCACCGATCCCGACGCAGGTGCTCTGCCCGATGCCGGCCTTGGTGAGCAGGTTCACGATCTCGTACGTCAGCGTCCCCGAGCGACTGACGACACCGACCGGACCCGGCGTGCAGATGCGACCGGGGATGATGCCGACCTTCGACTGGCCGGGCGTGATGAGCCCCGGGCAGTTCGGGCCGAGCAGGCGTGCGCCCATCTCCTTCACGTAGGGATAGACCTTGGTCATGTCGAGGACCGGCACGCCCTCGGTGATGCACACGATGAGCTTCACGCCGGCGGCGGCCGCTTCCATCATCGCATCCGCCGCGAACGGCGGTGGCACATAGATCACCGACGTGTTCGCGCCCGTCGCAGCCACGGCCTGTGCAACCGTGTTGAAAATCGGGACCGTCTCCTCGAACCGCTGCCCGCCCTTTCCGGGCGTCACGCCGGCGACGACCTTCGTGCCGTACTCCATCATCTGCTTGGCGTGGAACGAGCCGTCGCGGCCCGTGATGCCCTGCACCAGCAGTGTGGTGTCGTTGTCGATGAAGATGCTCACGTGGCCGCTCCCGTGGCGAGCGCCACTGCCTTCTGCACCGCTTCGTCCATGTCGGACGATGCGCTGAAGCCATTCTCGGTGAGGATCTTCATGGCGAGTTCTTCATTGGTGCCGGTGAGTCGGATGACGATCGGCACGGTCAGCGGGTTGGCCTTCGTCGCCGTCACGATGCCGTTGGCCACGTCGTCGGTGCGCGTGATGCCACCGAAAATGTTGAACAGGATGGCCTTCACGTTCTTGTCGGCCGTGATGATGCGCAGCGCGTTCACGACCTTCTCGGGATTCGACGAGCCGCCGATGTCGAGGAAGTTCGCCGGATCGCCGCCGTAGTACTTGACCAGGTCCATCGTGGCCATCGCCAGCCCGGCGCCGTTGACGACGCAGCCCACGTTGCCATCGAGCTTGATGAACGTGAGGTTCGCCTTGCGCGCGTCCACTTCGCTGGCTTCCTCGCTGCTTTCGTCGCGCAATGCCTCGATCGCCGGCAGGCGCTCCAGCTCATTGTCGTCGATCACCATCTTGCCATCCACCGCCACGACCTTCCCTGCGGGTGTGACGACCAGCGGATTGATCTCGGCGAGCGAGCAGCCACTCTCGATGAAGGCGGCGTAGAGCTGCTGCATGATCTTCGCAGCGGCGCGCGCCTGCTTCACGTCCTCGTACAGGAAGAAGCCCATCTCCATCGCTTCGAACGTGCGCAAGCCGTAACGCGGATCGACGGGATGGTACTTGATCTTCTCGGGGGTGCTGGCGGCGACTTCCTCGATGTCGATGCCGCCGGCCGCGCTGACCATGAAGACCGGCTTCTTGGTGGCGCGATCGACGATGATGCCGACGTACGCCTCGCTGCCGATGTCTTCGGCGATCGTGACCAGCACCTTCTGGACGATCAGTCCCTTGATGTCCATGCCAAGGATCGCGCTGGCCTTCTCACGCGCTGCTGCCGGCGTTGCGCAGTACTTCACGCCGCCGGCCTTGCCGCGACCACCAACGTGCACCTGCGCCTTCACCATCACGGGCACGCCGTACCTGACGGCAAGCGCCTCAGCAGCGTCGGGCGTGGTGGCAATGTCGCCATCGGGGATCGGTACGCCATGGCGGCGCAGGATCTCCTTGGCCTGATATTCATGTAAGTTCACACACGCTCCATCTGCGATCGGGTGATTGCAGCGACTGTGACGTTGAACGGAGGCCCCGACCGCAACGCACTCGGCAGGACGGGGATGGATACGATGCCCAAAGCGGGCACCGGGAGGCCGGCGTCAAGATAACCGGCGGACATCATGAATCATTGGGGCACGGAGTCGCGTGACACGCCCAGTGCGCGCCCCAGCGCCTCGAAGGAGGCACCGAATTCGGTCCAGGCGCCCCGCTGCAGGGCGTCGCGCATCTGCCGGTACATCGACGCGGCGGCCGTGGACGGTATCGTCGACCGAGCGCCCTCGCGCCATGTGACGATCGCCTCGGGAACGTCGGCAGCAAGGCCACGCCGGACACCATCGGTGATGAGCACTGCCGCAAGCTGGCTCGGCCGACCATCGCGCAGTTTGAGGAACGGCGTCAGGAACCGGGGGGCGCCGGGGCCCGGGAGCACGCGTGTCGACCCGCGCCGTGCACCCGTGAGGCTTCCCGGCTGCCGCAGCGAATCCGCCACGTCCCGTGCGGCACGGAGGACGGCGTCGTACGGCGCAGATTGATCACTCGGCATCCACCGTGTGCGACGGTCTTCGCCGCCTGGTGCGATGAGCACACCGCGCACGGCGCCGCGCGCATCGACGGCTGCAGTGGTGAGTGCAAAGGTCCGCCGCGTGGGCAGCCACACCGGTACATAGCCGTCGGTGCTGATGCTGCTGTCGGACGGTTCGCCTCGCACGAGTGACAGCTCCAGCAACGTGCCGCCGCGACGCGTGAACGCCGCGGTGTCGTCCTGCACCGTGCGGGATCCGTAGCGCGCCGCGATCGCGCCCTCGATGGCAAGCGCATCGGCGCGCGGCGGCAGCGCGCGGCGCAGTGCTTCGGGCAGCGCGGCAACGGGCAGGACATGGCGTGTCAGCCGTTCGAGTGCGCGCTGTGCGAGCACCGGAGCGCGACGCTCGGTGACGAGCGTGACGCGACCGCTGTGTGCGTTGACGATCGCCGTCGCGGCGTACTGCGCTGCGGCCACATCCTGCGCGTCGAGTTGCAGATGCTCACTGAGCGGATAGAAGCCACTCGTTGCGTACAGATCGACGACCCACAGCAGCGAGTCGGCGTACAGCAGCGGCGAGAGATGCGCGCTGGGATACAGCGTCGGTGTCAGCAGCGCCACGCGTTCGCGCACGTCACGCTCGGTGACGAGTACGGGTGACGGCTGCGGCACCGTGCTGAAGAGCAGCCGCAGATTCTGCTGGTTCCATGCGTGCGCAAGGCGTGCCGTCCCACGCTCGATCGGCGGCGCGGCGATACGACGTTGCGGATCGCTGACGAGGGCATATCCCCGTCCCGAGTCACTCACGACGATTGGCGGCAATGTGAAACCCGTCGTGGGGCTCACCTGGCGAAACGGCTCACGTGCGAAGAGATCGACCGGCATCGTCCGCCACGTCGGCAGCAGTCCGTTCAGCCGCAGCTGCTCGAACGCGACGCCATCCGGCATGCCATTTACCGCGTTCCAGCCGAGCAGTGCGCTGATGTGCGTCGCCGAGAATCCGGGAAGTGTGGCGCGATCCCACAACGGCGCCGTCGCGAGCGAGGCGGTGTCCCCAGGCAGTGCCGCGATGACGCGATCCGCTTCATACGCGCGCCGTGTGAAGCTCGCACCGGCTTCCAGATAACGGCGCTCCCGAGTCTCGGGCGTGGTGCCGGATTCGATGCTGTCGGCGAGGAGCGGCATACCCTGCCGCAGCAGCAGCGCCATCAGCAGCACGGTGGTCACGGCCGCGATGCCAGCGCGCGGCTGACGGGACCACGCGCTCCAGGTCACGACGCACGCCGCGGCCACGCAGATCACCTGCAGTACGATGCCACCGGGTAGCCCCACGCGATGATCGGCAAAGCCGAACGCGCCCTCGCCTCCGGTGCCATGCACGAGGCGGTCGAAGCCGTCGATGCGATAGCTCCACGCGATCAGCACGAGCAGTACTGCACCGAGCACCGTGATGTGGCGCCGCGCGTGCCGCGAGACGCGCAATGCACGCCCATCGGTGCCCACGCCGCGGGTGAGCACGTAGCCCAGGACCGTGAGCATCGACATCACGGCGTGCGAGAGCAACGTCCACGTGTATGCCTGCAATTCGAGCGGGAGCCACGCGGTCCAGAACGCGAGGTCGTGCTGGAAATACGGATCGGCTTCCCCGAACGGGCGCGCGTCGAGCACGCTGGCGAGTGGCACCCAATCGTCGAGCGGCACGGTGAGCAGCACGCCGACGGCGAACGACGCGAGCCAGAGCACCGTCGAGATGGTGCGATCGGGCACTGCCCCATTGAACTCGAGATTCCCGACGCTGCCGGGAACGACGACGCTCACGAACGAGCGCCTGATCGCCTCGAGATGCACGCGCATGACGAGCGTGGCGAGCGTCCCGGCAGCGAACTTCAACGAGAGTGCCACGTTGGTGCGCCACCACCAGATGTCGGCGAAGCCCAGCGCGTCGAACCACGCATGATCGCCGACGAGCGCTCCCCATGCCCGCCCGACGGCGAGCACGAGGGCAATGGCGAGAACGAACGCCAGCAGCCCGCGGCGGCGCAGTATCACGGGCGAGGGCGTCGCGTCAGACGGCGACACCCTGCGTGCGCAGCCATGCGTAGAACTCTGCACGGATTTCGTCGCGACGCTCGGCCGTGAGCGCCTCGAACCGCAGCACGACGATCGGCTGCGTATTGGAGGCGCGGATCAGTCCCCACCCGTCGCCGAACAGCACACGAGCGCCGTCGACGTCGATGACCTCGTGCGTGGCCCGGAAGTGTTTCGACGCCGCTTCGACCAACGAAAACTTCCGGTCGTCGGGACAATCCACGCGCAGTTCCGGCGTGCTGAAGTACGACGGGACGTCAGCCAGCATGTCACGTACGCTGCCGTTGCTGGAGGACACGATGCGCAGGATGCGCGCGGCCGCATAGAGCGCGTCGTCGTGCCCGTAGAATCCCTCGGTGAAGAACATGTGCCCCGACATCTCACCGGCCACCGGCGCGTGCAACTCCTTCATCTTGTCCTTGATGAGCGAGTGTCCCGTCTTCCACATCACCGGAACGCCACCGGCCTTGGTGATCGCGTCCGGCAGCGCCTGCGAGCACTTCACGTCGAAGATGATCGGCTGGCCCGTTCCCGTGCGTGCGAGCACGTCGCGCGCGTAGAGGATGAGGATGTGGTCACCCCAGATGATGCGGCCATCGCGGTCCACCACACCGATGCGATCGGCGTCGCCGTCGAACGCCACACCGATTTCTGCGCCTTCCTTTCGCACCGCGGCGATGCAGTCTTCGAGATTCTCCGGGACGGTCGGATCGGGGTGATGATTCGGAAATGTGCCGTCGCTTTCGGTGAAGAGCCCGATCCCGTCCACGTC
>JAYWIJ010000266.1:0-6938 GCA_043788935.1 Gemmatimonadaceae bacterium | reverse complement strand
ACGAGGACGGCGGCGACTATCGGGACAGCGGCATCACCGGCGTCCGCCGTTTCCTCGATCGCATCTGGGGATCGGTGCACGTCTGTGTCACCACCGGCGAACCCGATGCTGCGGTGCTGCGCAAGCTGCATGCAACGATCAAGAAGGTCGGCGAGGACATTCCCGCGCTCAGCTACAACACGGCCATCGCCGCAATGATGGAGTACGTGAACGTGATGCGGTCGAGTGAACGCGTGGTGCATCGCGATGAAGTCGCGCCGCTCCTGCAACTCGTCGCACCGTTCGCCCCGCACATCGCCGAGGCGTGCTGGGAGTTCCTTGGTCACAGTGACACGATCTTCGACTGCGCCTGGCCGACGTACGATCCCGCACTGCTGATCGCGGACACACTCACGATCGCCGTCCAGATCAACGGTCGCACGCGCGGCACAGTGCAGGTGGACAAGGAGGCGGTCCAGGCCGACGTCTACGCGGCAGCATTGCGAGAGCCGAACATCGGCAAGTTTGTCGTCGGTGAACCGAAGAAGGTCATCTATGTGCCGGGGCGTCTGCTCAACATCGTGGTCTGAGCTGCCCTCCATCGCTGTCCGCGTTGCCGGGCGGTGGCAGTTGCCGGTCTCCGAGCCACCGCGTCTTCGTGCGCGGGATGTTTTGTCTCACCCGTTCGGCGTGCGGCGGTGCCTTGGACCGAGGGCGCGGCAACCCTGTGGGCTGCGCTGATTGTCAGACCGGCGATCCGCTGACCGGCGCACGTCGCGACGGCAGTCTGAACGCCGGAGACCCAGATGACGAAGCTCTCGTACGCCATTCGTTCGTTCGCGTTGGTCAGTCTGCTCGCGCCGCTTCTGGCACACGCAGCACAGTCGCAGATCGCACCGTTGCCCCCCATGCCGCCGGATGCGCCCGAGGCGCCGCTGGCGCTGCTGCCACCCATGCCGCCGCTCGCAGTGCTGGCGCCCATGGGAGAATGGGGTGGGCAGCTGCGATTCTACAATACGATCGCTGACGCTCGCGGCTACCTCGGTCTCACGCTCCGCACCTCGTCAGGCGCGGCCGATACACTTGGCCTGCTGGTGGATGACGTGGAAACGGGCCTGCCGGCCGACAAGGCTGGCATCAGGGTTGGGTCGCGGATCGTCTCGGCCGACGGCGTGGATCTGCGGGTCGACCCGAGCGACCTTGGTGATTCGGCAGCGGAGGCGCTCCCCGAAAGCCGCCTCCGCCGGTTGCTTGGCACGAAGGACGCCGGCGACAACCTCACGCTGATCGTGCTGACCGACGGCCGGAAGAGCACATATCGTGTGGCGCTGGCTGAGTCACCCGTGGCTCGCGTGCTGACCGCCGCCCGTATCACGGGCACCGGCCGCCGCGTGCTCGGCTTGAGTTTCGCGCAGCGTGGTTCGATGCGCGATACCGCAGGATTGATGATCATCAGCATCAGCAGCAACGGCGCCGCCGACAAGGCGGGGTTGAGCGAAGGTGATCGGATCGTCAGCATCGACGGCACCGATCTTCGCGTCCCGGTTGGCGATGCAGGCACCGCCGACGCGGTCAACGCACGTGTATCGCGGCTCCGCCGCGCGCTCGACGCTGCGAAGGATTCACAGGCCGTCCGGCTCGACGTGCTCAGCGACGGCCGTCGTCGCACTGTGACGGTCGTTCCGATGCAGGAAAACGGATTCACCTTCAGCACCAACGGTCTGCAGGGAATGTCGGCGGACATTCGCGCCAGTGTGCGCGGCAATCTCGAGCTGTCCCAGCAGCGTTCGGAAATGGCGCGCGCGCAGGCGCAGACTCAGCGCGAGATGGGACGCGCGCAGGCCGAGGTGCAGCGCGAGATGGCGCGCGCGCAGGCGGAAGTCCAGCGGGAGATGGCGCGGGTGCAGCGCGATCAGATGCGCGTGCGCGCCAACGAGATGCGCAATTCGTGGTCGCGGGATGATGATGACGATGATGCGGACGATCGGCGTGACGACCGACGCGATGACCGGCGAAATGATGCGCGCGACGATCAGCGTGACGCCGAACGCAGCTGCTCGCCGAACGGCAATTCGGACAGCGCCCTACGCGGCACCATGCGCGGGCGGACCGACGGCGCGACGCTCGGGCTTGGTGGTCTCGTGCTGGCAACGATCGACAGTGACTTCGCACAGACGCTTGGGCGTGGCAGCGAAAACGGATTGCTCGTGGTCCGACGCCTCTGCGGCGACTGGGACCCGCTCAGGGCCGGCGATGTGATTCTGTCAGTCGCCGGTCGCACTGTCCGGAACGGAAGCGGTATCGACATCACAATCGATCGGCGCACTGACCAGCGCTTCGAAGTACTGCGCAACGGCAATCGGATCAACATCATCGTGCCCGCCGATCGCTGACGGCCTGACGCACGAATGCACGAATGCACGACGGGCTGGCTTTGCATGCGCGAAGCCAGCCCGTCGTGCATCAGCGGGCCAACTACTCAGTGGCGCACGAGGTTCCGGCCGTCGGCCTTGGCGCGATAGAGCGCGGTGTCAGCCGCAGACAACAGGTCGTCGACCGACGTGATGCGCGGACCGGGAAAGAGTGCGACGCCGATCGAAACCGACAGCGTGAGCGTGACGCCCATACCGCCGTGAAAGGTCGTGCCGGCAATCCGCTCACGCAGGCGCTCCGCGAACGTCACGGCGCCATCGAGCGACGTTTCAGGCAGCACGACCACGAATTCTTCGCCGCCATACCGCGCAACAAAGTCGGCGCTGCGTACCGCACTGCGAAGGATCTCGGCCGTGTCTTTCAGCACACCGTCACCCACCAGATGGCCGCGCGTGTCGTTGATCAGCTTGAAGTGATCCAGGTCCAGCATCAGCACGGCAACGGAGTGACCGTAGCGTCGCGCACGATCCAGCTCCGAAACCAGACGGTCTGTCAGTGCGCGACGATTGAGGACCTGCGTCAGCGGATCGGTCTGCGCCAGCGCCGCCAGCCGCACGTTGTCCGCATGCGCCAATTCAAGCAGATGCGCACGCTGAATCGATGCCACTGCAGCCTTCACGACCGCGTCGGCGAATGCCACATCCTCGTCATCCAGCGGTGGTTCCCCAATCCCGCGTCGCAGCAGGAACACACCGGCCTGCTGTCGATCGATGAAGAACGGCAACGCAACTACGCTCCGTGTTGGGACGATCGTCCCTTCACGCGCCCAGCGCTGCCGCAATTCCGCAAACAGCGGATGCACCATCACGTCCGGGATCAGCACTGGACGACCTGCCTCCAGTGCGACGCGAACCTCGGGATACTTCTCGAGATTCATCGGCAGATTGCGCAGCGTCGGGTCGTCGAAGGCCGCCGGCACAACCGCTGAATTTTCACCCGGACGCGCCAGCACCACCGAGCACCGGAAAAGACCGATCGCGCGTGCGACACGCCGCACCAGCACGTGATAGATCTCCTCGCTCGACAGATCGGCGCTCACTTCGCGCATGATCGCCATCAGTGTACGGCCGGTCTGCGCTTCCTCACGTGCCTGCGCCAGCGCTTCCTGTGTCGTGAGCAGCTGACGTCGCGTCATATCGAGCGCGGAACGGGTGCGCAGATTGGCACCAATCCGGGCCAGCAGTTCGCCGGAGCGCAGTGGTTTGCGCACCACGTCGGTCGCGCCACTCGCCAGCGCCCGTTCCACAATTTCCTCTGGCGCGCGCGTCGACGTGACCAGCACCGGCAGATCGTGCCAGCGACTCTCGCCCTTCATGATGGTCAGTGCGTCGGCGCCGCCATCGTCCAGCAGCTGTGCATCGAGCAGCAGCAGATCCGGCACGAAGTCACGTGCGATCTCGACGGCCGCGGCGCATGTCATGACGCCGCGCACATCATAGCCATGCTCGCGCAGCACCCACGAAATGGTCTGCTGCACCGCAGGATCGCTGTCGGCGACGATGATTCGTGGCGCTGTCATCGCCGTGCGTGCCTCGTCAGGCGGGAATGGAGAGAGATCGGGAACCACAACTCGGACCACAGGAAAGACGGCCGGGGGTACCGCAGGGTCACGCCCCCCGACCGCCGTCTCACTGTGCACACCCGATTCGGGTACCCGTCACTCGTCCGTGGCACCGCCGTCGCCGGCGTCACCCTCTCCACCACCCGGCTCGCCATCGTCGGCGCCGCCCTCCACATCCTTGTCCTCAGGAACCACGCGGGCCACGGTGATCACCGAGTCGCCGTCATCCAGCGCGACCAGTTTCACGCCTTGCGCGTTCCGTCCGGTCTTCCGCACTTCCGCCGCCGACGAGCGGATCAGGATCCCCTGCTTCGTGATCAGGATCATCTCGTCTTCCGGCAAGACTTCCATCAGCGCCACGACGTTGCCGGTGCGCTCGGTCCGGTTGAGCGTCAGGATGCCCTTGCCGCCGCGCTTCTGCACGCGGTATTCCGACACATCGCTGACCTTGCCGAGGCCCTTCTCCGTGACGACCAGCAGCGTCGCATCGCGCTTGATCACGACCATGCCGACCACCAGATCTTCCGGCCGCAGTTCGATGCCCTTCACGCCTGTCGTATCGCGGCCCATCTCACGCACATCGCTCTCGTGGAAACGGCAGCTCAAACCGAAGCGCGTCGCCAGCACGATGTCGTTTGTCCCGGACGTTTCCTGCACGTCGATCAGTTCGTCACCGGCCTCGATCTTGATCGCCTTGATGCCGTTGTTGCGCACGTTCGTGTAGTCCGCCATGCGCGACTTCTTCACGGTACCAGCACGCGTGCTGAAGAACAGGAAGCGTTCGTCGGCATCGGTGATCTTGAGCAGATCCTTCACCGGCACCACCGCACGCACCCGCGTCTCGGGCGAGACGTTGATCAGATTCACCATCGGTTTGCCGCGTGCGCTCGTGCTCGACTGCGGAATTTCGTAGACCTTGAGCCAGTACATGCGCCCGTCGTCGGTAAAGATCAGCAGGTAGTCGTGCGTGCTGCCGATATACAGACGACTGACGAAGTCCTCGTCCTTCAGGCCCGTGCCGGTCTTGCCACGTCCACCGCGACGCTGGCGCTTGTAAAGCGACACCGACGTGCGCTTCACGTAGCCGGTGTGCGAGATGGTCACGACAACATCTTCTTCGGCGATCAGATCTTCCACGCTGAACTCGCCCTCGTCGCTCACGATCTCGGTGCGGCGGGCGTCACCGAAGGTCTCGGCCACGTCCATCAGTTCCGCCTTGAGGATCGTCATGCGACGCTCATGGCTGCCAAGGATGTCGCGCAGCTCAGCGATCAGCGCCTGCACTTCTGCCAGCTCCGCTTCGAGCTTGTCGATCTCGAGACCGGTGAGCTTGGCGAGGCGCATGTTGAGAATCGCTTCAGCCTGCCGTTCCGAGAGCCCGAAACGCGTCTGCAGGCTGAGGCTGGCCGTCGGCGTATCGTCGGCCGCGCGGATGATCTTGATCACTTCATCGATGTTGTCGACGGCGATCTTCAACCCTTCCAGGATGTGTTCGCGCTCGAGCGCCTTGTCGAGATCGAACTGCGTCCGGCGGGTGATGACTTCGTGACGATGGTTGATGTAGTGCAGCAGCACATCACGCACCGGCATCACTTTCGGCACCAGCTGCCGCGTCTTGATGTCGGGCACCAGCGCCAGCATGATCACGCCGAACGTCGTCTGCAGCTGCGAGTGCTTGTACAGCTGGTTCAGCACGACGCGTGGAATCGCATCGCGCTTGAGCTCCATCACCAGCCGGATGCCTTCCTTGTTCGACTCGTCACGCAAGGCACTGATGCCGGCCACTTTGCCTTCGCGCACGAGGTCGACGATCTGCTGACGCAGCCGTTCCTTGTTGACCTGATACGGAATTTCGGTGACGACGATCTGACTCTTGCTGCCCCGCTCATTCTCTTCGATCTGCGCACGAGCACGAACCTGCAGTCGACCGCGACCTGTCTCGATGTAATCCTTGATGCCGGCGCGCCCGTAGATGAAGCCGGCGGTCGGGAAGTCTGGACCGGTGATGATCTTGCGGATCTCGTCGGTTTCAATGTCCGGATTGTCGACCATCGCCACGATCGCCGCCGCCACTTCGCGCAAGTTGTGCGGGGGAATATTGGTGGCCATGCCAACCGCAATTCCGGTGCTGCCGTTGACCAGCAGGTTGGGCAGTCGCGACGGCAGAACCTTGGGCTCTTCACGCGTATCGTCGAAGTTTGCGCCAAAATCGACCGTGCCACGATCGATGTCGGCGAGCATCTCCATCGCGATACGCGTCAGTCGGACTTCGGTGTAGCGATATGCGGCCGCGTTGTCGCCGTCGATGCTGCCGAAATTGCCCTGACCGTCAACGAGCGGATACCGAAGCGAGAACTCCTGAACCATTCGCACGACGGCGTCGTACACGCTGCTGTCACCGTGCGGGTGATAGCGGCCAAGTACATCGCCTACGACGGTCGCAGACTTGCGATACGGTCGTCCGGCCGTGAGCCCGGCTTCGTTCATCGCGTAGAGCACGCGACGGTGCACGGGCTTCAACCCATCCCGCACATCCGGCAGCGCGCGCGATACGATGACGCTCATCGAGTAGTTGATGAACGATTCCTTGATTTCCTCGTCGATCATGCGAGGCAGGATGCGTTCGCGGGGCCCTGGACCAGTCATGCGCAGATAGTGAAAACGTGACCGACGTCAGATCGCGTGTGCGACGCGACGTCAGGAATGCCAACTACGGAACGGGAGAACAATGCGCCGAAGCGCGATACGTCATGCCACCGGCGCAGGTCGAATACCGTCAGCCCCAGGAACGCGCGATGACGAGCAGCAGCCAGGTGTTGCCGACACGATGGAAAATGTACGTGCCACCACCGTTACTGGTCGACAGTGCAGCGCCATTCCGATGCTCCATCGGACGATGCACGGTCACCACGGCATACTCCTTCCACAACATCGCTGCCGACACCCGCGTGTACGCGAGTGCCGC
>JAYWIJ010000265.1:0-6947 GCA_043788935.1 Gemmatimonadaceae bacterium | reverse complement strand
CGGTCTCGTGCTGACGGTGCTTCTCGATTGCTGCAGCCTTTTCGAATGCCATGGTCCTGGGTCTGCGCGGTATGCGCGTCCGAATGTCCTGAATGATCGTAAGCCCTGAACAATACAGACCCTACGTACGGAAGTAAAGCGTGCGGCGCCACGACCTCCGCGCGGAGCGGTCAGCCCCGGAAGTGGCCCAGCACCTGCGACCCGATCCTGGCCAGATCGTTGAACGTCGTCGTCACCAGCAGCAACAGCACCAGCCCGACGCCGGCGTACATCACGATCCCCTTCGCGCGCTCACCCAGCGGGCGGCCACGCACCGATTCGAGCACGGCCAATATCACCTGCCCACCGTCCAGCACCGGCACCGGCAGCAGGTTGAGCACCGCGATGTTGACACTGATCAGCGCCAGCAGCCCCAGCACGGCCTCGAGACCGCCGGCCTGCGCCGACTGCACCGATGCCTGCGCGATCATCAGCGGTCCGCCCAGCTGCTTCGGCGACACGCGACCGGCAAACAGGCCGCCAAGCACGTCCACCGTCGCCACGACGATCTCCCACGTGCCCGCAACGCCTTCACCGAGCGCCTCGCCCGGACCCAACCGCATACGGGAGCCCCCCGCACCGATACGGCCCAGCGTGCGCGTCTTCCCGGTTTCGGGATTGGTGTCCACCGTGACGCGTGGCGTCACCGTGATCGTGCGCGACGCGCCCGCGCGCATCAGCGCGATCTCGAGCGGCACACCGGCCTTCGTCGATACAACGCCGATCAGGTCGGTCCATTCGCGGATCGGCGTGCCGGAGATCGAGACGATACTGTCGCCCGCCTGCAGCCCGGCAGCAGCGGCCGGCATGTCCGGCAGCACGGTGCCAACGACCGGCGACGGATCAGCCACGCCCGCCGTCATGCGCAATCCCGCGATGACGAGAATCGCGAGCAGGAAATTCATCGTCACGCCGGCGAGCATCACCACCAGCTTCGCCCACAGCGGCTTCGACTCGAACCAGCGATCCTGCGGCACGCCCTTCGGGCCGAACGGCACCATCGCCGCGGGATCCCACGGCACGCCGGGTTCACCCTTCGGCGCCGCCGACGTGTCGTCGAGCGAGCCGCGATCACCGCCGCCCTCGAACGCCGCCATCGACTCGTCCTCACGCGACGCCATGCGCACGTAGCCGCCGATCGGGAACAGCGAGAGCCGGTAATCCGTCTCGCCGCGCCGGCGACCCCAGACGCGACGTCCCCATCCCAGCGAGAAGACCGGGGCGTAGATTCCAACGGCCTTCGCCGCGAGGAAATGCCCGAGTTCGTGTACGAACACCACCAATCCAAAGACGATCAGGGGTGACAGGATCGGCAGTACGTTCATGCAAACTCCCGCACGTGGGCGCGCGCCGCTGCATCCGCCGCCACCAGTGCCTCGAGGGTATCTCCCGCAGCATCGCCGCAGGCGGACAGCGCGCTGGCAATGGCCCGCGCGATGCCGCCGAACGACAACTCTCCATCCAGAAAGCGTGCCACGGCCTGTTCGTTCGCGGCGTTGAAGACCGCCGGTGCCGCCCCGCCCTTGCGACCGGCGTTGACACCCAGGCCGAGCGCCGGGAACACGTCATGGCGCACCGGCTCGTACGTCAGCGGCGACAGCGCCACCGGGTCGAACGCCGGTACACCAGTGTCCTCGATGCGGTCCGGATGTGTCAGCGCGTACAGCACCGGCAGCTCCATGCTTGGCACGCCGAGCTGCGCCAGCACACTGCCGTCCACGAATTCCACGAAGGAATGCACCACGCTCTGCGGATGTACCACCACGTCGATGCGGTCGTACGGAATGCCGAACAGGTGATGCGCCTCGATCACCTCGAGTGCCTTGTTCGCGAGCGTCGCGCTGTCGATGGTGATCTTGCGGCCCATCGTCCATGTGGGATGGTTGAGCGCATCCGTCACCGTGGCGGCCTGCACGCGCGCGGCATCCCATGTGCGGAACGGACCACCCGAGGCGGTGATGATCAGGCGACGCACCTCGCTCATCGGTCGTCCGGCAATGCACTGCAGGATCGCGGAGTGCTCGCTGTCCACCGGCACGAGTTCGCCGCCCCCGCTCTTCGCCGCAGCCGTCACGAGACTGCCCGCCATCACCAGCGTTTCCTTGTTGGCGAGCGCCACGCGCTTGCCGGCGTGCAATGCAGCCAGTGTCGCGCGCATCCCCGCCGCGCCGACGACGGCATTGATCACCGTATGCACGTCATCGCGCGTCGCGGCGTCGATGAGGCACTGCGCGCCGGTGGCCCAGGCGGCGTCGGCAGCATCGCAGGGTCGCACCATCCCGACGAAGGTGGGTGTGTACTCCGCCACTTGCGTCCGCAACAGCGAAGCATTGCTGAACGCCGTCAGCGCGCGCACGGCGAACCGCTCCCGCTGCCGCGCGAGCACGCGCAGCGCAGTGGTGCCGACCGACCCGGTCGAGCCGAGGATCGCAATGCCGCGCCGCATCATGACTGCGGAGCGGGAATCAGCAACAGGTTGAGCAACACGGTCGCCACCGGCAGCACGAACAGCAGGCTGTCCACGCGATCCAGAAAGCCACCATGCCCGGGCAAGAGATCGGAACTGTCCTTCACCTTCGCTTCCCGCTTCAGCAGCGACTCGAACAGGTCGCCAAGCTGCGCGGCGACTGCGACGGCAACGCCGAACATCACGATGCTCCACGGTGCGAGGCCGAGCTGGCCTTTCGGCGCCAGCAGCACACGCACGTAGCCCCAGCACATGATCACGCTCAGCAGCATGCCGCCGATGGATCCCTCGATCGTCTTTGCCGGACTCACCGACGGCATCAGCTTGTGTCGACCGAACAGGCGTCCGACGAAAAACGCGCCGACATCCGATCCCCACGTGAGCAGCACCGGCAACAGCAGCACGAGGCACTGGCCCACGCGACCGATCGCGTAATTGTGATAGCGGAGGTCGTATCCGAAGCTCAGCATGCCACCGGTGTAGAGCACGATGGCCAGGCTCACCGCCACCACGTGCAGCGGACGTTGCTCCACCGTGCGACGGAAGATCGTGACCGTCGCGATGGTCAGAAAACCGAGCGCGAATGCCGCCGCACTCGGTCGGAATACGCCGAGCCGCACGCCATGTGTGAGCAATGGCAGGAACGCGGACAGTGCGATCGTGAGCCGCTCGAGGGGCTCGACGCCGCTGCCACGCGCCATGCGGCACAGCTCCCACGCCGCCACGCCAGCGACGACGCTGAGCAACGCCGCGAGTGCGGCGTCACCGAACCAGGCAGCGGCAACGGCGATGGGTGCAATGATCAGCGCGACGATCACGCGCCTGGCGAGCTCGGACATGCCTGTCAGACGGAAACCTTCCCGTACCGACGCTCGCGTCGCTTGTAGTCCAGGATGGCCGTGAACAGGTCGCGTCGCCCGAAGTCGGGCCACAACACGCCGGAGATGTAGAACTCCGTGTAGGCCAGCTGCCACAGAAGAAAATTCGAGACGCGCTGCTCACCCGATGTTCGGATCAGCAGGTCGGGGTCAGGCATGCCAGCAGTCATCAGGCGACCGCTGATTGCGTCTTCGTCGATCTGATCGGGCTGCAGGCGGCCCTCGGCCACGTCACGTGCCAGCGACTGCGTGGCGCGCACGAGCTCCGTGCGGCTGCCGTACGAGATGAAGATGTTCAGGTGCAGCGTGGCGTTGTGCGCGGTGGTGCGCTCCACCAGTTCAACCGCGTGCCGTGCGCCATCGGTCAGCCGCTCACGTTCACCCAGAATGCGCACGCGCACACCGCGCTCGGAGAGCTCCGCCACTTCCTTGGCGATATACTCCTCGAGCAGCGACATCAGCGCTGAGACTTCGGTGGACGGACGCTGCCAGTTCTCTTGTGAAAAGGCGAACAGCGACAGGTGCTCCACACCGGCTTCGATCGCTCCGTGGACGACCTCGCGCACCGCCTTCATCCCCGAACGGTGCCCCAGGGGACGCGGCATGAAGTGCTTGCGCGCCCAGCGGCCGTTGCCATCCATGATGATGGCAACGTGCTTTGGCGGGGTACCCGCCAGCCGCACCTGCTCGAGCAGGTCGGGAGTGGAGACGGAGGAGGTCGAGGCCACGGACGTGCTCAGACTTCCATCAACTCGGCTTCTTTCGCCTTCACGGCCTGCTCGATCTTGGCGATGAAGTCATCATGCAGCTTCTGCAGATCCTTCTCGGCCGCCTTCACCTCATCCTCCGACACGCTCTTCAGCTTCTTCAGCTTGTCGCGGGCGTCGGTGCGGGCGTGACGGATCGCCACGCGACCGTCTTCAGCCAGATTGTGCAGGACCTTCACCAGTTCCTTGCGTCGCTGCTCGTTCATCGACGGCAACGGCACCCGGATGATGCTGCCCTGGTGCGCCGGATCGAGGCCAAGATCCGACTCGCGGATCGCCTTCTCGATCAGCTTCGCCTGTCCCTTGTCGAACGGCGTGACGAGCAGTGTGCGCGCCTCGGGTGTCGACACCGATGCGACCTGGTTGAGCGGCACGAGTGAACCGTACGCTTCGACCATGATCGTATCGAGCATGTTCGGGGAAGCCTTGCCGGTGCGGACGGTCGAGAATTCGCGCTTGGCGTTCTCGAGGCCCTTCTCCATGCCCGACTTGGTGGCCTTCAGGATGTCCTGGGTCATGACACGAAGGTGCCGACGCGTTCACCACGCACTGCGCGGGCGATGGCGCCAGGAGTGTGAGTGTTGAGGACGATCAGCGGCAGCGAGTTTTCCTTGCAGAGCGTGATGGCGGTCTGGTCCATCACGGCAAGCTCGCCGAGCATGACGTCGCGGAAGCTGACGGTCTCGAACTTGGTCGCGTTCGGATCCTTCTTCGGATCGGCGGAATAGACGCCGTCCACACTGGTGGCCTTGATGATGACGTCGGCCTTCATCTGGATGCCACGCAACACCGCCGCCGTATCCGTGGAGAAATACGGATTGCCCGTCCCGGCAGCGAACAACACCAGCCGACCCTGCTCCAGGTGCCGCATGGCGCGACGCCGGATGTACGGTTCGGCCAGTTCTTCCATGCGAATCGCCGTCATCACGCGCGTGTCGACGCCGCGCTTCTCGAGCTGATCCTGCAGCGCGAGCGCGTTGATGACGGTGCCGAGCATGCCCATGTAATCCGCACCGACACGGTCCATGCCGTTCTGTGCAAGCTGCGCGCCGCGCACGATGTTGCCGCCGCCGATGACGAGGCCCACGCGACAGCCGAGGTCCACGACCTCGTTGATCTGTTCGCAGAAGAAGGCGACGCGTTCGAAATCGAAACCGATCTTCTTCTCGCCGGCGAGCGCCTCACCGGAGAGCTTGATGAGGACGCGCGGATAGCGGATGCCGGACTCGCCGGCCTCCGCCACCGCGACGGCACCACCAGTGTCGCTCACGCGTCGCCGAGGGCGAAGCGGACGAAACGCGTGACCGTGATTTCCGTGCCGGCCGTCTTGCCCGTCTCACGGACGAGATCCGTGATCGTCTTCTTCGGCTCGCGCACCCACGGCTGCGAGATCAGGGACATGTCCTTGAAGAACGCCTCGAGCTTGCCCGTCGCGATCTTCTCGATCATCGCTTCCGGCTTGCCGCTCTGACGCGCCTGATCTTCGGCAATGCGCATTTCCTTGGCGACGAGCTCCGGATCGATGCCCGTGCGATCGAGCGCCAGCGGATTCATGGCGGCCGCATGTTCTGCGACGGCCTTCAGCATGGACTGCACCGGCTCGGTGGTGGCAACGGATGCATCACCGAGCGACGATTCGACCAGCACGCCGACCTTGCCGTTGTGGTGCGTGTACGTGCCGGTGGCGCCACCGCTGGTGGCGTAGCGCGCCACGCGACGGACATTGACCACTTCGCCGAGCTTGGCCGAACGCTCTTTCACGACGGTGTCCAGCGTCTTGCCGCCCTCAGCCGCGACGGGCGCAGCCAGCAGTGCGTCGACGTCGGCAGCGTCCGTCGCCAGCGCATGCGCGAGCACGACGTCGACGAGCGCCTTGAAGTCATCGGTGCGTGCCACGAAGTCCGTCTCGCAGTTCACTTCGGCGATGACACCGGTGGTCGCATCGGGCGAGATCGCACTGCCGATCAGCCCTTCGCTGGTGGCGCGGCCGGCGCGCGACTCGGCCTTGGCGATGCCCTTCTTGCGGAGGTACTCGACGGCAGCGTTGATGTCGCCGTCGTTCTCGGTGAGTGCCTTCTTGCAGTCCATCATGCCGGCGCCAGTGCGCTGTCGCAGTTCCTGGACGTCCTTGGCCGTGAAATTCATGGTCGGTATTGGTCGGAAGACCGCGTCAATCGGGATTGTGGAAACGCCGCCGGCTTGAGGCCGGCGGCGTCGGGAAGCTTACTCCGAACGCAGTGGTGCGGGTAGCCGCACCACCTGACTGCGTGCCGGCTTACGACGCGTCGTCGGTCGGTTCGACTGCAGGAGCGGCATCCGGACCGCGCAGACGCGCCTGAATGGCCTCGGGCTTGGCACGACGACGACGGCGCTGTGCACCGGCCGCGCCACCGGCGCCGCCTGCACCCTGTCCACCACCACCGCCCTGACCGCCACCCTGGCCACCACGACGTCCACGATCATCACCACGACCGGCCGACTCCATGCCGCGGTCGGAGCTGTACGTGCTGTCCTCGGACTCTTCCTCGACCACACGGGTCGGGGCTTCACGACGGGCTTCGGCGATCACGTCGGCGATCGCGCGGGCGATCAGCTCGACGGAACGGATCGCGTCGTCGTTGCCGGCGACCGGCACGGTCAGCAGATCAGGATCGGCGTTCGTGTCGGCGATGGCGATGATCGGGATCCCGAGCTTGTTCGCTTCGGAGACCGCGATGTTCTCCTTCTTCGCATCGACGACGAACATGAGGCCCGGCAGGCGCGTCATGCTGGCGATACCCGACAGGTTCTTCGACA
>JAYWIJ010000264.1:0-28641 GCA_043788935.1 Gemmatimonadaceae bacterium | reverse complement strand
CGAGGTGCGGTCGTGCCACCGCGCACAGATCGGCGCGACCGGCGGCGATGATGCTGTTCACGTGGTCGGCTTCGCTGATCGCACCGACGGCAATTGTCGCAATGCCCGCTTCGTTGCGCACGCGGTCGGCGAACGGTGTCTGGAACATGCGCCCGTATACCGGCCGCTCCTGCTTGCTGACCTGCCCCGAGCTCACGTCCAGCAGGTCGGCGCCAGCCGCCCTGAACGCGCGCGCGATCTCCACCGCATCGTCCGGCGTGATGCCGCCCGGTACCCAGTCGTGTGCGGAGATGCGCACCGACATCGGCAGATGCTCCGGCCAGACGGCGCGCATGGCCGTGAACACCTCCAGCGGATAGCGGAGCCGATTCTCCAGCGTGCCGCCGTATTCGTCGGTGCGTGTATTCGTCAGTGGCGAGATGAACGACGACAGCAGGTAACCATGGGCGCAGTGCAGCTCGAGCCAGTCGACACCGGCATCGGCGGCGCGCTGCGTACCGGCGACGAACTGCGCTGTGACCTCGTGCATGTCGTCGCGCGTCATGGCACGGGACTGCTGACTCACGCCGTCCAGATATTGCTGCGGCGACGCGGAAATGAGCGGCCAGTTGCCTGCGCGCAGCGGCTGGTCGATGCCGTCCCACATCACGCGCGTGGACCCCTTGGCGCCGGCGTGCCCGAGCTGCAGGCCGAACTTCGCGTCAGTGTTGGCGTGGATCCAGTCGGCGATCCGCTTCCACCCATCGCGCTGTGCGTCGGTGTACATGCCCAGACAGCCCGGTGTGATGCGGCCGTCGGCACTGACGCAGGTCATCTCCGCCATCACCAGTGCCGCACCGCCCATGGCGCGGGCACCGAGATGCACGAGATGATAGTCGCCGGGCATGCCGTCGGTGGCGGAGTACTGCGCCATCGGCGAGACGATCACGCGGTTCTTCAACGTGACGCTGCGAACGGTGTACGGCGTGAACATGGGTGGCGGCGGCGGCGTGTCCGCATTCAGCGTCATCCCCGACGACTCGGCGAACCAGCGCTCGAATGATTCCAGCCACGCCGTGTCGCGCAGCCGCAGATTTTCGTGGCTGATGCGCTGCGACCTCGTGAGCAGCGAATACATGAACTGTTCCGGCGGCAGCGAGTCGGCGTAGCGCTCGCCGACGTTCTCGAACCACTCCATCGCGTTCCACGCCGCGTTCTGCAGGCGCAGCACATCCACTTCCCGGATCTCCTGATATCGGCGAAGCACCACTTCCAGAGTGTCCTCCGTGTCCCCGAGCCACCGTGTGAGCCCCGCCGTCGCGAACTGCGCCGCCAGCTCGATCGCATCCTCGATTGCCAGCTTGGTACCTGAGCCGATGGCGAAGTGCGCGGTGTGCACCGAGTCGCCCATCAATACGACGTGGCTTCGGCCATTGAAGTGATGCCACGTCTCGCAGCGCACGCGCTGGAAGTTGAGCCACGCCGACCCGCGCAGATGGCGGGCGTTGGTCATCAGGGCGTGACCGTCGAGGGTGCGCGCGAAGAGTTGCTCGCAGAACGCCACCGACTCGTCTGGTGTAGCGGTGTCCAGGCCATGCGCCTTCCACACAGGCTCCGGTGTCTCGACGATGAAGGTGCTGGTGCGATCGTCGAACTTGTAGATGTGCGCCTGAAACCAGCCGTGCGCAGTCTTCTCGAAGGTGAAGTTGAAGGCGTCCCAGAGGCGGGTGGTACCAAGCCAGATGAAGCGGTTGGGGCGTGTGACGATGTCGGGCTTGAAGACGTGCGCGTACTTCGTGCGGAGCTTCGAGTTGATGCCATCGGAGGCGACGATCAGGTCGGCGTCGGGGAAGTCCTCGTCCGAGTCCACCTCGGTGTCGAAGCGGAGTACCACACCCAGCGCCTCGCAGCGGGCCTGCAGGATGTTGAGCAGATGCTTACGTCCGATGCCGACGAATCCGTGACCGCCGGAGCGGATGGTGCGACCACGGAAGTCCACCTCGATGTCATCCCAGTGGGCGAACGCCTGTTCGATCGCCGACGCCGTGACAGGATCGCAGCGCCGCATGTTCTCCAGCGTCGCGTCGGAGAAGACCACGCCCCAGCCGAAGGTGTCGTACGGCTTGTTGCGTTCGACGACGGTGATGTCGTGCGACGAATCGACCTGCTTCATGAGCAGGGCGAAATAGAGGCCGGCTGGTCCGCCGCCGATGCAGACGATCTTCAAGGACGCTCCGTCGTGGACTGCTGGAGGGTGGGCGCTGATCCTTTAGTTGTCAAGGGTCAGGCCGTGGGGTGCGCGTCGGATGGAGCGCATGTCCTGTTTTGGTCTCGTGCTGGCTCCACTGCGTCGAAAGGGCCTGGCGCGCCCTCTCTGTATGAGCTGGGTGAAGCAGGAACACGTGAAAGCACACAAGTCTGAACTGTTCGTCGACGTCTGACATCACAAAACACGGCATGTCGAAGCTTGATGAGAACGGACACCCGAAGCTGTCTCGGCAGTCCGACGAACTGTGCAGAATGTGTGGGATGCGCGCCACGCGTTGACCGTCCGCCGGAGCCGCCACGCGAGGGAGATGAGGCCGGTTGGTTCATGGTATGTCGATTGCCTCCTGCTGCTGTGGCAGACGTGCCGGCGCTGTCGCATCGGCAACGGCGCACCTGCAGATCGGCAGGTGGGCGTCATTACGCGCCGCTGGCTCGATCGTGACTCCCCCCGTTTCCACGGACTCCCCGCATGCGCACCCGATTCGCCTCGCTCCTCCGCCGCTCCCTGGTTCTCGGAGCCGTCGCCGCCGTCAGCGCTCTCTCGGCCGCCGCGCAGAACATCACCTACACGTTCACGGGTGTCGGCAGTGGCACCCTGGGTGCGCAGAGCTTCGCCAGCACCGGTTTTTCATTCTCGGTCACGGTGCCGACGGCGTCGGTGGACCCGGCCGCGTTTGGCGTTGGAACTCCGGGGGTAAAGAATCTCGTGATGAACTTCACGATCAACACCGTCGGAAGCGGGACGGTGAGCGGCGCGTACGTCTTCAACAACAAGAGTGCGGGCGTGGTGGGCTTCGGTAACACCGCGAAGAGTGACCTGATCAATCTGAGAGGCCTGCCGGGCATGGCCACCTATGACTTGGTCACCGCCTACGGTCCCCAGACGGCAACGGGCAGCAACCTGTTCTTTTCGCAGTTCATCAACCTTGCCACCTCGGCCGGTGCGCTCACGATGTCGAGTGTCGCCACCGCCACTTTCGCAGCAACCACCGGCACGCCCAGCGATCCGGGCGTCATTCCGGAGCCCTCCACGTACGCGCTGCTCGGCACTGGACTGATCGCCCTCGGTGGCATCGCCCGCCGCCGCCGCAACAATGTGTGATGTGCGGGTGGTGATGCACCGCGGGTGACGACGCTGACGCGCCGACATCCGCCGAAGCAGTGAAATCACGCAGGCCACAGCAGAAACGCTGTGGCCTGCGTCGTTGTATCCGCATCGATAACCAGTCCGCGCGATCGTCATGCGCGCCGACTCCGGTCAGCGGTGACGCCACCGACGACGTTCTGTGTTGCAGCGCCGGCCGACTTGACGCCCGTTGCGTCACAGTCTCGATTCCTGCGCTCGCCTGCAGCGTCCCGCGCCCCCACCCACCGGAACTCCTGTGTCGCTTTCCCCGCTCGTCACTGCGGCCGTCGCCGACGTTTCTCTCGATGCCCCGTGGCCACTCATCGAGCGCTTCAAGACGCTCAAGCGCGAGCATCCCACCGACGTCGCCACGGCCGCCGAGGAGATCGTGGCGCGCCTGCGCGCGCACGGCGTGCCGGTGGAGGTCCACACGCCGACGATCTTCCTGAGCCTTCCCGGCGCTGCGTCGGTGACGGTGGGCGACGTGAGCTACCGCGCGAAGCCGATGGCGATGGGTGTGGCGTACCCCGATGGGCTGACCGCGCCGCTGGCGTACGTGCCGGCGCGCTACGCGCAGAATGCCGACGAGATGTTCACGAAGGGCTTCGTCAGCGACGCGGACATCGACGTCCGGGGCAAGATCGTGGTCAGCGAAGGATTCGGTATGCCGGGCAAGGTGGCCTACTTCGAGCAGCGTGGCGCGCTCGCCATGATCGCCGTGAATCCGGGTGCCAATCCGCACTGGGGCATCTGCACCACGATCTGGGGCACCCCCGACCTTAGGGATCTGCCGCGGAAGCCGAAGATCGCCGTCGTGGCCGTGAGCAATCCTGATGGGACGGCACTGATCGCAGCCGCACAGGCCGGCGGCTCGGTGACGCTGCGCTCAGAGCTCACAGAAGGATGGTTCGAATCACCGGTGCCGGTCGTCACGATTCCCGGCACCGACGAACCCGACGCCTTCGTGCTGCTGCACGGACACTACGACTCGTGGGACTACGGCATCGGTGACAACGCCGTCGGCGACGCGTGCATGCTGGAGGTGGCCCGCGTGCTGTGGAAGCATCGCGCCAACCTGAAACGGTCGGTGCGCATCGCCTGGTGGCCTGGACACTCCACCGGCCGCTACGCCGGCAGCACCTGGTTCGCCGACCACTTCGCGATCGATCTGTACGAGCACTGCATCGCACAGGTGAACTGTGATTCACCGGGATGCCGCTGGGCGACCGAGTACATCGATGTGTCGCTGATGGACGAAACACAGGAGTTCTGCGCCGGCGTGATCCGCGAAATCGCCGGCAAGGAACTGCATGGGGAGCGTCCGCATCAGGCGGGCGACTACTCGTTCAACAACATCGGCATTTCGTCGTTCTTCATGCTGCTCTCCACCATGAAGCATGAACATCGCGCGGAGCTTGGCTACTACGCCGTCGGGGGCTGCGGTGCCAACATCGCGTGGCACACGGAAGACGATCTGATCCACATCGCCGATCGCGGCATCCTCATGACCGACATGAAGATCTACCTCGCATCGGTGATGGGTGTGGCCAATGCGACCGTCGCACCATTCGACTTCCGGAAGACCGTCACCACGCTGCGTGCAGCGCTGGAGAAGTATGCGGTGCCCGTGCAGGGCCTGACCGACTTCTCACCGGCGCGCGCCGCGCTCGATACGCTCGACGCCACGCTCGTGCGCTTCGCCGCGCATGCGCAGCAGGTGCAGTCACGCCCGGTGAATGACGACATCACCCGGCGGACGAACCACGCCATCCGGCGCATGGCCCGGCTGCTGGTACCGGTGAACTACACGCGCGGTCCGGCATTCTTCCACGACCCCGCCGAGACAACGCCGGCACTGCCCGATCTCTCGCCGGCGTTGCAGGCGGCAGAGATGTCGGAGTGGGATCGTGGCTTCCTCGCGACGCATCTCGTGCGTGGGCAGAACCGACTCGTGGCCGCACTGCGCGACTGCGTCCACACGCTCGAGCAGGCGATGGGAGACACGCGGTGAGGCGTGGGGTGCGTGCCGCACTGCTGGTTTTGCTCGTCGCGGCCTGCCGCGGTGAACCGCCACGCGCCGACGACACTCTGCGTCTGCCGCTGATCAACGACCCGATCTTCAATCCGCTGCTGGCACCGGACCTTGGATCGGTGATGGTGAACAAGGTGCTGTTTCCTGGGCTCGTGCGCCCCGACGAGTCACTGCGGCCGACCCCGGACCTCGCGCTCTCGTGGCAGGCGGCTCCCGACGGACTTTCGTACACCTTCGCGCTCCGGCCGGGCGTGAAGTGGCATGACGGCGCGCCCTTCACCGCACGTGACGTGAAGTTCACCTTCGACCGGATCATCGACGTCAAGTCGGGGTCGCGGCTGCGCTCGGACTTCGCGGCCGTCGCGGGCACCGACGTCATCGACTCGCTCACGGTCCGCATCCGTCTTTCCGCACCGTTCGCTCCGTTCCTCACACTGCTCGGCTACAACGCAGGCATTCTGCCGGAACATCTGCTGAAGGAAGTGAAGCTCACCGACGCCACCGCGTTCAATCGCAGCACGCCGATCGGCACTGGTCCATTCAAGGTGGAGCGCGTGGCACCCGGCGCGAGCATCACACTGGTGCGCAACGATGCATGGTACGGCGCGCGGCCCGGTGCGGAGCGGATGGTCTTCAGGATCGTCCCCGACATCAACGCGCAGGTGGCGCAGCTTCGCGCCGGTGAGCTCGATCTGATCACGATCGAGCCGGCGAATCTTGGCAGTGTGAAAGGCGCCGGGAACGTGCGGGTGCTGGAGGTTCCGGTGGTGCAGCACTGGTACGTGGGGTTCAACGCCGCACGGCCGATGTTCGCCAGCGCGGTGGTGCGTCGTGCGCTCGGGTTGGCGATCGATCGCGATGCGATCGTGAAGGGTGTGCTGAAGGGCTACGGCGATCTGCCGGGTGGGACGATCCCAGTGGCGCTGAAGGACTTTCACGATGCCAGTGCGCCACGTACACCGTTCGCTCCTGACTCCGCGACGCGGCTGCTCGCCAGCGCCGGTTGGACGAAGGGTGCCGACGGGAAGCTGAAGAACGCCGCCGGTGTGCCGTTCACTTTCGAGCTGCTGGTGGACAAGGGCAACCCGACGCGGGAGCAATCCGCGCTCGCAGTGCAGCAGGATCTGGCGCGGATCGGCGTCACCATGAACATCCGCACGATGGAGTTTGCAGCGCTGGTGCGCGACCGTGTGCTGCCCGCGACATATGACGCGATGCTGATCTGGTGGACCACGCCGCCCGATCCCGATCAGTATTCGTTCTATCACACGGCGCAGGACAACAATCACGTCAGGTACAGCAACCGCGTGGCCGACTCACTGCTGGCGCTCGGCCGCATCACTGCCGACACCACCGCACGCCGCGAGATCTATCGTGCATTTCAGCAGGTGGAACGGGACGACCCGCCGGTGCTGGTGCTCTTCTACCCTCGTGAAATCCAGGCTGTGAGTGCGCGACTGCAGCAGGTGCCGAAGCTCGGCATCCGTGATGCGCTGCGACACAGTGAGCAGTTCAGGCTTGCCCGGTAGCCACGAGCCGTGATCGCATTCCTGCTGCGGCGCATCGGGCACGGCCTGTTCGTGATGCTGCTCGTGAGCACGGTGACGTTCGCGATCATGCTGGCGGCGCCAGGCGGACCGTCGCTGCTGGCGGACCCGAAGCTCAGCGTCGCCGAACGGACGGAGATCGTGCAGCGGCTTGGTCTCGATCGATCGCCGACGGTGCAGTACACGCGATGGATCACGCGTGCCGTGCGTGGCGACTTCGGCTCGTCGTTTCTGTACCAGACTCCAGCCCTCGAGACCATCGGCTCGCGCCTGCCCGCGACGTTGCTGCTGGCTGGTACCGCGCTGCTGATCACGCTTGGCATCGGCATTCCGGTCGGTATGCTGGCCGCAGCGCGGCGTGGCAGTCGGTTCGATCGCGTGGTGACTGCGGTGAGCGGCGTGGCGCTGGCGGTCCCCGTGTTCTGGTCAGGGCTGATGCTCGTGCTGCTGCTGGCGGTGTGGGCACGATGGCTGCCAGCTGGTGGTGCGCTGACCGACGGTGGTGACGCCGGGCTGCTCGATCGCCTGCGACACCTGATTCTTCCAGCGCTGGTGCTCGCGTCGACGGGATGTGCCGAGATCGTGCGATACACGCGTTCGGCGGCACTGACGACGCTGGCGTTGCCGTTCGTGCAGACCGCGCGCGCACGCGGCCTTTCTGAAGCGCCGATTCTCTGGCGACACGCGCTGCGGCATGCGATGAGTGCCGTGGTGACCGTGGTCGGTTTGCAGCTGCCGCGACTCGTGGGCGGTGCCGCCATCACGGAAACCGTCTTCGCATGGCCGGGCATGGGACGGCTGGGCGTCGAGGCGGCGCTCGGTCGCGATTATCCGCTGGTGATGGCCGTCACGCTGCTCGTGTCGGCTGGCGTGTTGCTGGCCAGCCTCGTGGCCGACGTGGCGCAGATGGTGATCGATCCGCGCGTGCGCACGGTATGAAGCTGCAACGTGCCGGTGTGATCATTGCCGTCGTGACGATCGTCGTCATCATCGGCATGGCCGCGCTGGGTCCGCTGCTCTATCGTGTCAGCCCGGTGACGATGGACCTCGCTGCGGCGAGTTCGGGCGCGTCGGCGTCACACATTCTGGGCACCGATGAAAGTGGGCGTGACGTGGCAGCGCGGCTGCTCGCCGGTGCGCGTGTCTCGCTGACCGTCGGTGTGTTCGCGATGCTGCTGGCGGTGACACTGGGCACGGTGATCGGTACGATCGCCGGCGTCGCTGGCGGCTGGATCGACGCGGTCCTGATGCGACTCACCGATGCGGCGCTCGCGATTCCGGCACTCTTCGTCGTGATTCTCGTGCTGACGTTTTTCGGCCCGTCCATCACCACGCTGCTCTGTGCGATCGCAGCCACGTCGTGGATGGGCGCCGCGCGCGTGATCCGCGCTGAATTGCTGGTGCTTCGCGAGCAACTGTACGTGGAAGCGGCACGCGCGCTGGGCATGCCGGCCGGCGCGATCGTGTGGCGTCACATGCTGCCGCAGGTGCTGCCGACGATCATCGTCGTGGCGACGGTCGGTGTACCCGCTGCCATCCTGACGGAATCGGCGCTCTCATTCCTCGGACTCGGCGTGCAGCCTCCCACACCGTCGTGGGGCAACATGCTCAGCGGCGCACAGACATATCTCACGTCGCAGCCGCAGCTGGCGCTCTATCCCGGCCTGTTGATCGTCGCGACGGTGCTGGCGATCAACACCCTCGGCGAGTTCGCGCGCCAGCGCCTCCAGCGCTGATCTGCCGCGCGACCATGGTGTCGGACCCTCTGATTGCGTGGTGAACCGATGCTCACCGATGCGGGCACACGCCGTCGGTCAGACCGCCCGAACCACCTCGCGCACCACGCCCGCCAACCAGCTCGGCTCCGCGTCGCTGATCACCACGTCGATCTCGCGCAGGTCCACCACCGCATACGGCGCCACCATGTCGTGCTTGGTGGCATCGGCCAGCACCGCGCAATGCGCTGCCGACTCGATCATCGCGCGCTTCACCTGCGCATCTCCCGCCAGCGATGTCGTCAGACCGGCACGCTGATGCAGCGCGCAGGCGCCCAGGAACGCCCAGTCGGCGCGATGTGCGCGGATCGTGGCCTGCGCCTGATCGCCGAAGAATTCGCGTGTCTCGTGCGACCAGGTGCCGCCAGCGAGCACGAGCTGGACCGTCGGATCGTTGGCGAACAGTGCCGCCACGTCGAACGCGGCCGTGATGATCGTCAACGGACGCGGTGCGTCGGGCGAGGCGAGAATCTGCGCCAGTGCCAGGGCGGTGCTGCCACCATCGATGAACAGCGCGTGATGCGCATGCACCCGCTCGGCTGCAGCCCGCGCAATCGCGCGCTTCGATGTGGCTCGCACATCCACGCGCTGCGCCATGGGCAGTGCGGTCGTGTACAGCGCGACCGCGCCACCGTGCGTCTTCTGCACGAGTCCGCGCGAGGCGAGCAATCGCAGGTCGCGTCGGATGGTATCCTCCGACAGGCCGTACTCCGCTGCCAGCGCCGACACTTCCACTCGGCCCTGCTCACGAAGGGTCGCCGCGATGCGCGCCTGACGCTCCTGCGCAAAGCGCGGGCTGTCGTCAGACGTCTGTGTCACTGCTGATGTTTTGGGATGCGCCATGCCACAAAGTAGTCACTTTTGGCCACACGGTGTTACACGAATGTGCAAGTTCGTGCATATTCGTGCAATAGCCCATTTCTCCATGCCTTCGCGAGGCGCTGATGTCGTCCGCCACCGGTCAACCGTCCGTCGCCAGCCCCCGTTCCGCCACCTCGCGTGCGCGGTGGGCCACCCGTGCCCAGTTCCTGAACCTCGGGCTCGTGATCGGCAGCTGGGGGGTGCACATCCCGTCGCTGAAGGGGCGATACGCGCTCGATGAGCGGACGCTCGGCCTTGCGCTTCTTTCCATGAGTGTGGGGTCGCTGCTGACGCTCGCGATCGCGGGTCGTGTGGTCGGCAGGCTGGGCGCACGCAACACGACGGTCGTCGCCGGTTGGGGCTTCTGCCTGGCGCTCGCGCTGTCGCTGGTGCTGCCGGCGTATCTCGCCCTGTTGCCCCTGATGGTGGTGTTCGGCGCCAGCGAAAGCGTCTTCGACGTCGCGATCAACGCCGAGGGAACGACGCTCGAGATCATGAGTCGTCGGGCGGTCATGAGTGGCTTTCACGGCATGTTCAGCCTCGGCGCGATGGGTGGCGCCGCACTGACCGCCGCCATGCTCAAGGCGGGCATCCCGGCGAACATCCAGCTCGCCTGCGTGGCGGCGGTGGTCGCCGTCAGCATTTTCGTCTCCTCGCGCGGCATGCTCGAATCGCACCCGTCAAGCGGCGACGATCAGGCGCATTTCGCCTGGCCCAAGGGCACGCTGCTGCTGATCGGCATGCTGATCTGCTTCGGCATGCTGGCGGAAGGGGTGATGTACAACTGGAGTGTGTTGTACGTGAATCAGGAGCTCGCGTCGCCGCAGGAGCGGGCGGCGCTGGCGTATGTGGCGTTCGCCGGTGCCACGGCGGCGATGCGTTTCGCCGGAGATTCGGTGCGGTCCCGCGTGTCGGAGCGGACGATGCTGCTCGCCGGTCCGTCGATCGCGGCCGTGGCGATGCTCATCGTGTTGCTCGTGGCGAAGCCGTGGGTCGCGATGGTCGGGTTCGCGGTGGTCGGGATGGGTCTCGCGACGGTCGTCCCGATCCTGTACAACGCGGCGACCCGTGTGCCTGGGGTGAGCCGAGCGGCGGCGATCGCGTCGGTCAGCTCGATTGGGTATGTGGGATTCATGATCGGCCCACCGATCATCGGAGCCGTGGCGCATGCCACCACGCTGACGATCGGGATGGGCACGCTGATCGTCGCCGCAGGCATCCTGATCTTGGGCGCGAGGCGGGTGCCGAATGACGCACCGACGCATGGCCGATCCGCGAAGACGAGCGGGACGCTGGCGCCGCATCACGCGGGGAACTGACCAATGCCAGAGGCTGGCGGTATGTGAGAGTGCCGTTCCATACGTGCGTTATATCTCTGTCTCGCCCAATGCGTGGGCGCCGATATATCACATCTCGGTGGGGAGTTTCACATGGAGAACGCGAGGCGTACGATCCGGATGGCAGGTGCCGTCGCCGCACTGGCGATGGTGCTGAGCGCACCACGCGCGCAGGCACAGACCGCGGTGAACTTCGATGATCTTGGCCCCAGCCTCGGTGGCGGCGCGGCGATCGCCAACGGCTACAAAGGACTTGGGTGGTCGGTCACCAACCCGATGGGCTGGATCACGCAGGGCAATACCAATTACACCGACATCGTCTGTCGTTCGGCGAGTAGCTGCGGCTACAACGGCTTCGGCGGAATCAGCGGACTGACGTCGACGACGCCGATGACGCTGAGCGGATGGATTCGCCGCTGGAACTGGACCAACAACACCGGCTCGGCAACCAGCGTCCTGATCGAGGCACTGAACGCGGGGGGCACGGTTGTCGGCACGCAGACCGTTACCCTGTCGGCCAGCTATCAGGCGTTCAACATGACGTCGCTCTTCACCACGCTCCGCTTCACGCCAACGGGTGGCACAGGGCTCGGCTGCAGCGGTCCGACGAACTGCGGGTACTTCCTGATCGACGACCTGACGATCAACCCGTCCGCGACCCCGCCCACGCCGGGTGTGATACCGGAGCCGTCCACGTATGCGCTGCTCGGTACGGGACTCGCCGGTCTGCTGGTCATGCGCCGCCGTCGCACGCAGGCCTGAACGCGTTACGCTGAGCACTGCCGGCGGCACCGACGCGCCAGCCGCCTGTTGACGGGAAACGTCCGCGCCGCACTGGTTCACGCCACTGCGGCGCGGCGTCGTTACGGGGTGTGCGGGTCGCGACGACATGCCGCTTCGATCAAAGGGTCGATCATGGTGTCTGACCCCTTGATCGACGTCTTGATGATCAAAGTGTCAGAGACCTTTATCCGTCGGTGCTTCGCCGCCCGGCGCTTCGAGCGTCGATACGGGTACACATTCTGACCCACGCGTGCCGGTACCAATGCGCCCGGCCGCACGGGCAGCTGTCTGGCGCAGCAGCATGCAGCGCCACACGCTTGGGGGACGTAGTCCACAGTCTCCCACCCCGGACCGGTTCCCGTGCTCCACTCCCTGTTCCGCCGCGCGTTGCTGATCGCCGCCTGCGCGTCCGCTCTGCCGTCGCTGCCCTCCCGTGCCGTCGCCCAGTCCGGCGACGTCACCTCGGACATGCGCTGGCGCCACATCGGGCCGATCCGCGGCGGCCGTGCCCGCGCCTTGAGCGGCGTGCCGAGCCAGCCGAATGTCTTCTACGCCGGCTACGACAACGGCGGCGTGTGGCGCTCCACCGACTACGGCTCCAACTGGGTGCCGATTTTCGACAAGGAGAGCACCGGCTCGATCGGGGCAATCGCCGTGGCGCCGAGCAATCCGAACATCATCTACGTCGGCAGCGGCGCGGGCATCATTCGCCCCGACCTGGCGGTGGGTGACGGCATGTACAAATCCACCGACGCCGGCGCGACGTGGACACACCTCGGCCTGCGCACCAGTCAGATGATCGCGAACGTCGAAGTCGACCCGACGAATCCCGAGCGGCTGTTCGTGGCGGTGCTGGGCCATCCGTATGGTCCCAACGCAGAGCGCGGCGTGTTCCGCTCGGTCGATGGCGGCCGGAGTTTCGAGAAGGTGCTGTATCGCGACGAATACACCAGCGCCAACGACGTGCGCATCGATCCACGCAACCCGAACATCCTCTACGCCACGCTCTGGCAGCAGCAGCAGAGCTTCATCGAGGGACGCGGCTTCAGCGGCACCGGCGGCATCTTCAAGTCGATCGATGGGGGCACCACGTGGAAGCAGCTCACCGATGGACTGCCGACGCTCAACCAGGCCAACATCGCGCTGGCGCCGAGCAATCCGAACGTGCTGTACGCGTCGATCGCGGCGATGGCCAATCCGACCACGCCCGGCGTCGTGAGTTTCTACAAGAGCATCGACGGTGGTGCACACTGGAGCATCGCCGTGCAGATGCCCGGGATGCCGAGCCAGCAGGGCCGCGCGACGGATGGCCGCCCGATGTCACGCATCGGTGGCGGCGACCTGCCGACGCTGGCCGTCGATCCGACGAACGAGAACACCGTGTACAGCGCCAGCACCGTGATGTGGCGCACGACCGATGCGGGCTACTCGTGGAGTGCCGTGCGCGGTGCGCCCGGTGGCGATGACTACCAGAAGATCTGGATCAATCCGAACGATCCGCAGATCATCTTTGCGGTGGCCGATCAGGGCGCGGTGATCTCGGCCAACCGCGGCGTGTCGTGGAGCAACTGGTACACGCAGGGCACCGCCGCGATGTACCACGTGACCACCGACAACGGATTTCCGTACCGTGTGTGCGGCGGTCAGCAGGATTCGGGCTCGGCCTGCGTGGCCAGTCGATCGGACGACGGCATGATCACCTTTCACGACTGGCATCCGGTGAACATCCAGGAGTACGGCATCGCGGCGCCCGATCCGCGCGATCCCGACGTGATCTATGGCAGCATGCGCAACAACGTGTCGCGCTACGACCGACGGACGGCGCAGACCACGTACGTCGGGCCCGACTTCGGATCACCGGCGTTCGGGCGGAACGTGCGCACGATGCCGCTGGCCTTCTCACCCGTGCGGCCCGACGTGCTGTTCTACGCGTCGAACGTGCTGTGGAAGTCGCTGGATTACGGAAAGAACTGGACGCGCATCAGCCCCGATCTCACGCGCGCCACGTGGGCCGTGCCGTCCACCGCATCGCACTACGCCAGCACGGTGGAGGTGGCAGCGGCCGGTGCATTGACGGCGCTGGCACTCTCGCCGCGCGACCTGAACGTGATCTGGGCGGGCAGCGACGATGGCTCACTGCAGGTCACGATGAACGGCGGCACGTCGTGGACTAACGTGACACCGGCGGTTGCGGCGCCCTGGGCACGCATCTTCAACATCGAGGCCGGGCACTTCGACACGCAGACCGCGTATGCCGCGGTGAACACGCTCCGCCTCGACGACCTGAATCCGCACTTCGTCCGCACGCACGACGGCGGCCGCACGTGGACGGACATCAACACCGGCATCGCGCCGGGCGCGGTGGCGAACTCCATCCGTGAAGACCCGAAGGTGAAGGGGCTGCTCTACGCTGCCACCGACGTGCAGGTGTACGTGAGCTACGACGACGGCGATCACTGGGAGTCGCTGCGACTCAACATGCCGGCGATCTCGGTGCGCGACATCAAGATCAAGGACGACAGCACCTGTCACTGCAGCGATCTGGTGGCCGGGACGCATGGTCGCGGCTACTGGATTCTCGACAACATCACGACGATGCGGCAGGCGGCACAGGCACGTGCGGCGACGGTCGCGTACCTGTTCAAGCCGCCGACAGCGGTGCGCGTGCGATTCGCCACCAACGATCCCACGCCGTGGCCGCCCGAAATGCCGCACGGCGACAATCCGATGCCCGGTGGCATCATCGACTATCGGCTCGTGAAGGCCGCCAGCGCGCCGGTGACGCTCGACATCCTCGATGCGCGCGGTGACGTCATGCGCCACTATTCCAGCGCCGACTTCGTGCTGACTCCGCATCCGGCGATCGATCGCGAGGCGTACGACAAGGTGTGTCAGGCCAAGCCGTCCTCGCCATCGTGTCAGGTGCCGCTCTACTGGCCCGCTCTGCCGATTCGCCTCTCGACCGACGCCGGCATGCATCGCTTCTCGTGGGATCTGCGACTCGATCCACTGCCGATCGAATCGGTGGCCGACGTGAACGACGAGGAGGCGACGGGTGCGGTGCCGAATCGCACGTATCCCACCGTCGACGCGCCCTGGGCACCGCCGGGCGATTACACCGTGCGCCTGACGGTGGATGGTGCGACGTACACGCAGCCGATCACCGTGCGACTGGATCCGCGCTCGAAGGCATCGCCAACCGTGATCGCCGAACTGTCCTCGGCATCGCTGCAGGGATGGCGCTCGGCGCACTCGGCGTTCCAGGGACAGCGCGCAGCGCGTGCGTTGATCGCCGCGCTGGACGGCGCACAGGGCGCCGAGGCGGGGACGTTGCGCGCGCAGCTCGATTCGCTCGCGCCGGATGGTCCGCGTCCGCGCGGCCGTCGTCGCGGTGGTGCGGCGCCGGCGCCGACGCTGGTCGGTGCAGCCACGGCACAGATGGCGGCGGTGAACGTCATGCAGACCGCCGATCTCGCGCCGACGACGGCGCAAAGGACGGCCGCGCAGGCCGCCAACCGTCAGACGACCGAGGCGCTGGCGCGCTGGACGACGCTCAAGCGTGACGGACTGGCGCGCGTGAATGCCGCACGACGTGCGGCCGGGCAGCCGGTGATCATCGTCACCGGGCAGTGATGCGCATTCCGACTGGGGCAGTACTGCTGGCCTGCGCCGCCGCGACGGCGCAGGGCCAGACAGGGGTGCGAGATGCACGACTTGCACCCGGTGTTCCGCACGTTCTGGCGACGCAACGTGCGGCGAACATCAGCGATGTGCGCTACACGCTCACGCTCGACCTCACGCATGCCGACAGCGCGCCCGGCGCGGTGACGGTGCGCTTCCGGCAACCGCGCGTGCAGGACGTGATCCTCGACTTCCGCGGCAGCGGTGTGTCACGGATTCGTGCGAATGGTGTGGAGCTGCCGGTCACGGCATCATCGTGGAACCGCGCGCACATCCGCGTGCCCGCGTCGGCCGTGCGCGCCGGAGAGAACGAAGTGCAGGTGATGTTCACGGCGCCGATCGCGGCGGCGGGCGCGAGCATCATCCGGTCGCGCGACGCGAGCGACGGGCAGGACTACCTGTACACGCTGCTCGTGCCATCGGATGCGAATCTGCTGTTTCCCTGCTTCGATCAGCCCGATCTCAAGGCGCGCGTGACATTGCGTATCGAGGCGCCGCGTGCGTGGAGCGTGCTCGCCAACGGCGCAGCGACACGGGTGGACACCACCGAGCGCACGCTGCGACATCAGTTCACCGAAACGCAGCCGATCAGCACCTACCTGATCGCGTTCGCCGCGGGTCCGTACGCGAAGGTGTCGCAGCGGCGTGCGCTCGCGCGTGGCGCGGCCCCCACGCCGGTCACGATGTGGGCGCGCGCCTCGCGCATGAAGGAAGCCGAAGCCGACTCGCTGATCGCCATGAACACCGACGCGTTGCAGTGGCTCGGTGACTGGTTCGGCGTGACGTATCCATTCGGCAAGTACGACTTCCTGCTGGCGCCGGCCTTCCCGTTCGGCGGCATGGAGCATCCGGGCGCGGTGTTCTACAACGAACAGAGCTTCATCTATCGCGAGCGCCCCACCACCTCACAACTGCTGGGTCGGCAAGCGACGGTGTTTCACGAGGTCGCGCATCAGTGGTTCGGCGACTACGTCACGATGCGATGGTTCGACGATCTGTGGCTCAAGGAAGGTTTCGCGACATACATGGCCGCGAAGATGCAGGCCGCCATCGCACCGGAGAGCACGCCGTGGAAGACGTTCTACCTGCGCAACAAGCCGGTCGCGTACGGCACCGATGCCACGGCGGGCACCACGCCGGTGTGGCAGGCGCTGGATAATCTCGAGCAGGCGAAGAGCAATTACGGACCGATCGTCTACAACAAGGCGCCGGGCGTGCTGCGGCAGCTCGACTACCTCGTCGGTGATTCGGTGTTCCAGCGCGGCATCCGCGCATTCCTGCGCGAACATCCGTACGGCAACGCGACGTGGCGTGACCTGCTCCGCGCGGTCGGCACCGCGTCGGGACGGGACCTGACGCAGTTCGGGCAGCAGTGGATTCTGCGCCCCGGCATGCCCATCGTGTCGCAGCAGCTGCGCTCCGCCAACGGTCGCATCACGCGCCTCGCACTCACGCAGCGACCGGCGCAGCCGACGCTTTCGGGCAACGCCCCGTGGCTGATGCGCACGTCGGTGCTGCTGTACTACACCGATGCCACGCCGGTGCGTATTCCCGTCGAGATCACGAAGACGGTCACGGAGGTGACGGCGGCGCGTGGGCTGCGGACGCCCGACTTCGTCTTCGCCAACGATGGTGATTACGGCTACGCGATCGTGCTCCCCGATTCCGCCAGCACCAGCTGGCTGCTGGAGCATGTCGGCGAGGTGAAGGATGCCACGCTGCGTGCGATGTTGTGGGGAGCGCTGTGGGATCAGGTGCGCGAGGCGACGCTGCCGCCGGCGTCATTCGCGGACGCAGCGATGCGTGCCCTGCCGCTCGAGCGTGACGAGCAGATCGCCGGAGCGCTGACCAGTCGTCTGCTGACGGCAACGCAGCGGTACGGGCGCGGTGGTCTTCGGCAGACGTTGCAACCGCGCGTCGAACGGTTGTTGCTGAGTGGCGCCGCCGACACGTCGCGCAGCTACGGGCAGCGCAAGTCGCAGCTGGACGCGCTGATCGGCTCCACCTCGAACGCGTTCATGCCCACCAGGATGCTCGACACGCTCGACCGGTGGCTGGATGGCGACAGCGCGGCCGGCCTGCCGCTTCGCGCACCGACGCGCTGGGCGATCGTCACGCGACTCGTGGCGGAACGGCACCCGTCGGCAAATGCGCGACTGCAGGCGGAGGTCGTACGTGATTCCTCGAGTGAAGGAAAACGGCAGGCATTCGTCGCCGCTGCCGCCGCGCCCGACAGCGCAACCAAGGCGCGTTACTTCGCGCGCTGGTTCAACGACAGCACGCTCAACGAGGAGTGGGTCACCTCAAGCCTGCGTGCATTCCACGACGACGATCAGGATGTGATCACGCGTCGCTATCTCGTCCCGAGCCTCGATACGCTGCCGTGGGTCCAGAGGAATCGTCGTATCTTTTTCCTCGGGGCGTGGCTCAGCGCCGCCATCGGCGGGCAGGTCGCCCCCGAGGCGCTGGCCCAGGTGGATGCGTGGCTGGCGGCGAATCCGCAACTTGGTGCCGACCTGCGACGAAAGGTGCTGCAGGCTCGCGATGAACTGGAGCGCACCGTGCGCATTCGCACGGCGTATCCGACGGGTGGGCCACGGAGCACCGTGCACAGCGATCGATTCTGAGCGGCCTCTGACGAGTGATGCGGGATAGCGTATCACGATGGCGCAATGCCATCGCGTCTTAGATTCCCCTTATGAACAGATGTCGCAGCCTATTATCGGCTCGGCAATCCGAACGCTCAAGCAAAGCGAACCATTGGCCGAGACTCCTGTGTGTCCCGCGTCGGGCGTGGCGATGCCGCCCGCCCGCCACTCTACATGCATCGGAGTTCCACCCATGACGTTCACCATTCTTACGCGTTTCTCGCTGGTCGCAGCCGCCGTCGCCGGTTTGTCTGCCGTCACGCCCGCCATCTCGCACGCGCAGGATGCCTCGAAGACCTACACGCTGGCGGAGGTCGAGACGAAGCCATCGCTGTCGTCGGTCACCGCGTTCCAGCGCATGGTCTCCGAAGGCTATCCCGAAGATCTCAAGCGCCGTCGCATGGGTGGCATCGCCGAAGTGGCGTTCGTCGTCAGTGCGGCGGGCAAGGTGGAGCCGGGCAGCGTGGAAGTGGTGGATGCCACGCAGCCGGCCTTCGGCGAGGCCGCGAAGAAGGCGCTGCTGATGACCGAGTTTAAGCCGGGCAAGGTGAGCGGCAATGCGGTGCGCACGAAGGTCTCGCTGCCGATCGTGTATCGCGTGCAGTAAGCCCGCGAGGCAGTGTGCGATGAACCGGACCGGTGCGATCGACGCACGGGTCCGGTTGTGCGTATCCGGGCGATTCATGGCCATCGTGGTCTCGGCGCTGCCGACGATGGTGTCTGCCTCCATTGTCCGACCTTGCGCTGTCGCGAATGGATGAAACCGCTCGGTGCGCGCGGCGATGTATCTTCACGACACTGCCGATCAACCGGATGCGGTCGCCGTGCGCAGCTTCCGCACCCGGCGCTCTCATCTGGTTTCCGTCGCCCCGGCACGCCTTCTTCACCGGCTTCTCGAGCCTCGCCTGCATGGATGTCCAGCTTTGGCGCTGGAGCACGACCGTTCAGATCACCACAGCGCTGCTCATCGCGCTGTTCTTCTTCGTGCTCATGCGCACGACGCGACACACCGGACTCCGCGTCTGGGTGGTCGCCTGGCTCGCGCACCTCGCAGCGCTGACCATGGCGCTCGCCTACAGCACGTCACCGCGCGCCGCCGATCCCGCACTGCCAGCGCTGCGCTTCGTCTACATCGCGCTCGAGTGTGCGTTCGTGGCACTCCTGGCCATCGGCGCGGTGCAGCTGGGTCGGACCTCGTTTCGCCAGAGCACCCTCGCGCGACTCGGCGTGGCCGTGCTGGCGTACAGCCTCGTACTCGGACTCGCCGCGCAGACGCCGGACATGCTCGGCGTCCTGATGTCCGCCACCGCCGCCCTCGTGCTCCTGACCGCGGCCGCGTACCTCACACTTCGTCGGCATGCGTCCTTCGGCTGGCTGGCGGCAGGCTTCGCCGTGCGCGGGCTGCTCGGCCTCTTTCAGGCGGTCGCGAACGGCATGCGCGTGGTCGGCGACGGAACGCCCACCGATGGTGCGATCCGCGCCTTCACGTCGATGGCGGCAGCGCTCGACGCCGGCGCAGAGTGGATAATCGCGCTCGGCGGCGTCCTGGCGATCTACGATACCGTCGCGCGCCAGCTCAGTCGCATCAACACCGATCTGGAGGCGACGAAGGATGAATTGCGCATTCTCTCGCACCGCGATCCGCTCACGGGCGTCTTCAATCGACGCCGCCTGCCCGACATCCTGAACGATTCGCGGCTGACCGGCGCCACGATCCTCTTCTTCGACCTCGACGACTTCAAGGACATCAACGACGTGCACGGACACCATGTCGGCGACGAAGCGCTGCGCCGCTTCGCCCGCGTGCTGACCTCGAGCTTCCGTCCCGGCGACCACGTCATCCGGTACGCCGGCGATGAGTTCATCGTCGTCGGACAGGGCATCGAACAGGTCGACGTGCGCGAACGGATCGAGACGCTTCGCGAACTGCTCAAGCGCGAACATCTCGACGGGCTGCACATTCGCTTCACTGTGGGCGAGGCGTACCTGCCGATCGGTGGCGATCCGGAAGCCGCCATCCGCGCGGCCGATGCCGCGATGTATCGCCGCAAGGGTGAACAGAAGCAGCGACTGGCCTGACATCGCGACACGAGTGCGCAGGCCGGTTCCGGCCCGTACGTTTGCCGCATGCGCACACCCACTTTGCTCCTCGGCGCGCTCGTTGCGTCCTCGTCGCTGCTGGCGCAGCGCGCCCCGGCCACGCCCGCCTCGCCGGGCACGCCGTCAGCGCCTGCGGCTCCCGCCGCTGACACCTCGCGGCTCGCCAGACTCGCCGCCAACCTGAAGTTCCGGTCCATCGGTCCCGCGCTGACGTCGGGCCGCATCGCCGACGTGGCCGTCGATCCGTCGAATCCGAAGACGTGGTTCGTCGCCTCGGCGGTGGGCGGCGTCTGGAAGTCGGTGAACGCGGGCCTGAGCTTCACGCCGGTGTTCGATGGCGAAGGTGCGTATGCCACCGGGGCCATCGTGATCGATCCGAAGACGCCGAGCACGATCTGGGTCGGCACGGGCGAGAACAACGCGCAGCGTGTGGTGGCATACGGCGACGGCATCTATCGCTCGATCGACGGTGGCGCCACGTGGAAGAACATGGGGCTGCGTGAGAGTGAGCACATCGCGCGTATCGTGATCGATCCGCGCGACTCGAAGGTGATCTACGTGGCGTCGCAGGGGCCGTTGTCGAACAAGGGCGGCGACCGCGGCGTGTACAAGACCCTCGACGGTGGTGCGACGTGGACGCGCGTGCTGTTCGTGAACGAGTGGACCGGTGCCAACGACATTCAGATGGACCCGCGCAATCCGGACGTGCTGGTGGCCACGATGTGGCAGCGCCAGCGCCGCACCTGCTGCTACGTGGGTGGCGGCCCGGGCTCGGGGGTGTGGCGCTCGACGGATGCTGGCAAGACGTGGACGAAGTCGCAGGCCGGTTTTCCCGGTGACGACATGGGCCGGATCGGACTTGCGATGTCACCCGCCGCGCCGGGGCTGCTCTACGCGATGGCCGATGCCGCCAATGCGAAGGGCGGCACGTTCCGCTCGCGCGATTTCGGGGCGAGCTGGGAGAAGATGGGCAGCTATCAGAGCGGCTCACTGTACTACAACGAGATCTTCGCCGATCCGAACGTCGCCGACCGGTTGTACGCGGTGGACGTGATGCTGCAGGTCAGCAACGATGGCGGCAAGACATGGGGCCGCGTGGGTGAGCTGCTGAAGCACGTGGACAATCACTCGGTCTGGATCGATCCGAAGGACAGTGATCACCTCATCGTCGGCAACGACGGTGGCGTGTACGAGAGCCACGATCGCGGCAGGACGTGGCGCTTCTGCGCCAACCTGCCACTGGCGCAGTTCTATCGCGTGTCGGTGGACGAGTCGAAGCCGTTCTACCGCGTGTACGGTGGCGCACAGGACAACTTCTCGATGGGCGGGCCCAGTCGCACGCGCACCAACAACGGTATCCGCAACAGCGACTGGTTCATCACCAGCGGTGGCGACGGATTCGGCAGCGTGGTGGACCCGAAGGACCCGAACACCGTGTACGCGCAGAGTCAGTTTGGCAATCTCTCGCGCTTCAACCTCGCGACGGGCGACGTGATGGGTATCCAGCCTGAGGACGCCGCCGATGGCAAGGGCTTCCGCTGGAACTGGGATTCACCGTTGCTGATCAGCCCGCACGACAACGCGCGCATCTACTTCGCCGCCGACCGCGTGGTGCGCAGCGACGATCGCGGCAACTCCTGGCGTGCGATCAGCCCCGACCTTTCGCGCAATCTCGACCGCACGAAGATCCGCCTGATGGACAGGCTGCAGAGCGTGGATGCGGTCGCGCGCAATCAGAGCACGACGCTGTACGGTAACGCCACCGCGATGCACGAGTCGTCACTCAGGGAAGGCCTGCTGGCCGTCGGTACCAACGACGGCCGCATCAGCGTGACCGAAGATGGCGGCACGACCTGGCGCACACGCGACACGTTCATCGGCGTACCCGACACGACGCTGGTGACGAAGGTGCTGCTCTCACAGCACGACGTGAACACGCTCTACGCGACATTCAACAATGCGCAGGAAGGCGACCTCAAGCCCTACGTGCTGCGCAGCACCGATCTCGGTCGCACATGGACGAACATCGCCGCCAACCTGCCTGCGCGCGGTTCGGTGTGGGTGATTGCCGAGGATCACGTCGATCGCAACCTGTTGTTCGTGGGCACCGAGTTCGGCGTGTTCTTCAGCAACGATGCCGGTGCGCGCTGGACGCAGCTCAAGGGCGGCATGCCGACGATAATGGTGCGTGACATCGCCATCCACAAAGGCAGCAGCGATCTGGTGCTCGGTACGTTCGGCCGTGGTTTCTACATCCTCGACGATTACTCGCCGCTTCGCGCACTCAAGCCGGACGTGATCGCATCACCGGCACGGCTGTTCGCGGCTCGCAACACCGTCCTGTACGTGGAGTCCACGCCGCTCGGCCTGCCCGGTGCAACGTTCCAGGGCGCGGGCTACTACATCGCGGACAATCCACCGTTCGGCGCGATGTTCACGTACTACCTCCGCGATGCGCTCAAGTCGAAGAAGACCGTGCGCCAGGAAGCCGATGCCGCAGCGGCCAAGGCCGGTCGTGATGCCACGTTCCCTGCGTGGGAAGCGCTGAAGGCCGAGGATCGCGAGGAGGAACCGGCGATCATCCTCGAGGTCAGCGATGCGCAGGGGAAGCGTGTGCGTCGCCTGACGGGACCCGCAGCGGCGGGCATTCACCGCGTCGCGTGGGACCTGCGCCATCAGCCAGTGGATGCGGTGAACGGACCGGCATACAGGTTTGATCCGGAATTTCCGTTCTCGTCCGCGCCGCCAGCGCCGTGGGCCTTGCCCGGCACGTATTCCGTTCGGCTCTACGCGCGCGTCGACGGTGCGGTGACGCCGCTGTCCGAGCCGGTGACGGTCACGCTGCAGGACGCCGACGGTCCAGGTGAACGTCGGAGCTCGCGCACGGCGGCGACACTGGCCACGGATCTTCGCACCGCCGATCTGCGTCGCGCAGTGCTGGGTGCATCGGCACTGATCGACGAGACGCAGGCGACTCTCGTCTTCCTCAAGCGCGCCATCGACGAGACGCCGACGGCCGACAGTGCGTTGATCCGTCAGGTGCGTGAGATCGAGACGAAGCTCCGCGATGCGCAGGAGGCATTGCGTGGCGACGCCACGAAGTCACGACGCGCCGAACATGCGCCATCCGGCCTGCTCGGCCGATTGAACGAAGCGGTGGGTCAGGGCTGGGGACGCACGCTCGAAGCGCCCACACCGGCACAGCTGGCGCAGGTGGACATCGTGCGCGGCGCGTTCGGCACGGTCATGACGCAGATCCGTCAGGTGGTGGACGTGGACCTGAAAGCCCTGGAAGCGGCTGCCGACAAGGTGGGCGTTCCATGGACCCGGGGACGCCGTCCGGTAGTACCGCAGTGATGAGCCCGATCGCACGCTGAACATCGACACATACATTCCGGCATGCCCCGTATCGCTTTTTCCGACATGCACGACCGCGCGCGCCTCTGGGTCTTCGCGGCCGACAAACCCGTGGCCGACGCGACACCGCTGCTCGACGCGGTGGACGCCCATCTCTCGCAGTGGGCGGCGCATGGTGTTCCGCTGCTCTGCGCGCGCGACTGGCACGACGACCGCTTCCTCGCCATCGCCGTCGATGAAGCGGCGACGGGTGCGTCGGGCTGTTCCATCGATGGGCTCTTCCGCACGATCAGCGGCGTGCAGCGGCAGCTGGGCGCCGATCTGCTGGGGTCGGGTCGCGTGGCATGGCGTGATGCTGACGGCGCCGTTCGTGTGACACCGCGCGCGGAGTTCGAGTCACTCGCTGCATCAGGCGCCATCACGGCCGACACGCCCGTCATCGCGACGCTGGCCGAGTCGGTCGGCGAGTGGCGGGCGCGCCCGGAGGGCCCGGCGCGAGAGAGCTGGGCCTCGGCGCTGCTGCCGACATAGCGCACTGCTCGCCAAAAGGTCGCGCAGTGCTACGCTGGAAGACGAAGGGGAACTGCGATGGATGTCGCAGTTCCCCTCGTTGCTTCCGTGGCTGCCTCGCTACGTCTGCGCCGCGTCGTGCTGCGATGCAGACACACGAATCAAGGCTGACCGATCGGGCTGCCGGGCGGCACGTCGAGTCGCAGCTTCTTCTCGGCAGGCTTGTACGTGCCGGCCATCCAGCCGCGGATGTCGGCGGCGAGTTGCTCGTGCGTGGCGCTGGCACGGGCTGTGGCGCCGGAACGCAACGTCGTGTTGAGCAGCGTCATGAGCGTATATCGCGCTTCGGCGCGCACGATCGGCATCGCCGCACTTTCGGCCAGCGTCAGCACGTGATCCACATACGCACGCTGCACCAGGGCGGCGAGGGCGGCGTCGTAGCCGTTGCTGTTGGCACTGGCAAAGATCTTCGACTCCACGCGCTTCAGCACATCGGCGAGGCCCGGCAGCGACGGGTCGAGTGCCTTCTGTGAGACGAGGCGCGAGGCGCGCTGTTCGTCGAGCAGCAGGTCGAAGGTGACATTGGCGATCGTCGCGCCCGGTGAGAGCGGGTCGAACACGAGACCGGTCCAGCGATCGAACAGTTCACGCGTGCTCTCGATCAGGAACGGCCGCGGCGGCAGCGCGGCCAGCAGCGATCGCGGAAGTGCGAGGTTGGCCGGAGACACGACATCCAGCACCGCGTCGAGTGCCCCGTTCTGCTTCGCCGCCGCGACGGCGATCGGGCCTGGCAGACCATCGCCGCGCATCGTGTAGGCGTAACTCACACCCCCCACCATCTTCGTCGCTGCTTCGAGCTGGTAGCGGTGATGCAGGTACACCGGCACCAGCACGTCCTCCATGGTGGCCATCGGTGCGCCGCGCTTGATCACGGTCTCGCCGAACTTCGACAGCGCCTTGGCGCGCACCGACATCATCCGCTTGAGCTCCGCCACCGCATCGGCACCGTTGTCCCAGAGATGCGTGTCGGGCGATGCGCTGCCCACCGGGCGCGCATCCTGATCGGTGAGGAAGGTCAGGCCGCGACTGCGTGCGGCCACCAGCACTGAGTCGAGCGACTTGCGTTCATCGCCGGCAAACTCGCCGTAGCCCCACGTCACCGAAACCTTGTCCCACTCGCCGATGCCCGTCTCGTAGGCTGCGCTGATGTCGATCTCACCATTCGGCCTGAGGTTGACCATCGGGTGCGGATAGTCCATCACGCTGGCGTTCTTCTGCGCGCTGCTGATGTAGTTGTGCGCGATGCCGAGCGTGTGTCCCACTTCGTGTGCTGCCAGCTGACGGATGCGCGAGAGCACCATCTGCCCGACGCGATCGGCCTTTTCGGTGCCAGTGGCGTACGGCTGGTCGAGGCCCTCGCCGATCAGGTAATCCTGTCGCGCGCGCAGCGAACCGAGGATCACGTGACCCTTCATCAGCTCGCCCGTGCGCGGATCCGTGACGCCACCGCCGTAGCTCCAGCCACGCGTGGCCCGGTGGGCGTACTCGATCACGTTGTAGCGGATGTCGAGCGGATCGATGGAATCAGGGAGCACTTCGACACGAAAGCCGTTGATGAACCCTGCAGCCTCGAATGCCTGATTCCACCACCGTGTGCCTTCCACCAGTGCAGTGCGGATCGGCTCGGGTGCCGTGTTGTCGACGTAGTAGACGATCGGCTTCACCGGCTCACTGGGCGCCGAGCCCGGGTTCTTCTTGATCAGGCGGTGGCGTGAGGCGAAGCGCTGCACGAACTGTCCGCTGAGCGGCTGCGAATAGTCCTGATAGCTGATGCCGTTGAATGCGGAGCGCGGATCGGAGGCGCGCATCCTGTAGCCCGGCTCCGGCAGTGCCACGAGCGAGATGCGCTCGCGGATCGTGATCGCTTCGGGATAGGGCGTCACGTCGCGCACGTAGCGACCGGGGTTGCTGCCGGCGAGCGTCAGCGTGACCTCGATCTCGGTGTTGCGCGGAAAGCCCTTGGTATTGGGCATGTACACTGCGCTGCGGCCACGGTCGACCGTGAAGGTGCCCTGTTGCGAGCGACGGAGATTGCCGGCGGCATCGTGTGCATCACGCACGGCGAACTCGGTGGCATCCACCAGCACGCGTCCCCCGTCCTGCGCCTCGACGGTGAAGCCGAACAGTGCACTGCGCGCGAAGCTCTCTTCCACGCCACGTGCTTCACGCGCGTCGGTGGTGACGCCGCGGAAATTCAGGTTCTTCTCGATCAGCAGCACGCGTGGTCCGCTCCGCGTGAAGCTCACCAGTCGCTCACGACCCAGCTGATTGCGATCGAGCCCGATGTCGTTGGAGCCGACGCCCCACGGCAGCGACGTGTACAGAATGAATTCCTGTTCCATCTGCGGGATCTCGAGGAAGAGCTTCCCCGTGCGCTCGTCCCAGTAGAGCGGGAAGAGGCCGTCGCGCTTCAGCATGCCGGCGGTTCGCGCCGCGATGGTCGCCGTGCCGGCGCTGGCCGTCGGTGCGGCAGGGGCGACCGCCTGCCCCGCAAGTGTCAGCGGGGCGACGCCGAGGAGCGATGACGCGAGGAAGGCGCGCAGGTGATGACGTGTCATGGCGACGATGTGGGTGATGGCCGGAGGTCTCTGACTACGGACCTTCCGCTGGGGCCGTTGCGTGGCAGAATAGCGCGGCGCGTACCGTAATGGCGCGCAACGGCGGACGGCCGCGCGGGCGTCGGCTCCGGTGTGCTTCCAGGGGATGTCGTTGGGCGCTCATCTCCGGCGCACCCGCGTACGACACTGGGGGGCATGTCACCGCTCGACTTCGCCGCCGTCCCCGATTCCGTCCCCACCGGCACCGCCTTCCACATCGGTGCGCGGCGGTTCACGGCGCACCGTACCAGGCTCGGCAATCGCATCTGGCTGGGGCACGATCGGCTGGTGGCCGACGTGGTGCTGCTGAAGACGGATGACGGCAAGTACGCGGTCACGCCGTGGCTCGAGGACGCAGCCCCGCGCGCGATGCGCGAGCTCATCCGTTGCGGCATGCTCGTTCCACCCGATCCGCAGACGATGCTCGACGAGCCGACCTCGAACGATGATCCACACGATGCCGCGCTGCGGGTTGCGGTGATCGAGGCGCTGCTGGAGACGTCGCAGCTGGCGCTCGACGATGCGCTGCCGTCGCTCAGGGCGTGGCGGGCGCTCCGGGACTCGAGCGCGCGGGGCTGACTCGCGAGCTGCTCGGAGCATCGTAAACTGTTCTCGCGGAGGTCGCGGGGGAGCGGAGAATCGCGGAGAAAGGTTGGGGGAACTGCTCTCGTTTTTCGGACGCCGTTCCCAATCTTATGCAGTGCCCCGCGGCCCTCCGCTCCCCCGCGACCTCCGCGACAACAGGCGCAGGTCTACGGCGTCAGCCAGCTCTCCCGATGCTCGGCCACGAACACGTCGTCGGTGAGCCACGGGTAGGATTGAATGACCCGGTCGAGCTCGTCCGACTGGCGAGGGCTGAGCGTTTCGCGCGGGTCGAGCGTCCAGGTGCCGCGCAGAAGCCCCTGCCGTCGCAGCACTTCGTGGATACCGGGAATGCCGCCGGCAAACTTGTGCTGCGCATCGAAAATGGCGCCGTTTGCATCGGTGAGCTCGGCGCCCTCGGTCAGCAGGCTCGGTGCCAGCGGCGATTCCCCCAGCGCCTTGATCCGCGACAGCAACTCGACGGCGCGCAGGGTCCAGACCGCCCACTGCCCCAGCAAGCCGCCGACGATGCGCGCAGTGGCGGCGCGGCCATGCCGCCGAACCGGAAACGGCGTCACGAGATCTGCCACTATCGCGTCATCATTGCCAGTGTACAGTGCCACATCGTCTCGGCCAGCCGATACCATCGCCCGGACCACGTCCATGGTTCGGTACCGGTCGAACGGCGCGATCTTCACCGCGATCAGCTGCGGCACCTCGGCCAGGTCGCGCCAGAACCGGTACGACAACATCCGCCCGCCGACGGCCGGTTGGAGGTAAAAGCCGATGATCGGCATCACGTCGGCCACGCTCCGGCAGTGCGAGAGCAGCGCCCGCTCGTCCATGTCGTCCAGCCCGCCCAGTGACAGCAACGCCGCGTCGTAACCGAGCACGCGGGCGATGGCGGCTTCGCTGATGGCCTGCGCCGTATCGCCGATCACCCCGGCGATCCGGACGAAGGGGCGTGGATTGGCGGCGAGGCTGGCGTTGGCCGTCTCGATCGCGAGCTGCAGCACCGGGTGATAGAGACCAACGCGCCGGATCGCGAACTGCGTCGTGTGCACGCCCACCGCGATACCGCCCGCGCCGGCTGCCATGTAGTACCGGGTCAGCGCCCGCTGGGCGCGCTCATCGAGGGTCCGGGCTGCTGTGAGGGCCAGCGGATGCGCCGGGATGACCTGGCCGGCGAGTAGGTGCTGGCGGACGTTCACGTCGATCGGCTCCGGGAGCGAGACACGTTGCGGAGGCGCGCGGACCTCTGGATGCACTACGATAACGACGATTCACGATGCCGGATGATTCGTGACACAACTGCATTACGTCCACTGGGCCGCGCGCTGCATCGTGGCCGCGGTCTGCTGCGGGTGTCGCAGCGCCTGATCAGAACTTCCCGTCGCG
>JAYWIJ010000263.1:0-7069 GCA_043788935.1 Gemmatimonadaceae bacterium | reverse complement strand
TTCAAGGCACACAGCTGCTGGCCGACACCATGCCGACCACGGCATCGGTGGCGGCCGAGAGCCCGTTGCCACGGATTGAGGGCACGCGCGCGGGGCGTTCGGCCGACACTTTGTATGCCATTCACTTCGGCGTGCGGCTTGGCACACCGGCGCTGGCCGTGAATGACGTGGTCCAGCTGACCGGCCCAACGGGTACCATCACGCCCCTCTCGGCCCGCGTCATCGCGCGCCGCGCCTTTCGGGCACCGCGGCGGCCAGGTGCGTTGTCGAATGCCGATGCCGCCTGGCGCTACGGATGGAGCTACCAAGTGGTCATGCCGCGCCGTGCGAAGGCCAACGGCGCGGTCGCCGTACCGGTGGCGCGATACCGCGGGTGGTTGCTGCTCGCGGTGAACCGGCGATAGGCGGATGGGTAGACGTTCAGGCGCGCATCATTCCCGCTACATTGCCCGTCGCTATGGAAAGCCTGACGTGACATCGAATCGACCGCGGTCCATGCGACCGGCGTTTGCCACGCTGACGGCCGCCCTGGTCGCACTCGCGATGCTGACGCATGTGGTGGAGGCCCAGGCGCAAGGGCAGACGCCGTCGGCGGCACCGGCCCAAGGAAATCAGGTGTGGCGCGACGCGTTGGCGGATTCCCTCGTGCGCCGTGCCATCGATCGACGCAGCGTGCAGCTCGCCGACAGTACGCTGCTCAGCTACACCGCCAGTGCGCACGGCTTCCTGGCGTTTCTGGCGCAGCTGGGCGAAGGCGTGATCATTCCGCCCAAAGTCGTACAGAGCGAAGAGCTGCAGCTGTCGATTGCCTGGTGGCAACCGGGGCGCAGCGCGCAGCGACTGGTGGGTCGCCGTGACACCACGCTGCTGCCGGCCGATGTGGGCTACTATCGCGATCGCTACAGCGTAGTACTCGACAACCTGCCCGATCGCATTCGACTCGGCGATGGGCAGGATGTGCGTGACGTGCCACATCCGCTTGGCGCCGTCGCGCCCAGGCAGTACGAGTACGCGATGGGCAGTGCCCTGCGCATCCGCATTCCCGGTCGCGAGATCGTGGTCGATGAGATCAAGTTCCGCCCCCGGAATGCCGCGCTGCCGGCGGCCGTGGGGTCGGTGTATCTCGATCGCGAGACGGGCGCCGTAGTGCGGCTGTCGATGACGTTCACCCGCGCGGCGATCATCGACAAGCGCATCGAGACGCTGGTGGTTACGCTCGAGAACGGGCTCGTACGCGAGCGGTACTGGCTCCCTCGCCGACAGGAAGTGGAAGTCTCGCGCGGCAGCACGTGGTTCGACATTCCGGCGCGCGGCATCGTGCGCGGTCGCTGGGAGATCTCGGGCTACGACGTGAATGAACGCTTGCCGCAGAGCACGATGCTCTTGCCGCGATGGAGTGCGGTGCCGCGCGATTCGGCCAAGGCGTATCCGTTTGCCGGTCGCGTCATCGATGCGTTGCCGCCGGAGATTCAGATCGCCAGCAGTGAAGAGGTCGTGCGCGCGCGGGTGCAGGCGGAGGCGGCGATTCGCAGTTCGATGCTGTCACGGCCCACGACGGCATCGGTGACGGGTCGCGGCATCAGCGATCTCGCGCGCTACTCACGCACCGAGGGGATGGCCATCGGAATCGGCGCGTCGCATCGCAGCAGTCTCGGAGTGCAGGTGGGTGGCCGGTTGCGCTACGGATTCAGCGACGAGCAGGTGAAGGGCCAGCTGGCGATCGGTCCGGTGCCGGCCTTCGGACGCACGCCGCTGATTCAACTGTTTGCCGAGCGCGACTACCGCGATCTGGCGTTTGCCGAGCGGGCTGGGGTGACGAACTCGCTAGGGTCGGCGCTATTCGGCAGTGATTACACCACGCAGGTGGACACGCGCGCCATCGGCGTGCTGTGGCGCCGCCGGCCCACGAGTGCGTTTACCTGGCGACTGGCGTACGAGCGCGATCGACCGTTGTCGGTGCAAGCGTCATCGGTGTCGGGGCGGTTCGCGCCGACGCTGGCCGCGCGGGAGATTTCCGGCGTGCGCGCCGAGGTGCAGGGCACGGGCGGTTGGGTGGGGGCCGACGAGCGAGGCGCCCGCGGGAACTGGACGTTGCAGATGAGTACCGGCGCCCTCGAGGGAAGTGGAAACGTGTTGGCCCGCGCGCAGGCGCTGGTACAGATCACGAAGCCGCTGGGCGGCGACCGCGCGCTCTTTCTGCAGAGCTTCGCCGGGGTGGCCGGCGGGCGTGACTTGCCGCCACAGTGGCTGATCTTCGCTGGCGGTCCGTGGTCGGCGCCGGGATACGACTTCCACGTCTTCGCCTCGCGGGCGATGCTGTCGCAGCGGGTCGAGTTCCGGCAGCCCATTCCGGCGCCGTCGATTCCACTGAAGCGGTGGGGGAAGTCGCCGCCGCACGTGACGCTTGCACCGTTCGTGCAGCTGCTGGCCACGGCTCGCGGGACGCCCGATCGTCCAACCATGGCCGCGCTGCGGCCGTCGGCGGGCATGGGGATGCTGTTCTTCTACGACCTGGTGCGGGCCGATGTGGCTCACGGCCTTCGCGACGGACAGTGGCGCTTCGCCATCGACATCGATCGCGGCTTCTGGGGGATTCTCTGAGCGAACGCTACGACGCGGCATACTTCGACAAGTGGTACCGGCACCCCACGCATCGTGTGAAGACGGCGGCCGAGCTGGCCCGTCAGGTGTCGTTCGTATTGCATACGGCCGAGTGGGTAGTGGGGCGGCGCGTGCGAACGGTGCTGGATGTGGGCTGCGGCGAGGGCAACTGGTATCCGGCGCTGCGGGCGCTTCGTCCCCGGATCGCGTATCAGGGTGTTGACCCGAGCGCATATGCCGTGGCCAAGTTTGGCGCGCAACGGAATCTCCAGCGGGGTGGCATCGAGGATCTTGGCTCCCTCGACCTGCGCGAGCACTACGATCTGGTGGTGTGCTGCGGGATGTTGAACTACCTGTCGGTTGCCCAGCTCACCAGCGGCATCACGCACGTGGCAGCGCGCACCGGCGGGATGGCCTACCTGGAGCTCTTCACGAAAGACGACCACTTCGAAGGGGACACCGACTGGCCGCCACCCAAGTCGACGTCGTGGTATCGCGGGCTGATGCAGCGGGCCGGCCTGGTTCCCGTCGGCATGCAATGCTACGTGGCGGAGGCCGAGCAATACCGGGTCTCCTCGCTGGAACGGCTGTAGATTCTGCAGCATGACTGATCGGATTGCCGCGCCGACGCGCTGGTCGACGTTTCTCGAGGAGCTGCGCGCCGAACGCCGCGCGTGCGATGCCCCGCGTCCACTGCGGGCGCTGGCGGAGGAGTTCGCCGGTCGTGTGTTGGCGCTGCTGTTCCCGCAGTTCGCGCATCCGTCGCGACTTGGCGTGGCTGGTGTCGACGAGGAAGCGGCGCATATCGAAGCGCTGCTGCGCGCGGCGATCACGCCGATCGTGAGCGACGTCGAGCAGGTGGTCGCGACGTTCCTGAACCGCTTACCGGATGTGCGCGCGTCGCTGCAACTCGATGCCGAGGCGATTCTGTCGGGCGACCCGGCAGCCGAGAGTCTGGAAGAAGTGATCGTCGCGTATCCGGGATTTCTCGCCACGGCGGTGCATCGCGTGGCGCATGAGCTGTATCGGCTGGGCGTCCCCGTCTTTCCGCGATTGCTTTCCGAATGGTCGCATGGGGAAACCGGCATCGACATTCATCCGGGCGCGGTGCTGGGGGCGAGCTTCGCCATTGATCACGGCACTGGCGTCGTGATCGGTGAAACGAGCATCATCGGCGATCGTGTGCGACTGTATCAGGGGGTGACGCTCGGTGCGCATGCCGTCAGCAAGAAGCTGGCGAATCAGAAGCGGCATCCTACGCTCGGCAACGACGTCGTCGTGTATGCCAACGCGACGATTCTCGGTGGGACCACCACAATCGGCGACGGATCGATCATCGGCGGCAACGTCTGGATGACGTCGTCGGTACCACCGCGGTCGGTGGTGCAGTTCTCGAGTCGGGTGGAGCAGCGCCCGACCGACGACGGACTCGAGTTTCATATCTAGCACGCCGCGAGCACTCCGTACCCGCCCGCAGCAGCAGCACCGCTCACTCACTCCGACCTTACCGACCATGCGCGTCTCCACGATTCTCGACACCATCGGCCACACGCCGCACGTGCGCCTGCATCGCTTGTTCGATCCGCGCGTGGAAGTCTGGATGAAACTCGAGCGCGCGAATCCGGGCGGCAGCATCAAGGATCGCATCGCTATGGCGATGATCGAGGATGCCGAGCAGCGTGGTGTGCTGACGAAGGACAGCGTGATCATCGAACCGACATCGGGGAACACCGGCATCGGCCTAGCGATGGTCGCGGCGGTGAAAGGCTACAAGCTGGTGTTGGTGATGCCGGAGTCGATGTCGATTGAACGTCGCAAGCTGATGGCCGCGTACGGCGCGACCTTCGACCTGACGCCGCGCGAGAAAGGCATGAAAGGCGCGATCGAGCGCGCCAATGAACTGGCGGCCGAAACGCCAAACGTGTGGATGCCCAACCAGTTCAACAACGAAGCGAACATCCGTGCGCATGCCATGACGACGGCGCGTGAGATTCTCGCCGACTTTCCCGATGGCGTGGACTATCTGATCACCGGTGTCGGTACCGGCGGTCACCTCACGGGCTGTAGCGAGGTGCTGAAGCAGCACTGGCCGGCGATGCAGACGTTCGCGGTGGAGCCGGCCAAATCACCGGTGCTCAGCGGTGGCGCACCGGGTCCGCATCGCATTCAGGGTGTCGGCGCGGGCTTCATTCCCGACAACCTGCATCGCGACACGATGGACGGCGCAATTCAGGTCACCGAGGAAGAGGCCTTCGAGTACACGCAGCGGTCGGCGCGTGACGAGGGAATCTTGATCGGCATTTCGAGTGGTGCTTCATTGGCGGCGGTGGCCCAAAAGATTCCCGACATGATCGACGGTGCCCGCGTGCTCACGTTCTGCTACGACACCGGCGAACGCTATCTGTCGATCGACGGGCTGTTCCCCGCGTGATACGCCTCGTCAGGGCGGTCGCTGCCGTTGTGTGGTGTGCGCCTGCGCTCGTGCGGGCCCAGGCGTCGGCGCCGGCGCCGGCGTCGAAGATCACGCGCGCCGATCTCGCGGCCGCGTACATGCGCGTCGATGCGGCGTATACGCAGCGGGAGAACGCGAAGACGCTGCCCGACAGCCTGCGCGCTCAGGTGAATCGCACGGTCGATCGCGCGGCGTTGAGTTTCTTCAGCGGACAATTCGGTGCGGCCGTCGGCACCATCGACGCGGCTGCCGCGCAGCTGACCGGCGCGCCGACACTGGGGCCCACGAAACCGACGGGGCCGCGCTCGCTGAATGGCGCGCCGGTCAGTGCGGCGCGCGACGAGTATCTGGCGCGGCTCGCGGTGGTGGACAGCGCGGGGCCATTGGCGCAGGCGCTGCTTTCCGCGCGGGAGCGGGCCAAGCTGCTGGTCGATGTACCGTCTCCTGAGAGGAGCGCCGAGTTTCTGAATGACCCCGCACGGTTGTCTCGCGATCTGGCGCGCGAGATGAGCGTGCTGGAGCGCGGACGCGATCCGTATATCGGTCTGGTCGGCGATTTCTGGCGCGTGTATCGCGGCGCGAACAACGCGCTGGTGCCCATGCGTATCGTGGCACCGCCATCGGCAAATGTGCGCAAGCCGGTGGGCGTGCTGCTGGTGCTGCACGGAGCCGGTGGCGATGAAAACATGTTCGTTGATGCCTACGGCAGCGGGATCGCCACGAAGCTTGCGGCCGAGCAACGCTTGATTCTGGTCTCGCCGAAAACCGATCTGTTCGGTGTGACGCCGGAACACTTCGACGCGCTGATGGTGCTGTTGCGCAACGAGTTCCGCATCGACAGTTCGCGGGTGTACCTGATCGGCCACTCGATGGGTGCCGGCGCCGCCGCACGGCTCGTGCAAGCGCGCCCGACGCAGTTCGCCGCGGTCGCCCTGCTGGCCGGTGGCAGCCCCATCACGGTGGCGAATGCACCGCCATCACTCTTCGTCGGTGCGGAACTCGACGGCATCATTCCCGCCGCACGGGTGGAAGCGGCCGCCAAGGCGACGCCGGGTGCCACGTATGAGCTGCTCCGCCACGAAGGCCATCTGCTGATGGTGGGGAACGGGGTGCGGCGCGCCGTGCCGTGGCTTGTGTCGCACACGCGATAGGCGCGCCCCGAAGCACCGTGCCGCACTTCTCTCCGATTCTGTTTGGATTGGCGTTTGCCACCTTGGTGGTGGCGCTGACGGCGTTCGGTCGTCGCTTGCCGATTCCCGCGCCGCTGTTGCAGGTGCTGGCCGGACTCGCGGTCGGATTCGTGCCCGGCGTGGAGATGCCGACGCTCGATCCCGACGTGGTGTTCTTCGTGTTCCTGCCGCCGATTCTGTGGGCCGCCGCGTTCTTCACGTCGTTCCGCGAGTTCACCGCGAACCGGCGTGCCATCGGTGGCTTGGCCATCGGACTGGTGCTCGCCACCACGGCCGTCGTCGCGGTGCTCATTCGGATGCTGATTCCCGATATGCCGTGGGCGGTCGCCGTCGCCCTCGGCGCCATCGTGTCACCGCCCGATGCCGTGGCGGCCACGGCGGTGGTGTCGCGCTTGCCGGTGCCGGGTCGCGTGATCGTGATTCTCGAAGGCGAGAGCCTCGTGAACGATGCGTCGGCACTGGTGCTGTATCGCACGGCGGTGGCGGCCGCCGTGACCGGCGCGTTCAGTTTCGGTGAAGCGCTGGTGCGCTTTTTTCTCGATGCGGGTGTGGGTGTACTGGTGGGCCTCGCCGTGGGCTGGCTCACGATTGCGGTGGCCCGTCGCACGCGCGATGAACTGGCGGAGACCGTGCTCACGTTGGCCGCGCCGTATGCCGCGTGGGTGCTGGCCGAAACGCTGCACGTATCGGCCGTGCTGGCCTGCGTGGCCGGCGGCCTCTACGCGCGTCGGCATCTTTCGACCGCAGTGGGGCCGCGCTCGCGCATTCAGTCACGCGCGGTGTGGGACCTGCTGGTGTTCACCCTGAACGCGCTGATTTTCATTCT
>JAYWIJ010000262.1:0-7109 GCA_043788935.1 Gemmatimonadaceae bacterium | reverse complement strand
TGCGCCAGAAGTCCACCGGGTGTTCAGCCGATGCGCCAAGCGCCGACGTGTACACGAACTGTTCGACATGCGCGTCGATCGCCGCCGAGATGAGCGTGCGCTGTCCCTCATCGTCAACGATCCGGCTGGCACTGGAACCGCGGCCGAGGATCGAGTGCGTGGCCGACACCACGGCCCGCACTCCCTGCATGGCGCGGCGCACGGAGGCGGCGTCGCGCAGGTCGCCGCGGACCACGTCCGCGCCGCGTGCGGCGAACTCCGATGCCCGCGCCGGATCACGCGCGAAGACCCGCACCGGAATGGCATCGGCGAGCAGCATGCGGGTGAGGTACCGTCCCATCGATCCGGTTGCACCTGCGATCAGAATCATTCAATGCTCCAGCGGCGGTGACGTGCAGCGCGCAGCGGTGCGCCGCGCGGGTGCCATGGCAGGACTACCCCACCCGATTTATCGAACGATCCGGCTGGCGCAACGTTCTCGCGGCGTCTGGCCTCGTACGCCTGGACGACGGCAGACCGCCGACCATCGCAGCAGCAGCGATGACCGGCGGTGTGCCCGACGTCGATTGGGTGCGAGGCGCTCGGTGGCGTCTACTGCTTGCGCGTCGCTTCAGTGATCAGCGCGCGGACCGAATCCGCCGTCTTCACGCTGTAATGCGCCGTGGATCTGCCCACGAGCTTTCCGTCGATCATCCGGGCCGAACCTTCCGTGGTCACGGTGACACCCTTGCGCAGGACACTGGCGTACGGCCCCACTGATGTGATCACGCTGTCGCCGCTGACCGACACCGTCATCGGTAGCGCAGGGCGTCCCGGGAAGGTGAGCATCCAGCCGCCTGGATCGGCCGTCGCCGTCAGTTCGGCCGTGACCAGCACCGTATCACCAGTCGCGGATTTCGCGACGTAGGTCCACGTGCCTGCGGCGTCCGCCAGCGAGAACGCCGCCGGCGCTGTGGCAGCCGCGGGCATCGGCTCGGCCGCCGGTTCCGGTGTTGCTTCTGGTGCCTTTTCTTTCGCGCTGCAAGCGGTCAGGACGAGCAGCACGGCAATGCGGGACACACGCATGGGTCACGCTCCGTCGAGGGGGAGAGCACCACATCAGCAAGTCAGCCAGCGCAGCGCCGGTCGGCGCCACACCGTCCGTGACTGCCTGCCCCGCGCAACGAGTGGTCTTGCCGCCGTTCGAGGTCTGCAGGCCACGGTGCAGGTCGAAGCCTGTGCCGTGGCGCGACGATGTGATATGGCAAACCGGAATGCAATGGGTGGAGGTCTGCACGAGGGGTGAACATGCAGAGTCATGACTGCCCCAACAGAAATGGTGAGGGTGCATGGTGCTGAGTTCGAGCGCTCCGCGAGCCGACACCAGGCCCCACCCAGCGCCGTGATACGCTCGGCGTTCCACAGCCTGATGGAAGCAACGGACGTGACGCGTCCGCGGGGCGAACGTCCTGCTTCAAAGGTCGCCGCGCCTCTCGCCTCGGTTCGTGGTGGGTGGGCGACATCCTGTCGTTTCCTGAAATCCAATCATCGGAGGCGTCCGTGCTGCGTTCCGGAGTCGCGGGTGTCGTCTGTCTCGTGCTGGCGCCATCCCTTGCGCAGGCGCAGGCCCTCACCCTGACGAGTGCCATGGCGAGCGGTGATTGTTCCGGCAGGTCGATGTCGCGACGGCATCGAACTACGTCGTTCCCTGGCCGCCGGAGCCGTACGCCGAGCGCGAGACGGCGTCGATGAGCAGTTATCGCCTCTTCTACAGTGTGGTGGCATGTATATCGACGCGCTCGACCGTGCCGCAGAGTGAGGCGGTGATCAGGCCGTAGCGTCTGAGACTCAGGCAGCGCGACGCCAACTAGAGTCTCGGCGCTCCGGTCGTGCGCGCCTCAGCACAACGCGCCGTCACGAGACCTGGGCCACCCGATTTTCTCTGACAGTATTCGGCTCGCAAAAAACCGTCGCATGTCGCACGAACCGGTGCTGCGGGTTGGGGACGCAGGTCTGGCGGGGGCTGCGGTGGAGCCGGTTGACTCCACAACGTCACGATTTCGTGATCTTCGCCTGAAATGTGCACACGTTGCGCGGTAGCGGCGCGCCGTGACACATCAACTGCTACTGGCGTGATACTCACGCGATCCGCAAATTTTCGACTGCGATCGTGACTCAGCGAGTACCCCAATGTGGCGAGCGCCGCCTGCACTGCGATCGTCAGCGGAAAACGTAAGTTTCTTGAATCGAACAGACGATGCGCCATCAGTTGACGGTACACAGCGCAGTGGTGCTGTGCTGTTTCGTTTCCGCGCCGAGTGTCGGCGCGCAGCCCGCTGTCCCGAAGGGATGGTCAAGTCGTACCGTCGGTGCCGACCGGGTGTACACGCCTGCGGCGCTGGCAGCGAACGACCTCCTTTCGGTGACGTTCCTGCGGCCCCGTGCGGGCGGTACTGATGCTTCGGTTCCCGCGGTCGACGCGAACGTCGATGCCGACCTGCAAGGTCTGTCGGCGACTGTGGTCAGGCGGGGCGCCACGCGGACCGGGCCTGACGGCATCGTGTCCGCGACGCGCGTCATTCGCACCGCGCGCAGCGGACAGCTGATCGCCATCTACGTTCTCGGCACCGGTTCCGGGACGTCACCGCAGCTGGTGCGCGTCCTCGCCAGCTCACCCGCCCTGCTTCTGCGTCATCAGGCGGATACCGAGGCGCTCGTCCATGGCGGCGGCTGGTCGGCGGTACCGACGGGGGGCGCACTCGGCGCCTCGGCACCTGTCGCCAGCGAGACGCGCGTTGCGCCGGCGCCGCGCGTTCCGACCGCAGGCAGGGCATCGCCAGGAACTGCCGGTGACGCGCTCGAGGATGTCTCGCGAGTCTCATCGGACGTGGTCGTCCGCACGGCGGCACCGCGCCGGAGCAAGGTGCTCGCCGGCGGTCGGCTGATGCCCGGGATGTACGTCGGGCAACAGGTCGAGTCGGATACGCGCAAGGTGGTCGGCGAGCTGACCCTCTGGCTGTACGGCAGCGGCGAATTTCGCCAGATCTGGAAGGGTCGCCCGAACGACGCGCGGGAAGACGACTTTGCGTACGATCCCGCAACCGGCCGGATCGATCTGTCGTATGGCTCGCTCATGAACATCCAGAACAGTCGGATCGCTCCCAATGTCGACTTCGCCGTGTTCGGACGCACGCTCGACGGAACGCCGCTCATCTATGCTGAAAACGACCGCGGATTCCACACCGTCGTCACGGTGCTGGCGTACGCGGGTCCCAACGATCGCGCGTCGCCGACCGCCATGCAGGCAGCAGCCGCGGCCGCCGAGGCGGAAGCCGCGCGCTACAAGCACGTCGTGGCCGCCGGCCAGGGCGTGCAGGACGCCCAGATCGCCGGCATCGTGATGCACTCCGAGCTGCATCGGACCATGGGGCTCAGCATGCAGCAGGGCGTGTCCACGACGCTCTCGCTCTATCTGATGCTCACGGATGGCACCATTCACGATGGCTTGCCGGTGCCTCCGGACGAACTGGATGTCTCGACGAGCCGTCGACGGGAGCCGCAGACCTGGGGGCGCTGGCGGCGGTCCGGGGCCGGCGTGGAAGTGGAATGGAAGGTGACACCGGGCGTCTGGAAGCCGCTCGAAGGCGAAGCAATGGTGAAGCCGCGCGCCACCGACGTGCTGCGTGGGCGCTTCAGCGGCGGCGAATCGCAAGCTGGCGGTGATGTGGGCAGCTTCTCGCTGTACGGCGTGTCGTTCGGCGCTGCACAACGATTCGAGACCGATTCGCGCGGCGGTACGGGCACGGGCGGTTTCACCCAGACGATGTCGGGGACCAGCGTGCAGACCACGCGCGACGATGAAGGCTCGGTGACGTCGGCCACCACACCGGGCGCGGTGGTGAGCAGTGAGCGCCGTGCGCGCGATGGCGCTCGCGTGGGCACCTATCGGATCACAGGGTGGAACCTCGAGGCCCGGTACGACGATGGTCGCGTCGTGCGTCAGCCGTTCTTCTTCCTCGATGAGAAGCGCGATGCGATCTACTGGCAGGGTAAGGTGGTCAGCCTGAGCACCGATCGGTGAGTTCATTCACGCATCGCGACCGGACCTTGTTCGGTTGGCACGTCGTCCGGGCACTCCGTGTGGTGTGTGTCGCGACCTTGGTCACGCCGGGGCACGGTGTCGCACAACGACCAGCCACCCCGAATTCGTGGGTCATCGACACGATGGCACCCCGTCCGATCGCGACGCGGAAGGGTGGAATGCTCAGCGGCGAATCGCGCGCTGAGATCGTCGGACCACTGGCGTGGGGTGGCCGATCGGTCGCCGACTGGCTTCGCGAGTACGCCGTCGCGGATGCGGGCACGCTGGGCCAGGTCCTTCCGTCCACCGGTGAGACTGTCAGCACGGCGACGATCAGCGGGCAATCCATGACGGTGGCAGCGCTGAGCGTGAATGTCGCCGGCGCCACCCGCTACATCTCGTACAGCGCGCCGACATCCGCTGTACCAGCGTCACCGATCATGGTGATTCGCTCGTCCTTCGCCGATGCTCTCACGATGGTGCGTGCATTTCGCGGCAGCGTCGAGGCACTCCTGCCGTACGTCTTGCTGCCGACGAATCAGATGCGTGCCCTGGCGGTGACGGCGACGGCACCGCCGGCTCCAACTTCATTTCGTGTCCCCGTCGTCGCTACGTCCGACACCGTGGCCACCAACGCGGCATCCCGTGAAGGGAGCGACAGCGCACTGGTCGGTTTCGTGCGCGCGACGGTGACCGATGCGATCACCCTGTACGGCGACGGCAGCGTCAATCCGCCGGCGGCAGCACCTCGTCGTACGAGCGCGATCAGCGAAGCGAACATCGACGCGGTCGTCTTTTACCAGTGGGGCGATCTCGAGTATCATCCCGTCGTGTTGTTCCGCGACGGCACGGCACTCGACATCGGCCGCGACGCCGTCGATGACATCGATGTATCGCGCAGTCGCGCTTCGTCGCCGGCCGATTGGGGCAAGTGGCGCCGCGATGGACTCAAGTACGTGCTGACGTCCGGTGGCAACGGTCGCCCCAGCGCATGGACGCTGGGCGAGGGCCTGTACCCGGCATTCGCGGCACCAGCGGCAGCGACGCTCAGCGGTCGGTACAAGTCCGTTTCCGGCTCGAGCATGGGCGAAACGGCCACCCTGCTGACATCCACGTACACGTTCGGCAGCGATGGGCGCTTCACGGAGGGCACCGATTTTGCCGCCACCGGCAGCGGTGCGGTCAGTGGCGTGACCATGGCGGGCGGTGCCAGCAGCGCACGTACCGGTCGCTATCGCCTTACGCGATACAGCATCGAGCTTGTGTACGACTCAGGAAAGCGTGCGCGCTACTTCTTCACTTTCGGGTCGACGGGCGAACCACTGCAACTGACGCGTGAGATGCTGTTCCTTGGCAACACCGCGTACGTGCTGGAGTCGCCGGCGTAGTGCGTGACGGAGGGATCTGTCGCAGGTACCGCATCTCCCGACGCCTACCAGCCTCCCGTTCCCGCACCGCCCTTCCACGGCCCGACGATCTCGTCGGTCACCCAGCCACCGTAGAACCCACCGTCCTGCGGCCGCACGCGTTCCCCGTCCACGAAGCATTCGGCCTGCGTGGCGTAGATCGCGACGTGGTCGCGCAATGCGGCGTACGGTCCGGCGGGATCCGGGTAGGACCACGCCGCGCGAACCAACTGCACACCACCCGCCGCGATCGTCCAGTACTGCGCCACGCCTTTCCATTCGCAGTGCGACGCGCCCGGGGCGCGGGTGAACGCACCAGCGAGGGTGTCGTCGACGGGGAGGTAGAAGCCCGGCGGGCTGGCCGTCTCCAGCAGGCGAAGTGCACCGCGCGTGCGGACGACCTCGACGCCGCCCACACGCACGATCACCTCGCGATCATCGGCGCGGATCACCGGAGGCCGGGGATAGTCCCACACCGATTCCTGCGCCGCATTCGGCGACTCCGCGAATGGTGGTCGTGTGCGTCCGGTCCAGGTCCACATGGGCAGGTGCGTCATTGCATGTTGCCGAGCAACTCGTCGAGCTGGTCGAACGTCTCGGGCAACGCGCCTGCCGCTCCCGAGTCCCGCACCGCTGCTGACGGGTAGAGATCGTGCACGATCACCAACGTGCGACCGTCCTGTTCGTCGAACGTCACCGTGGTGACGGTCGTGCCTTGATCGCCTTCATCGTTGGTCCACACGAGGCGTGCGTTGGGCACGACTTCAAGGTAGGTGCCGAAGAACTCCATCGTCGACTCTTCGTGGCGGAACACGAGCCGATACTCGCCGCCGACGCGGACATCCATGTCGCAGGCGAGCAGGTGCAGCCCGTACGACCGTGGCACCCACCACTGCCGGAAGAGATCGGCCTTGGTCCATGCATCGAACACGAGCCGCACCGGGCCGTTCACGGTGCGTGTGACGGCAACTTCCAGCTCGGACAGGCGCTCCACCGTGGTGGGGTTCTTCACCGGCGTCGCGTCACTGCCGTTTCCGTCGCTCATTGCCGTTCTCCTGTCGGGTGAGTTGCTCGACCACGTGGTCCAACGCGTCGAAGCGTGCGCTCCAGCGCTGCTGATACCGTTTGATCCACGCCGCTTCTGCCTGCAATCCGCGATGCCCAAGCCTGCAGGTGCGCACGCGTCCCACCTTCTCCGTCGTCACGAGCCCTGCGTGTTCCAGCACACCGACGTGCTTCTTCATGCCCGTGAGGGTCATGTCGAATCGTTTGGCGAGGGCTGAGATGGACGCGTCGTTCCGGCCGAGGTGTTCGAGGACGCCGCGGCGGGTGGGGTCGGCGAGGGCGCTGAAGCTGAAGTCGACGAGTGCTGGACTATACTGAACCATGTGGTTCAGTATAGGGATTGGCGTGGTGGGGCGCAAGTCGCGGGCTGGGGGCGGTAACGAAAAGGCCCCGCAGTGATGCGGGGCCTTTCGTGCTCGATCGCGGAGCGTGCGGGTGGGAGGCATGTCGGCGTTTCACGCTCGGACGCGTGAGCTCGCCCACGACCACCTCCCAGTCCCCTACTGCACCGTATTCATCATATCGAAGATCGGCAGATACATCGCCACCACCATGCCACCCACCACCACACCAAGGAA
>JAYWIJ010000261.1:0-29335 GCA_043788935.1 Gemmatimonadaceae bacterium | reverse complement strand
TGTGTCATCGTGCCCGTGCTCCTACGCCCCCACCAAGAACCTGCGCCTCCCCGACTTCACCCGAGCGGTGATGCGACAACTATCCTGACACAGGGGGCCGGTGACCGCCGTCGATCGGCCGCCTCGGTGCGGACCGATCATCCGGACGTTGAGTGGGACGGGGGGCTCGGGCGACGGTTGCGCGGCGAGGGGCACTGCCCCGCTGACGACGAGTGCAATGAGCAGTGCATTGAGCCGAGCGGTGCGCGACATGCCGTCCCCGGGAGTTCAGGTGATGCGAGGTGCCGCGGGCTGCAGCCCCTGCTGACACCTCATCGATAACGGCGAGCCATCCGGCCACGTTGCACCCCGATGACACGACGCACCGACGTCAGCGGATCGGGCGGCGTGAGTCGCCGCGCGCACGAATGTCGGGATTTCGCTGTGGATTGCGTGCTACTCGATGCCGGACGATCACCGGGCGCGCCGCCCACGTGTCAAGCCGACCGGCACACACTCTTCAGGAGAATCCGATGTCCGATGAAATCACTGTCATTTCTGACCAGACGCCGCTGTCGGCGGCCGAGAAGAACGCCGGCATGGACGCGTGGCGAATCGCCCGACTGGCGGCCGAAAAGGCTGTCGCGAGCGCTGCGCGTCCCACGATGTTCAAGGCCGTCACCGCTCCGGACAGTCTGGAGGAGATATTCCGGACGCGATTCAGTAAGCTGGGCCTGGCCAAGCAGCAGGCAGCGACGACCCGCGTTTTGGCAGAGGTCGAGACGATGAGTCCCGCCCGCCGCACAGCGCTCGGCGCGAGGGCCACGGTTGACCTCCGCTCTGCGGCGTCGGTGGAGTCGCAGGTGCATCCCGCGGCAGTCGGCGATGTGCGGCCAGCGGCGGCGGCGCCATCAGCCGTACAGCCAACCGTCGCTGGTGCGCACACGTCTCTCACACTGCGGCTACACCGCGTCACCTGTGTGGATGAGACGGGCGGCTGGCTGGCAGAGAAGGTCGGCGGAGACGAGATCGACCTTGGCGTGAGCATCATCGATGTGCGCGGCAACGTGGTGTCGGTGCCGCGATTCAAGGTCGGCAACTTCGCGAAGGACGGCGTCGTCAAGTCGTTCGCGCCACTCCATCCGCTCTACCGCTTCGATCTCACGAACGCGCCGGGATGGCCGGTGAGCTGTACCGCCATCCTCACGCTGTCCGAGCGGGACATGGGTAACTTCCCCGAGTTTCTGAACAAGTTGGTCGAGAAACTGCGGTCACAGGTGGCGACGGCACTTGCCGGCGCAGCCGGATCGCCGGGCGGCCCCGTCGGCGCAGCGCTCGCAGCCGCCATTGCACGCGGTGTGCAATTTGCGCTCGGCAAGATCATGGATTATCTGCGCAGCTGGTGGGGCGACGACGTGTTCACGCCGGTGACGGTCGCGATCTCCATCAGCAGTCCGACGGCGCTCTTTCCGAAGCCCGGAAATATCTGGGCAAAGGACTCGGTCGACAGGACGATCAAGTTCGTCGGGCATGACGGCACGTATCTGCTCACGTATGACTGGCTTCGAACTGGGGCGTGACCGAGCGGCGATGGCCCCCAGCGAGCAGGCAGTTCGCTGGGGGCCATCAATTTCGATTGGTTGACGACTTGCTTACAGAGCGCGAGCCTCACAGCAGCCCTGCAGGCAGCGGATCCACATCGTTTCGTCGTCGATCGCCCAGCGCCAGCGCACGATACCGGGGATGGGCGGCACGGGCGGCATGTTTGGCATGTGGTCATGCGCCCGACGTGTGACGCAGAAGTAGCGGGTGCGACCGGATGACGAGATCACCCGCGCGTACCAGCGACCTGAATTTTTCGTTTCCACGGGACAGTCCGGCCGTAGCGCTGCCGTCGGAAAACACCGCCGTCCAAATGCAGAGTCTACCCGCAGAAAACAGAGGGCCACCTGGTTGAGCGCAGAATCACGTGGAGTGCGCTCAAAATTTAACTTGCTGCTGTATCCACCGTCGTCTGCATCCAGGCCGACCGATGCCACCGATACCCATTGTGCACTGAACCTCGACTGAGCAGGATCTGACATCTTCTGATCACCAAGGTCGGGGGCAGGCATGAATGTGGCACGTATCCGTGAAACTCTGGGTGGCTCGCCACTGGCGAGGCCAGGCACTGCAAGCGTCTGTTCGTCAAACCACCCTTTGGCCATCGAGGCAGGCGCAAATCGCGACACAGAACTTTTGAAGACTGCACCCGCCGCACGGATTGTTGGTTTGACCTCGCACCACGCCTCCTGACAGCGGATGCCGATATACTGCATCTTGTTTGAGTCATCCCAGTCCCATCGCGCGACCGGAGGAATTTCAGAACGGTATGCCCGTGCATCGACCGCGAGCTCCGTGCCCACAGTCGATCCCGCAGGTAACGGCAAGACGCATCGCTGTGATTGCCTCCTTACTGGAACCATTCGCGCAGAGACGGTCGCAAGACCGCCATTACCGTTCTTGCGATAGTAGAAGTACAGGCAATTGAAGCCGCTCTTGATTCCAAGCGGCTCATACGTATTGTCGAACGCCAGTATGATTGCCATTGGCGTACCCATCGTCGCAGGGTCGAATGCGATGCCGCGTGGTGCCTGATAGGCCGTATCGAGGCGAAACCGCGCGAAGACAGCGAAGAGCGAGGTATAGCGCAGGGCCCCAGTCGTCGAATCCGGCACGATGAACTGTTGACAATCATGAAACTCCACGATGTCGGTGATTGCGCCCGGAAGTCGGAGGCGGCTGCCGTCAGCATTGCCCAATGCTGGCAGAACCTTTGTCCACGCTCCGTTTTGCGGACATTCCGGACGAACTTGCGGCGGTAACCTCCACGTGACGGGCATGCTCATCCCGACCAAGGCGAGCATCGCACCACCGGCTGGCAACATGAAGACAGCTTTACGACGCATGCGGTGTCTCTCCTCCGGCCTCGTGCCGGCGCTGGGTGATCCCTATGCCGCGACGCGGATGCGTATTTCGGCATTCACAGCCCCGCCGCAGGTGCGGCACCGCGCTAGACGCCCTTCAGCATGCGCGTCCTGCGCCACACCCGACGCGCGCCACCATCGGCTGCAGCGCATCATCAGCACCGCGCCACAGTGCATTGAAGGCGCGCGCCCATCGCGCCGCCTCCGCGCGGTCGCCACGTCTCGCCGCGAGCTCCGCCCGAAGCGCCATCGCCCGGACGAAGACGCCGGCCTCGATCGGTGAACGGAGCGTCGCCGTCTCGAAATCACCCATGCCGTCCAGCGACGGTCCAATGCGCTCCTCTGCCTCCCTGTGGTCGCCGAGTGCGGCCAGCAGGCGAGCTTCCGGCAGCAGCGTCTCGAACTTGACCCCCTGCGTCGACTGCGCCGCTCTGACGCTCAGCAGACGGTGCAACGCATCGCGTGTGGGGTGCGAGTCGCCACGAAGCCAGTGCTGCTGAGCGAGCGCGAGGTCATCGCCTGCGGCGCCAGATGCCGCGATCAGCGATGATCGGTATTCAGGGAACGCGAGACTCAGCGCGCGCCACAGCAGGCCCTCCCGCGCGCCCTGTTGTGCCCCGCGCTCGACGCTTCGCTCAATGCCGGACGCGACGCGCACGGCCAGCGCAGATACACTATCGAGTGGAGCACCGGCGGCCGCAAACACCTGCAACGCCGCAGCCGTCGCATTCAGTGACGCCGACGCCGCTCCTCCGCCGTTCTCAGGGCCTGCCCGCACCAGGTGCGCCGCACGTGCAACATGTCCGGACAGCATCGCGAGACTTGCCAACGGCGCAGCGAGATGCTGAGCCGGAGTAGGATTCGCTTGCACCAGCGAGTCAGCCAGCTGACGAGCGGCGCTCAGCGCGCGCCAGTCGTCCGGCGTGGCATACTTCACGCTCAGCCAGACCTGCGCCATCGACACCCGCAGCCGCTCGTCAGGACTGGTCGCCAGCGCACGAGCGACGCGGAGGGAATCCATGGCCGTGCCGTCACCGAGTTTGTCCAAGGCAATCGCGACGGACATCATGGCATCGGCGCTGCGCGGAAACGCGGCGCGCCAGGTGGTCGCGATCCGTAGCAGCGTCGCGCGCTGCTTTCGGATCGCGAGACGAGTCGTGGCCGGATACGACGACGCACCTCCCTGCGAGAACACCTGCGAGCGATACGGAACGAATGCCAAGCTGTCACCGCGCGCATCCCATGCCGGATATGCCACGAAGACACCGGTATCGGGTGCTGCTGCAAAGCCAAGTCTCATGTGAGACGACGTCGTGATAAGCACATCGTCGAGTCCGGCGAACCACGCTGCGCGGAACTCGCGATGCACCGCCGGAAGCAGCTCATACGCGCGTACCAGGCTCTGGACGGCACGATGCTGGCTCGCGCGGAATCGAAAGCCGGACGGGCTCCGTGCATCCCGTACCACGGCGGCGTTAGCGAGATCACACTCCGCCGCGGCATACCACGCAGAAAAGTCTGTGACTTCATTCTGGGCCAGCTGTTGCCACACTTCGCAGGCGCGACGCGCCTCCCCCCGCGAGCGCGCGTCGAGCGCGCTCAACGCCTGCTGGTCGCGCGGTGACAGCTCCGCGCGGCGTGCCACGGCGCGGCGCACGAGATACACCCACGTCGCCTCCGGCTGCCGCCGCCACACGCGAACCTGCGCGAGCCAGAGTTCCGCACGTGCGAACGTCGCGTCGATTGCCGTGGCCTGCTGCAGCACACTGTCGGCCGCCGGCAGATCCCACCGATCCACGGCACCCATGCCGCGCGCGAATGCTTCCAGCGCAGGTCGCGAGCGTGTACCGATCGGAGATCCTGATCGCAGTTCCGGCGGCACGTCGGCGAACAGCAACGCGTCAGCGAGTTCCGCGAAGGCGTGTTCGTGCACCTCGCTCCCGGCAGCAAGCGTGACCGTCGCCTCACTGATCAACGAGTCGGTTCCGGTACGATAGACGCGAGCGTGCACATACGTCTGCCCGTTGCGCTCCACGATGTCGCGACGCACGTACCGTCCGGCGCCGAACCGTGCCGCCGCGGCAGAGGCCCGCCGCGATGAGACGTCCGCGTCGGTACCACTCACGAACGCCTCGGTCGCTTGCACGGCATCGATCAGGCCGATGCCCGTCCATCGGAGCAACGCAACGCGAAGCGGATCCGCGGTGTCGAACCGCTGCGTCGCTGATGTGTCCCCGCTGTACGGGAGCAAAAGGTATTTGGTACTGTCGCCGACGGCGGACATCACAGTTATCTCTGGTGCCGTGTCGTCAATACGATTGGCAGGCGACGCCGTACCGGCACGCACTCGCGGCCAGCCTGCCAGCGCCAGCAACGCCACGAGTCCGACACTCGTCACCCCAACCAGTCGCCGCCGGGGGCCGATGCGCAACGTCGCCACTGGCACCGATGCGCGCGCCACGGCGTGCTGCAGCGCATCTGCGAATTCCTGCGCGCTGCCGAACCGATCGGCCAGATTCAGCGCCATAGCCCGCAGCAGCACGGCATCGAGCGCCGGCGAAATGCCGCTGCTTATCGCGTGCGTCGATTGCGGAAATTGCGGCGCGTGCTCAGCAATCGCGAGGCGTGCCACGGCAGTCAGCGGTGCGCGTCCGGTGAGCAGTTCGTACAGCACGGCGCCGAGACTGTAGATGTCGCTGGCGGGACCGATGTCATCGGCCGCATGGTACTGCTCGGGACTCATGTACGCCGGTGTGCCGACGGCCTGACCCGTGGCGGTAAGGTTGGGCCAGTCGGGATGCGGCGAACGCGCGATCCCGAAGTCCAGCAGCAATGGCTGTCCAGCCGCGATCATGATGTTCGACGGCTTCACGTCGCGATGCACTACGCCTGATTTGTGCGCGTACTCGAGTGCACTGGCGACACCAGTCACGATGGAGACGGCGTCATGCAGCGAGTGCGAACCGAGACGGTCGAGGCGCGCGCTCAGCGTCTCGCCCTCGACATGTGGCATCACGAAGAACCTCAGGTCGCCATCGGTCCCCGAATCGAAGAGGGGGATGATGTTGGGGTGACGCAAATTCGCGGTCAGCCGGATCTCGCTGGCGAAGCGGTCGCGCCCGCGCGTGAGGGCGCGGTCATTCCGCAGCACCTTCACGGCAACCGTGCGTTGCAGCTGCGTATCGTGCGCGAGGAAGACGACGGCCATCCCACCCCGCCCCAGTTCGCGCACGATGCGGTAGCGGCCGCCCAGCAACGCGGGTACATGAAGGTCAGGCGGCGCGACGCGTGTGATGTCCCGTGCGAGTGCTACGGCGCCCGCGTCGAGTTCCTCATGCGCCGCATTGCCATCACGCAACAGGCGCTGCAGCTCGAGCCGCAGCTCGTCATCACCGCTGCACGAGTCGGCGAGAAAGTCGTCACGCCTCTCCGCCGGCAGATCGAGAGCGGCGTCCAACAGTGGTTCCAGCTGCAGCCAGCGTGACGGCAACACCGGTGGCTCCCGTCCGCTCACATCCGTCATCGGCGATCCGTCAGCCAACGAGTGAGCGACGCAGCAACGACTTCGCTTTCACCCAGTCGCGCTGCACCGTACGCACGGTGATCCCGAGCGCCTCAGCGATTTCGTCTTCCGACAGACCACCATAGAAGCGGCACTCGACGACGCGTGCCAGACGCGGCGCGACCAGTGCCAGCCGATCGAGTGCGTCGTCTATCTCGAGCAGGCGATCAAACGATCGATCACCACTGTCGGCCGTCTCGAACGTCTCCTCGCGAAAATCACCGCCACGCTTCTGCGAGGCACGGGCGCGTGCACGATCGACGAGGATGTGGCGCATAGCCACCGCCGATACGGCGAGAAAATGCGCGCGATCCTGCCAGACCGCACGCGACTGATCCACGAGCCGAAGATACGCCTCGTTGACCAGGGCGGTCGTGGCCAGTGTGCCGTCGCGCGCATCGGGACGGCGATGCCGATCGAGGTGGTGGTGCGCGATTTCCTTCAGTTCGTCGTACAGGAGCGGCACCAGCTTGTCGAGCGACTCGCGATCGCCGCCCCTGAGCACGGTGAGGACGTCGGTGCCTGTCGGGTCGGCCATCGGGCGGGAGCGGATGGAGTTCGAAGAACTGTGTCTAGCGCTCGCGGACCGCCCGCGTGCAACGGGAAGTCTTATCGGAAGAACATGACATCCGGCACGAGTGGTCACAATGGCGCCGGATAGAACGCCGTGGCAGAGGGTACGCAGTGCATCGCATTTCGCGTCGAAACGAAAAACCCCGGGCGCATTCTTGTGCATCAGCCCGTCTCGGGTGCTCGGACTGCACTCAAACGCGTGAGCGTGGCCATACCCGGAACAACCAAGAGCCCGCCGCCGTCCTAGGGGGACGGGGCGGGCTTGGTGTCCAACTTCGTGACGCTGGAGTAATAGCAGGAGCGGGACTCGAACCCGCGACCCCGGCATTATGAGTGCCGTGCTCTAACCGGCTGAGCTACCCTGCCAATCAGGCGCCAAAGATACTCCGCTCTGGCCCACCGGGGCAACCGTGTGTAGCCTCCGTGCAGCAGCGCGGTATCACGCGACGCCGTACCGCTCTCTCACCGCCTTCACTCAGATCCTCATGCCTTCTGTCCTCGTCCGCTCGCGCCGCCTGGCCACCATCGCGGGCCTCATCACCATGAGCGTCGGCGCCGCCGGCTGCTCGCTCGCCGGTGACTCCACGCTCCCGGCCTTCACCAATCCCGTGAACATCACGTACGGCACCAGCACCTCAGTGGACATCGCGACGATGACACGCGTGAGCCAAGATCTCTATACGCAGGATGTGGTCGCGGGCACGGGCAAGGTGGTCGCCGTCGGCGACAGCATCTCCGTGTACTACACGGGCAAACTCAACTCCGGCTTCCAGTTCGATGGTCGCAGCGCGCCCAGCACGCCGTTTTCGACGGTGCTCGATACGACGCGGCTGATCAAGGGGTGGGTGAACGGCCTGCAGGGCGCCCGTGTCGGCGGAACGCGCCGCATGGTCGTCGGACCAGCCCTCGCCTATCAGTACTCCACCGTCCGTGACGCCAACGGCAGCGTGATCATCCCGGCCAACAGCGTGCTCGTCTTCGATGTGCAGGTCACCGAAGCACTCGCACGCTGACGTCTGCGGCACCAGCACGAAAACACGAACGACCTGTCATTGCTGACAGGCCGTTCGTGTATGGCGGGGGCGGGATTTGAACCCGCGACCTTCGGGTTATGAGCCCGACGAGCTACCAGGCTGCTCCACCCCGCGGCAGAACAGTAGGATAATCAACCAGCGCTCAGAGTCAACGGGCGTTCGCCGACGACATGCCGCAATCCTCCGTGGACGCGACCACGGCTCTCGCAACGACTCGACATTCCTGGGCACACGCCCACGACAGACGCTCGCACGGGAATTCCGAGTACCGAGCGCGACCATTGTGGTGCGACAACGGCAGATTCAGCAACGAACTGATGCATATATCCATCACTTAATGGATGAGCCTGTCACATGAGACGCGGCACATTTATGCAACGCGTTGTCAGACAACGTGTTATGGAGTTGGAACCGGTGCGACGACACGCCGTGAAACTGGCACCGGCGTTGCGCTTGAGTACGGCATCTGACCGATAGACCTGACCGCCTCCCTGGAGTTCCGCATGCGTCGCAACCTGCTCATCACCGCACTCGCCGTCAGCGCCGCCGCCCTGAGCCCGAGCACGGCGTCCGCCGCCACGCTCTACGGACTCACCACCGCGTCGCCCGCATGCGGCGTGCTCGCGCCATCGGCGGGCTTCAGCTACACGAACTGCCTCGGCTCGTTCGCTGGCAACGACAAGAATCAGGACCTCACGGCTGCGCTCGCCTATTTCGGCGCAGGCTTCAGCTTCCAGGGCGCGTCGGACGACGCCGGCAACAACCCGTTCACGAGCAGCCCGGGCGGCATGACGGGCACGTTGACCTTCCTCACACCGAAGACGGGACCGTTCGTCCTCATTCTGAAGGCCGGCGACCAGTTCAGCATGTATTACTTCGCGAACGCCGGTTCGACGTCGAGCCTCGACTTCGATACGAAGGGCACCAACCTGAATGCGAAGGGCAATCCAAACGGTCTGTCGCACGCCTCGCTGTATGCCGGCCGGATGAATGTCGTGCCCGAGCCGTCGACCTACGCACTGATGGCAACCGGCCTCATCGGAATCGTCGCTGCAGCCCGCCGCCGCCGCACGGGCTGATCGCCATCTGCTGATCACCACGGCAGTTCCGACGTGAAGAAGCGCCCCGGCCTGCTCAGGTCGGGGCGCTTCTCACGTTCGTGCCCTCAGCGCGTTGCACCGGGCTGACGTCGCATCACGGCGACGGGACGCGTGCGGCGCTGTCGGGTGACACCGCAGCCGAATCGGGCCGCAACACATGATAGATGAGCTCACGCTCGCCCTTCACCATCCCGAACTCCTCACGCGCGATCCGCTCCTGCACCGCCGGATTCGTCATTACATCGCGCTTCTGCAGCGCGAGTGAATCAGACACGCGTCGCAGCGAGTCGATGGCGATCTTGGTGTTGCGGATCCGCGAGCGCAGCGCGAGCATGTCACTCGTGCCGTACTCTCCTGCCTCGACGGCGAACCACGCCACCGACACCCAGAATACCAGCCTGGCCGCCACGATCAGCGGTCGTCGCCGGCGCGGCGGATCGTCGCCGGCCACGGCAGCAGAGGCGCGTGCCACTCAGCGCCCCTGCCCTGCTGCAACCACCATCACAGCCCGTACACTCCACCGCCCGGGTACTCGGCGGCGTCGCCCAGCGCTTCTTCAATGCGAAGCAGCTGGTTGTACTTGGCCACACGATCGGTGCGGCTCGCCGAGCCGGTCTTGATCTGACCCGCGCCGGTGCCGACGGCGAGGTCGGCGATGAAGGTGTCTTCCGTCTCACCGCTGCGATGTGACACGATGCTCGCGTAGCCCGCGCTCTTCGCCAGCTCCATCGCCATCAGCGTCTCGGTCAGCGTGCCGATCTGGTTCACCTTCACCAGGATCGCATTGGCCACGTCGTTTTCGATGCCCTTGGCGAGGATCTCGCTGTTGGTGCAGAACAGATCATCGCCCACCAGCTGCACCTTGGTGCCGAGCTGCGACGTGAGCGCCTGCCATCCCGCCCAGTCATTCTCGGCGAGGCCGTCCTCGATGCTCACGATCGGATAGGTCTCCATCCAGCGCGCGTACATGTCGATCATGCCCTGCGAATCGAGCACGCCGGCCTTGCTCTTCTTGAAGTCGTACTTGCCGTTCGAGAACAGTTCACTGGCCGCGCAGTCCAGCGCGATCGCGATTTCCTGACCCGGCGCGAAGCCGGCCGACTCGATCGCCTCGATCACCAGACGCAGCGCATCCTCGTCGGTCTTGAGATCGGGCGCGAATCCACCTTCGTCGCCGACGCCCGTCGCGAGACCACGCTTCACCAGCACCTTTTTCAGCGCGTGGAACACCTCGGCGCCCATGCGCAACGCCTCGCTGAACGATTCGGCGCCGATTGGCACGATCATGTATTCCTGAAAGTCCACCGTGTTGGTGGCATGCGCGCCACCGTTCAGGATGTTCATCATCGGCACGGGCATCGTGCGCGCCATCGGGCCGCCGAGGTAGCGCCAGAGCGGCATGTCCACGTCTTCAGCTGCAGCGCGGGCCGTCGCGAGGGAGACGGCGAGAATTGCATTCGCGCCGAGCTTCGCCTTGTTCTCCGTGCCATCCAGCTCGAGCATCGCGTTGTCGATGCCCATCTGGTCCTGCGCCGACATGCCGGCCAGCGCCGGCGCGATCTGCTCCTCGACGGCCTGGACGGCGTTCAGGACGCCCTTGCCCAGATAGCGGTTCTTGTCGCCATCGCGCAGTTCCACCGCTTCGCGCTCGCCGGTGGAAGCGCCTGACGGAACGGCCGCACGGCCGACGACGCCGCTGTCGAGCGTGACGTCGGCTTCGATGGTCGGATTGCCGCGGCTGTCGAGGATTTCGCGTGCGGTGATGTCAACGATGGTGGACATGTATCGGAGTTCGGGAGAAGTCGTGGAGAAATCGAGCGAATGCGGATGATTGGTGACTGCATGCTGCACCTGCTTACTGCGTGACGATACCGGCGGGCGGCGTGGGGACCGCGAGCTCCGACGGATCTTCGGCGCCGATCGCGTTGCGGCGGTCGCTCTCGATGCCGTACAGCGAGTGCATCGCGCTGGCCATGCTGCTCCACACCTGCGCCACCAACCGCTCGCGGTCGGAGAACTGCAGGCCGGCAGTCGGAATCGGGTCGAGAACGTGGATGTTCACCACGCCCGAATGCACCAGCCACTGCCCTCGCGGCATGACTTCGCGTGTACCCACGATCACGACGGGAATGATCGGCACACCCGCGGTCATCGCGAGCACGAACGAACCTTTCTTGAACGGTCGCAGCGCGTACTCGTCGCCGCGTGTGCCCTCGGCGAACACCACGACCGAGGCGCCTTCGTTGATTCGCAACGCGGCCTTTTCATACATGGCCGTCGCCGACTTGCGGCTCCGGCGCTCCACGAAGATCGTCCCGACGGCCTCGGCGCCGCGACCGAAGATCGGGATCTTCCGCAGCTCCTGCTTCGCCACGAAGCTCCATCGCGGGAGCACGGCCGCGAGGCAGAACACGTCAAACCAGCTCACGTGATTGGCGACGTAGACGCACGCATCACGCTGCGACATGTGTTCGCCGCCGTGCACCCGAAGACGCACTCCGCCACCGAGCACCAGCGCACGTCCCCAGAGTCTCTGCACCTTCTCGTAGATGCTCCCGTGACGCATCGGGACGCCGAGATACGATGCCGTCACGACGACCGCGACGACCGGGATCGTGGCGAACACCAGCATCACCGCGGCGAAGAGAGTCATCATTGCGGCGAAAGGTGGTCGTATCCGGGTGGGGGGTCAACGCGGCGCGGCCCGTCGCGAACGATCACGCCCGCGCCATCGGGCGCAGTCGGCGCGGCAACGCGGCCGATGGGGGTGAGCGTGCCGATCCTCGCGGCCCGGGCGGCCTCGGCCATGCCAGCGGGCCCGGTCACCAGCAGTTCGTACTCCTCGCCACTGGCGAGCGCTTCCACGGCGAGCACGCCACCGAGTACCGGGATCCGCGCCAGTTCCATCTCGAGACGCACACCCGAGGCAGCGGCGATGTGGCCGGCGTCAGCAACGAGTCCGTCGGAGAGGTCGATGGCGGCCGTGGCACCGTTGGCGGCGCACCAGGCGCCCATGCTCAGCCGGGCCACAGGCCGTGCGAAGCGCGCGCGATGTGTGGCTCGCGGCACCTTGCCGGCGTCCCACGCCTCGAGCGCCGCGCGCGGGCCGCCAAGACTGCCGGTGAGGTAGATCCAGTCGCCAACCGTGGCACCGTCCCGACGCATGGGCGCCGCTGCACTGCCGAGCACGGTGATGCCGAGCGTGAGCACCGGGGAACGGGTGGTGTCACCGCCGATGATCGGAGCCTTCGCTGCAGCGCACGCGTCGCCGACGCCATGCAGCACCTCATCCACATCGCGGTCCCACGACATGGGGGCGCCGAGTGCGATCAGCACGCCGAGCGGTTCGGCGCCCATCGCCGCGAGATCGGAGAGCGCAGCCATCGCCGCCCGCCACCCGATCTCGATGGGAGTGAGCCACGGTCGGCGAAAGTGGACGTCTTCGGTCGTCGTGTCGGTGCTGACGACGAGTCGCATGCCGGCGGGCACGTCCAGAATCGCTGCGTCGTCCCCGATGCCATGCGCGCGCGCACCCCACTGCCGCACCCACCGCGCGATGGAAGCGAATTCGCGGCCGGGGCCAAGGGTCACACCAGCGGGGGGCGAACCAGTCATCGCGTCGGCACGTCAGGAAGGCGGAGCAGCTGCTCCGGCACACGGGAAGAAACGTCGGAACCGTCTGCCGGATCGTGCCAGACGCGCGCGACTTCGACCAGCAGCGTCTCCATGGTGACACCGCGCCACCCGCCGTTGACGCGCGTCGCACGCTCCGCTGCCGTTCCGTGCACGAACGCGGCGATGGCACCCGCATGCAGCGGCGACACATGCTGTGCAAGCAACGCACCAGCGATCCCCGAGAGCAGGTCGCCGCTGCCGCCCATCGCGAGTGCGACGTTGCCTGCGGCCGACACCAGCACCTCGCCACCCGGTGATGCAATGACGGTGGGCACACCCTTCAGCAGCACGGTCGCATTCACGCGCGCCGCCAGCGCGGTGGCGGCGGCGATGCTGTCGGCGTGCGCAGCACCTGAGGGGAACAGTCGCCGGAACTCGCCCAAGTGCGGTGTCAGCAACGCAGGCCGTCCGCGCAGGGCATGCCGCAACTGGTCGAGCGCGTCAGCGTCTGCGTCGAGCGCGTCGTCACCGTCGTCGATCGTCGTCGCGTCGTTCTCGGCGAATGCGGACAGCGCACCCGCGTCCAGCAGCACCGGTCCATCATACTGCTGCAGCAGTCGCACCACGGCGCCGCGTACGCTCCGCTGCCCGCCATCGAGCCCCGGTCCGATCACGAGCGCATCGGGCCACGCGAGATCGGCACAGGTGGGCGTATGCGCACTCCACGTCTCCACGGTGGCGAAGGGTACCGCCACCTGCAGCGCCGTGGCCGACGCCACGTCCACGCTGACGCGCACCATGCCCGCACCAGAGGCATGCGCCCCGCGTGCGGCAAGGATCACCGCGCCCGCCATGCCCACGTCACCGCCGACGATCGCGACGCGACCGCGTGTGCGCTTGTACGCATCGGACCGCAGGTTCGGCAGTTCCGCATCGAGCAACGCGCGGCTCACCAGTCGTGGCACCACCGCGTCACCGGCGACGAGACCGATGTCGAGAACGTGCAGCGCGCCGACGAGGTCACGCCGCAGCAGCTGACCGCGCTTCACGCTGCCGAAGCTGAGCGTGTGCGCTGCGGGTACCGCGCCACCGTCGTCGCCGGTGGTGGCATCCAGCGCTGACGGCAGGTCGATGGCGACGACGGTGCCGACATGTTCGCGCATCACAACCATCGCTCCGGCGATGGCGTCGCGCGGGGCGCCCGTGGCACCGGTGCCGAGCAACGCGTCGAGAACGAGCGACTCTTGTCCGTCGGGTGTCGTGAATGCTCCGCCCTGCTCTGCCTCACTGCGCGCGCGCTGTGCGTCACCGGTGCGCGGCTCGCCGGCGACGTGTACCGACGCGCGCCATCCCCGCGCCCGCAGGCCGCCGGCGATCAACCATCCGTCGCCGCCGTTGTTGCCTGGCCCGACGAACACCGCCGCACTACGCCCGTCGTCACGTGCATCGAGCCACGCCACCGCGGCGTCGGCGGCGCGATGCATGAGCGTGTACGAGTCCGGCAGCTCCCTGATCGTCCGCGCATCCAGCTCACGCGCCTGCGCAGCGGTCACGACGGGGACGAGCGAGGTTCCGGACATGCTGCTCTCGTGAACGTGGAGTTGACGCCGGCTTCTGCGCGCTCATACGACGATCGCCGCACCTTGGCGCGATGGGTCTCACAGAGACACGGAGCGCACAAAGGACGCGGAGAGTATGGATTCATGTCGGCGCCTCGGCTTCGCAACGCAGATGCCGCAGAGCCCATGAGCATTGAGAAGCTAACACACCAATGTCCGCGCGCTGTGGCAGCAAATGTACGTCGTGTTGGACGAACACACACAGCGGCCGCACGCGCTGTGAACCCTCCGTGCGGTCAGTGCGCTCCGTGTCTCTGTGCGATACCCATCGCGGAGGCGAGCGACGAACTGCCGAGAGCGCGACACTGGAAGCGCCGAAGAGTTCGACGCCGGAACGTCAGCCCTGCGGCACGTTCCGCCAGGGATACGACCGCTCGAACGCGTGATGAAAATCGTACGCGTCGGCAAAATCCTCGCGCTGGTCGTGCGGTTGCTTGATGAGCATGCCGAGATCTACCAGTGCAAACACGATGTCACCAAAGTGCACCGACTCGCGGATGCCCCAGTGATCAAGCACGAGGCGCGACATCACGCCGTAGCGCTCGATCGCGAGGTCGCGACAGGTTTCCGCCAGCTCCCGCCCTGAGATGTGACGACGCTCGCCGAGCTTCTGCTGACACTGTTCCAGTGCCGCCAGCACGAAGAGAAATGCATGCTCATGGAAGCGGGGTTCGCGCAAGCGAATCTGCTCCATGATGCCGTCCTTGAACGCCAACTCGGCCACGTCGCCTTACCTCAGGGGAAAATGCTGCACGACTGTCAGACGCCAGCGCCCACTGGCGCCGGATAAAGCGGAAATGCGGCGGCCAGTTCCTTCACGTCGGCATGCACCGCGTCCAGGTTGGCCCGGTCGTCGGGGGCGTTCAGCACGCGGTCGATGAGCGCGGCGATGCGCAGCATCTCGCCCTCCTTCATGCCGCGGGTGGTGACGGCCGGCGTGCCGATGCGGATGCCGCTCGTCACGAATGGCGAGCGCGTCTCCTTCGGTACGGTGTTCTTGTTCACCGTGATGCCCGCGTCGTTCAGCGAGTTCTCCGCGAGCTTGCCGGTGAGGGCGTCGTTGCCGCGTGAGCGCAGGTCCATCAGCATCAGGTGGTTGTCGGTGCCGCCGCTGACGATGCTGCCGCCGAGCGAAACCAGTTCCTTCGCCAGCACTTGTGCGTTCTTCACCACCTGCGCGCAGTACTGCGTGAACTCGGGCTGCAACGCTTCGCGGAACGCGACCGCCTTGGCCGCGATCACATGCTCCAGCGGACCGCCCTGCGTGCCGGGAAACATCGCCTTGTCGATCGCCTTGGCGTGCGCCGCCTTGCAGAGGATCAGGCCACCGCGCGGACCGCGCAGCGTCTTGTGCGTGGTGGTGGTGACCACGTCGGCAAACGGCACCGGCGACGGATACACACCGGTCGCGGCAAGCCCGGCGAAGTGCGCCATGTCGACGAGAAAAATCGCGCCCACCTCATCGGCCGCATCGCGGAACGCCTGATAGTCCAGCACGCGCGAGTAGGCGCTGTAGCCTGCGATCAGCATCTTCGGCTTCTTCTCGCGCACCACGGCCCGCATCATGTCGTAGTCGATGAGGCCTTCATCGGTCACGCCGTAATGCGACGCACTGTAGTTGAGCCCCGAGAAGTTCACCGGCGACCCGTGCGTGAGATGCCCACCCTGCGACAGGTCGAGTCCGACGATGCTGTCGCCAGGCTTGAGGAACGCCAGGAACACCGCCGCATTCGCGCTCGCACCAGAGTGCGGCTGCACGTTGGCGTGCTCGGCGTTGAAGAGCTCCTTCACGCGATCGATGGCCAGCTGCTCCACCTTGTCCACCACCTCGCAGCCGCCGTAGTAGCGCTTGCCCGGCAGCCCTTCGGCGTACTTGTTCGTGAGCGGCGAGCCCATCGCCTCCAGCACCGCGGGCGACACGAAATTTTCGCTGGCGATCAGTTCGATCCCGTCGTTCTGGCGAATGATTTCGGCTTCGACGAGCGACGCGATCTCGGGATCGGCGGCGCGCAGCGCGGCGCCCGGCGGGCAACGGTCCCAGTCATTCCACTGCTGCATCACGCTTCTCCCTCGTCTGCCCGCTCGATCTTGGCGATCCGGCGTTCGTGCCGGCCACCCTCGAACGGCGTGTTGAGCCACGCCTCCAGAATCCGCACCCCTTCCTCGTCGCTGATGCAACGCGCCGGGATGACCAGAATGTTCGCATCATTGTGTTCACGCGACAGCTTCGCCACCTCGGGCGTCCACGCCACCGCCGCCCGGACATGCGGCCAGCGATTGGCTGCATAGCTCATGCCGAGGCCGGTACCGCAGAGGAGAATACCGCGCTTCGCCTCGCCCGACGATACCTCGCGGGCGACGGTGTGGGCGTAGTCGGCATAATCGGTGGAATCGGGCGTGGTCGTGCCCTTGTCCTCCACGGCGAATCCCATCTTCGCCAGCACCGCCGCCAGGTGCCCCTTCATTTCGAAGCCGGCGTGGTCGGACCCGATGGGAATGTGTTCAGCCATGCTCAGCTCGCGGACTTGTTGGGAAACGGGGGCCAGGTGCGCACCATGCCGCGGACGGCCTGAATGCGCCGTTCCGCGAGACGGTCTGCCGCCACGTGAGACGTGACGCCATCGGCCCGGGCAATATCGAACACCCCAAGAATAGTCTGATAAATCTCATCTGCCTTCCGGAGTGACCGGGTTCGGTCCCACCCGGCCAGCTCGCCGTAGACGTTGATCACGCCACCGGCGTTCACCACGTAATCGGGGGCGTAGGTGATCCCTCGCTCCTCGATCTGGTCGCCATGGCGATCCTCGAGGAGCTGGTTGTTGGCAGCCCCGACCACGAGCTCGACACGCAGCATCGGAATGGTGTCGTCGTTGAGGCCGCCACCCAGTGCACACGGGGCCAGAATGTCGGCGTCGAGATCCAGGATCTCCCCGACCGACACCGCCCGCGCTCCGGTAGCCTCCGCCACCCGCTTCACCCGCTCGGCGTCGATGTCCGCCACGATCAGCTTCGCGCCGACGGCCTGCAGCTCGCGCGCCAGGTTGAACCCGACGTTGCCGCAGCCCTGAATGGCCACCGTGCGCCCGCTCAGGTCGTCACTGCCCCAGCGATACTTCGCCGTCGCCTGCATGGCACGGAACACCCCACGTGCGGTCACCGGCGACGGGTCGCCCGAGGCGTTCTGCAGCCCGGCGACGTAATTCGTCTCCATGTGGACGAAATCCATGTCGAGAGTGCCGGTGCCGACATCCTCGGCGGTCACGTACCGGCCGCCGAGCGAGTCGACGAAGCGCCCGTGGGCGCGGAAGATCATCTCACGGTTCGTGGTCCGGTTGTCCCCGATGATGACGCTCTTGCCGCCGCCGAGGTTCAGGCCGGCGACGGCATTCTTGTACGTCATGCCGCGCGCGAGGCGCAGGGCATCGATGATCGCTTCCTCGTCAGAGGCATAGTGCCAGAAACGCGTGCCGCCGAGAGCCGGGCCGAGCGTGGTGTCGTGGATCGCGATGATGCCGCGGTATCCGCTGGACTTGTCGTGGGCGAGCACGAGCTGCTCGTGCCCCATCGTGGAAATCGTGTCGAAGAGATTCATCGGATATGAAAAGGACGACGGTATCGCGACATCGCGATGGCGAGTCGTTCAGGTGCGGGGATAGAGCTCGCGGGCAATGACGATGCGCTGGACTTCGGACGTGCCTTCGTAGATCTCGGTGACCTTTGCGTCACGGAACAGCCGCTCCACGGGGTACTCGGTCACGTAGCCGTACCCGCCAAAGATCTGGATGGCGTTGGTGGTGGTCCACATCGCCGTCTCGCTCGCCAGCAGCTTGCACATGGCGCCGAACTGCGTGATGGTCTCACCGGATTCCTTCGCCCGTGCCGTGGCGTACAGCAGCGCACGCGTGGCCGTGATGCGGCTGGCCATGTCGGCGAGCTTGAATTGCACGGCCTGAAACTCGCGGATCGGCTTGCCGAACTGCTTGCGATCGTCGGCGTACTGGCGCGAGGCCTCCGCGGCCGCGGTCGCGATGCCGAGCGCCTGCGCCGCGATACCCAACCGACCGTGGTCGAGCGACTGCATGGCGTAGATGAAACCCTGCCCTTCGGTGCCGAGCAGGCGGTCGCCGGGCACGCGCATCTCGTCGAAATGCAGCGAGACCGTCGGACTGGCGCGCATGCCGAGCTTGTCTTCCTTCTTGCCGATGCTGAAGCCCGGCAGGTCAGGCGTGATGATGAACGTCGAGATGCCCTTGCCGCCCTTGCGGGCATCGGGCGTGTCGGTGCGCGCCATCACGAGGATCACGCCGGCGTGTGTACCCTGCGTCACCCAGCTCTTGGTACCGCTGATGATCCAGTCATCACCATCGCGCACGGCCTGTGCGGTGAGGCTGCTGGCATCGCTGCCGCTGCCCGGTTCCGACAATGCGAACGCACCGAGGATCTCGCCGCGCGCCATCGGTGGCAGCCAGCGCTGCTTCTGCGCCTCGGTGCCGTAGTTCAGGATCATCTGCGTCGGGAGCGAATTGTGCACGCTCATCATCACGCCCACCGAGGCATCGTGCGTGGAAATTTCTTCGAGCGCGACGAGGTAGCTCAGCGCATCGAGGCCGAGTCCATCGTACTGCTCGGGAATCAGCATGCCGAGGAAGCCGAGGTCACCGAGCTTCTTCACCAGCGGCGGCTCGAAGTGACTGTCGCGATCCCACTCTGCGGTGTACGGCGTGATCTCCGCCGCCGCAAATTCGCGTGCCGTGCGCTGGATCTCGCGCTGCTCTTCCGTGAGCGGAAAAATTGCTTGTGAGGGATGCATGTCACGCAGTGGGATAGGTGTAGACGCCGCGGCCCGACTTGCGGCCGAGCCAGCCCGCATCGACGTACTTCCGCAGCAGCGGACAGGCGCGGTATTTCGGATCGCCGAGTCCTTTGTGCAGCACGTCGAGGATCGCCACGCAGGTATCGAGACCGATGAAGTCGGCGAGCGTCAGCGGCCCCATCGGATGATTCATGCCGAGCTTCATGACCGTGTCGATCGACTCGGCGGTGCCGACGCCTTCCATCAGGCAGAAGAACGCCTCGTTGATCATCGGCATCAGGACGCGATTGGCGATGAAGCCCGGGAAGTCGTTCGCTTCGCAGGGCGTCTTGCCGACGGCGCGGGCGAGTTCCACCGTGCGCGTGGTGGTGGCGTCACTGGTGGCGATCCCGCGGATCACTTCGACCAGCTGCATCACCGGCACCGGGTTCATGAAGTGCATGCCGATCACGTCGGCCGGCCGCTTGGTACGCGCCGCGATCTGCGTGATGCTGATCGAGCTGGTGTTGCTGGCGAGAATTGCGCCCTCGGGTGCGATGGCGTCGAGCGTGGTGAAGATGTCGAACTTGAGCGTTTCCTTCTCCGTCGCCGCTTCGATGATGACGGTGGCGTCGGCGGCGGCATCGAGCGAGGTGTTGGTGGCGATGCGCGCGACCGTCGCGGCCTGTGCAGCGGCATCGATGGTGCCCTTCTTCACCTGGCGATCGAGGTTCTTCGTGATCGTCGCTATGCCACGCTCGAGGGCCGCGTCGGATACGTCGATCATCGTGACCCCGAAGCCTGCCTGCGCGAAGACGTGGGCGATGCCGTTGCCCATCTGTCCTGCGCCGATGACCGCGATGCGGTCGTTCATGCCTGATGCTCCTGACGGCCGTTCGGGCCGCCCGCGTCCAGTGAAATCATCTCGGGCGCGGCGGCAAGAGTGCCATCGCGCCGGTTGCGGCCCATCGCCCACGACAAACCGGCGAAGGTGCCCATCATGCCAACTGCCACCAGCACGCTGCCTTCGGGGCCCCACGCCCCGCCCGACAGCCAATCCGTCCCAGTATCGACCAGCCTGTACCTCGGCGTCCCGAACGGCAGCCCGCTGACCGCAGCGTGGAAGCCGCCGGACAACGTCCAGTTCCAGGCGAAATGTGCCGCCCATGCCGCCGCCAGACTCCCGGTGACGACCCGGATCCCCGCCAGGAACACCCCCGCCGCGACCACGTTCGCGATCGCCGTGGGCGTCGCGCCCGGGTTGCCCAGGTGCAGCACCCCGAACACCACCGACGTCGCCGCCATGGCTGCCGACACCCCCCACCGACTCCGAAGCACCGTGAACGGGTAGCCGCGCAGGAGCAGTTCCTCCGTCATGGCCGCCGGTGCCAGAATCGCCACCGACAGCGCCAGGTTGCGCGCCAGCGGTTCCGTCGGCGCCGGCACGAAGCTCAGCGCCCCCGATGCGATTGCCACACCCGTCGGCGCGGCCACCGCGACACCGCCCACCAGCGCGCCCAGGAGCAGCAGTCGTGGCGCCCACGCCGCGTTCCCGAGTGCCACGCCACGCCAGCCGGAGGTATCGAGCGAGGTGGTGGCGTAGCGGGTCGCGACCAGCACCGCCAAACATTCCAGCGTGGGGCGCAACCAGAGCATCGATGCCGCCGGCAGCGTCATGGCCAGCAGCGGCACGCCGATGTTGGACGCAGCGAACCCCGCCAGCAGGAACAGCACCAGCTTCCAGCCCCAGCGCAGCTCGTATGGTTTCGCATACGCAATGCGATCGAGCAGCGAGACGCTCACGACCGTACCGCTGTGCAGCGCGCGCTGGGTGATCGGGCGCGCGTCAGACGCGCTCGACCGACAGCGCCACCGCGTCGCCACCGCCGAGGCAGAGCGTCGCCAGACCGGTCGCGGCGTTGCGATCGAGCATGGCGTGCAGCAGCGTCACCAGCACACGCGCGCCGCTGGCGCCGATGGGGTGGCCGAGCGCGATGGCGCCGCCGTTCACGTTCACGCGATCCCACTCCCAGCCCAGCTCGCGCCCATCCGCCAGTGCCTGCGACGCGAACGCTTCATTGGCCTCGATCAGGTCATAGTCACCGATGCTCGTGCCGTTGCGCTGCAGCAGGTTGCGCACCGCGGTGACGGGCGCGAAGAACAGCTCGTTCGGCTCCACGGCGCCGGTACCGTAGCCAGTAATGCGCGCGAGGATCGTGAGCCCGTGGGCTGTCGCAAACGCTTCGCTGGTGACGACGAGGGCGGCACCGCCATCGTTCAGCGACGACGCGTTGCCCGCCGTGACACTGAGGTCCGACGCCTGCATGTCCTTGGGCGCATCCTTGCCGAACGCCGGGCGCAATACCGCCAGCGATTCCGCCGTGGTGTCGGCACGCGGACCTTCATCGGCACTGATCACCGTCGGTCCCTTGCGGCCGGGAATGCTCACCGGCGCGATCTCCGCGTCGAACTTGCCAGCGGCTTGCGCCCGCGCGGCATTCTGATGGCTGAGGGCCGCGAAGGTGTCCTGATCGACGCGGTTCACGCCACCCTTCCGCGCGGTGTGCTCGGCGTGGCCACCCATGTGCACATGGCACGATGCACAGTGCAGCCCGTCGTGGATCATGCCGTCGACCATCGACTGATCACCGAGCTTCACGCCACCGCGCATGCCGCGCACGTAGTACGGCGCGTTGGACATGCTCTCCTGTCCACCGGCGATGAGCACCGAGCGGTCGCCGGCCTTGATGGCCTGCGCAGCGAGCATGACGGCCTTGAGGCCGGAGCCGCACACCTTGTTGATGGTCAGCGCTGATGCCGTCACCGGCACGCCGCCGAGCAGCGCCGCCTGTCGTGCGGGGGCCTGTCCCGTGCCGGCCTGCAGCACGTGACCCATGATCACTTCCTCGATCTGGTCGGCCGGGACACCGCTCGCGGCGAGCGCGGCAGCGATGGCGTGGCCGCCAAGCTGCGGTGCGGTGAGGGCGGCGAGTCCGCCGAGGTATTTCCCGATCGCCGTGCGCTTGGCGGCGACGATCACGGGGGTCAGGTCAGGGGACGGCATATGGGCAGTGCTCAGGCGGCGAAGTTGAAGCTCCCCCGGGTTCGGGAGAGACACCAAAGATAGCAGCCCGACGCGGCGCAGGCGGACAAACAGACTGCGCCGGACGCTGCTGGACCTGCGAGCTCCTGCCTGCCGTCGGCGACTGGTCTCGACCTCGCGCGAACCTTCGGGCCGGTGACGCGCTCGGCCCTCCTTCATTGTGGCGGGGGAACGGCAACGGCACATCGCAGCACTGCACCGCCGCTGAACGGCAACCGCGACTGCGGAACGGCAAGCGCGATTGCGGAACGGCGTGATCGCAAAACAGCGACAGCCCGCAAAACGGCACGCCGCGCAAAACAGCGCCCGATCTGTCGGATTCGCCTGACCCGGTTTCCGCGCTGCGGCGTAGGGAAAAAACCTGAGGGGAACTGCGACAGAATTCGCAGTCCCCCCAAACGGTCGTGTCACAACACTTGTATTGCCCCGCCGAGAGAGAGCAGTTCTGCCGGCGGTCGGCGTTTTACCTCAGGTGGTTCCGCCGAACCCGTCACCGTCGCCGTTGCCCCTCCGCGGCTGTGCGGGTCTGCGGCTGCGCAGTTCCGCGATGTGCCGTTGCCACTCGCCGCTACGATTCGCAGTGGCAATGCGCAAGTACGCGGATTTTCCCGAACCAATCTGCGATCGCGCGCTCAGAACCGTACGTTCATGCGCGCGTACACAAATCGCCCGTTGAAGCCGAACGGTGAGAGTCCGGCGTACGGGAAGATGCCAAAGTTCGCGTTGCCGGCGTAGTTGCCCGCGAAGCCGCGAGGATTGTTGGTGGTTGGCGCGACGGCATTCAAGTCGCCGAAGTCACTGTTCCGGTCGGGATAGATGTCGAACAGGTTGTCAGCACCCATGGTGATCTGCAGGTTTTCACGGATCCGCATCCCGAGCGACACGTCGGTGATGTACTTGGCCCCGAAGGTCTGGTCGGGCGGCTGACGGAGCAGCGGGCCGGTCGCCGGCTGCGCGACGAGGGCCTGGAAACTGGTCACTTCGCCAAACCGCTGCGTGCGCGCCGTGATCGTGAACTTGCTCACCTCGTGCGTGCCGCTCAACACGAAGTTGTTGCGCGGCTGGCCCCGTTCCACCCGACCCCGCTCCACGCGCGAGAACAGCGCATCATTCAACGCCGCCAGCGCCGGCGGCGTGACCTGCTTGAAGCGCGTGATCTCAGTTTCGTTGATGCTGCCGCCAGCCGTAAGGCGCAGGATGCCGCGCTTGCCGAAATTCAGGCCGTAGTTCGCGACCACATCCACGCCCGTGGTGCGGGTATCGATTGCGTTGGTGAAGAATCGACCGCCGGCGATACCGGGCTCGCCATTTGCCGCGAGGAAGTCACGCACTGCCGTCTGCGTCAGGTTCTCCGACAGCACGACACGATCGTCGATGTCGATGCGGTAGTAGTCGGCGGTGATGCTGAGCGCACGCACCGGCTGCGCCGTGAGGCCGGCACTGAGGTTTTGGCTCCGCTCGGCCTTCAGCGGCTGCGCGCCGAGCAGCGTCGCGGCACGGCTGGACACCGGGAAGGTCCGCACTTCGAACGGCACACCACCGATGAAGTTCGTCGAGGTGGCCGTGAACCAACTCTGCTGCAGCGACGGCGCGCGGAACCCCGTGGCGTAGCCTCCACGCAGGGCGAACTGCTCCACCGGCGCGAACCGTGCCGTGATCTTGCCGGTGGTCTGGCTCCCGAAGTCGGAGTAATTCTCGTAGCGCACCGCACCACCGACGAGCAGCAGCTTGCTGATGTCCGACTCGACGTCGGCGTACAGCGACGTGTTGCTGCGAGAGAGATTCGTTTCGTCGGTGGGACGGAAACCCGGGAAGACCTGTGCACCGGCCGCGGCCACGGTGGCACTCGGTACGCCGGTCGCACCGATCACACGCACTCCGCCGTCCTGCCATGAACCCGGCTCGCCCTGGTCGATCTGGTACTGATCCTTTCGCCACTCGGCACCGGCCGCGAGGCGCACCGGCATCGTGCCGGCCTTCACTTCACGGAACAGATCGAGATTGGTCGTGGCCTGACTGAAGATCAGCGTGCCGGCGTCGTACTTGGTCTTGGACGTCGTGCCGAAGCTGGCATTGTTGGTGTTGCTGATGAGAAAGTTGTGCGAGTTCCGACCCACGGTCTGGCTCAGGTCCCAGCTCCAGCCGGCGAGCTTGCCTTTCACGCCGGCCGCATTGGAGGCGTCCCAGAGCGTGCTGTTGATGAATGGCAGGAAGCCATTCGGATTGAGCGCGCGCACCGTACGATCATCGTTCGGGCGACGCCAGAAGCCAGGCGCGGTGGCCTGACGACGGCTGCTCCCGCCGAAGGCGTACACTTCGATCCCATTCGCGAATGACGTGCCCGCGGTGTACATGCCGACGACGTCACTCGTCTGACCATCACCATAGCGATTGTTGATGCGATTGGCGGTTGCTTCGCGTGCATCGCCGGCGAAATACTGGGTGCGCGCGTCGGCGTTGGAGCGATCGGTGAACTGCCGATCGCGGACTTCGATGCCTGCATGGAAATACCCACCGCTGCTGTTGGCGAGGCCGGCGTTGGCCGAACCCTGCATCACGCGCCCGTCGCCCAGTGCCGTCACGCCCGACTGCAGGTTCACTTCCGTCGGTGCAGTGCTCTTGAGCACGATGTTGATCACACCGGCGATGGCGTCGGAGCCGTACTGCGCCGCGGCACCGTCACGCAGGATCTCCACTCGCTCGATCATGCTGGCCGGAATCGCGTTCAGGTCCACGGCACTCTGGCCACGACCCACCGTGCCGTTCACGTTGATCAGCGCGGTGGTGTGACGACGCTTGCCGTTGACCAGCACCAGCACCTGGTCTGCACCAAGACCACGCAGCGTGGCGGGGCGCACCGCGTCTGTCCCGTCGGCGATGGCCGACCGCGGGAAGTTCACCGACGGAGCCAGCGCCTGAATCATCTGCGCCGTCTCGGTGCGGCCGGTGGCTTTCAGATCGACCGCGGTGAACACATCCACCGGCACGGGTGAATTGGTCACCGTGCGCTCCTCGGCGCGCGTGCCGATCACGGCCACGGCTTCGAGATTGGTGGCGCTGCGCTGCAGCACCACATCACGCGTGACGGTCTGGCCCGCGGCGATGGTGATGGCCTGCGTGGTGCTGGAGAAGCCGATCTGCCGAACGCGCAGCGTATAGGCGTCGGCGCGAAGAGCGATCACGTACGAACCATCAGCCTTCGTGATCGTACCGAACGCCGTACCGACGAGCTGGACGGTGGCGCCGAGGATCGGTGCGCCGCCATCGGAACTGGTGACCCTGCCGGTCAGGCGGCCGGTAGCCTGGGCGAGCAGCGAGACGGCGGAGACGAGCGACAGCATGACCACGAGGCTCAGACGTCGAATTGTCAGACGGGACAGGAACATGCATGCACTCCATGGAAAAGAATCGGACCGCCGATCGGTGTTTCGATGGCGCGAGACCCGTGTCCGCAGGCACAAAACTTTGCCCGTCGCGCCAGTGGGAGGCGGTCCTGCTCGGAATGTATTGCCAGACGGCCTGCTGGCGACCTGCGCGACCACGCTCAGGCGCGCACGGCGCTGAGGATGGCGAACTCGTCGGTGACGCCGGCCGAGGAGACCACGCGGTTCCGGCCACTGGACTTCGCGCTCAGCAGGCGCGAATCGGCACGGAAGACCAGTGCCTCTACCGTCTCCGCGCGATCTTCCGGCCACGACGCCACCCCGATGCTCGCCGTCAGCACGGTGCCGCCGGCGACTGCCGGCCCGTCGTTGAACATTTCGGCCTGCGGTGCCCAGCCACCCGGTGGGGTGTTGTCGAGCACCACGCGCACCTGGCTGATCGCACGACGGATACGCTCCATCCGCTCGGCCGCCTTCGCCCTGTCGAGTCCGGGCAGCATCACGATCAGCTCTTCTCCGCCGTAACGCCCCACCACGTCCTCGGCCCGCACGAGCTGCTTGATGGAACGGGAGACCGACGCGAGCACCAGATCGCCGACGGCATGGCCGAAGCGGTCGTTGAACGACTTGAAGTAATCGAGGTCGATCATCGCGACGGCGAGCGGATCGCCGGTGCGTTTTGCCCGTTCGAACGTTTCGCTGAGGCGCTCGTCGAAATAGCCACGGATCATCAGGCCGGTGAGACGATCGCGCACCGACAGCACGCGCAACTGCTGCACGCGCAGCACGATCGTCAGGCTGATGAACGTGGCGACGCCCAGCAGCACGATGCGCGCGAGCTGATCCTGCACGTCGAATTGGCCGTACGTGGATGTCGCCCAGACCGGATCTGTCCGCAGCGTGGTGCTGGCCCACCACACGATGAGCGCATACTGCACCGCGGCCGTGAGGCCGGTCACGAGCGAGATGCGTCGGTCGTAGCGCAGGCAGGCGATGCCGATGCAGAGGAAATATACCTCGAAGATCACCCGTGAATTCACGGCGATCTGCGGCACACCCAGCGCGACGAAGGCGGCCAGCCCGGTGCTGACGAAGCTGACGTCGAGCAGCGACGCGACGAAACCGGTCCACGGCTGCACCGTGTCGCGCTGCGTGAGCCAGAGGAAGAAGACGCCAGCGATCACGCCTGCCAGCGAGATCGCGAAGCCAACCCAGTTCTGCCGCAGTTCCGGCGCCGCGATCACGGCTTTGACCGGAATGGTGAACAGCAGCAGCGCCCCGCCGAGCCGGTACTTGGCGATCAGGCGTTCGCCCTTGGTGCCCGCATCACGAAGTGCGGGATCGGTGACGCGCCAGAACCGCGACCACGCCGACACGCGACGGTCGGCGGCGTCATGGGATGTCTCCGCCCCGAGTTCGTCCAACGCCGCGATCCCACGCAGCGGTGTCAGCCGCTGTGAGATCCGGATGGGCGTTTGGGGCGGAGTCTTCATGGTGTCACGCGAGGCTGGTGTCAGGAAGCGAACCGAGATCGGGAAGAGCGCGCGTCCGCACTTCACCGAGAATCCGCGTCAGGAAATCCTCCACCGACAGGATCTCCTGCTTCTTGCCGTCCGCACCGCGCGCCCGCACCGCGAGTGTGCCGTCTGTGGCCTCGCGCTTTCCGACCACAGCTGTGTATGGAACCTTCATGAGCTCGCTTTCCCGGATTCTGTAATTCAGGGTCTCGTTCCGGTCATCGCAAGTGGCACGGATTCCGGCATCACGCATCTTCGCCACGGCGGCACGTGCTTCCGACGCATAGTCATCCACGATCGGGACCACCCGCACCTGCTCCGGGGCCAGCCAGACCGGGAAGGCGCCGGCGAAGTGCTCGATCAGGATGCCCATGAACCGCTCGAACGAGCCGCTGATGGCGCGGTGAATGATTACTGGCCTGTGCGCGGTATTGTCTTCACCCGTATAGGTGAGGTCGAACCGCTCAGGGGCCGCGTAGTCGAGCTGAATGGTGCCGAGCTGCCAGGCGCGTCCGATGGAATCGGTCACGTCGAAGTCGATCTTCGGGCCGTAGAACGCCCCGTCGCCCGCCTTCAACTCATACGACAGCCCGGTGTTTTCCAGCGCACCACGCAGCGCGGCTTCGGCCGTGTCCCACATCTCATCACTGCCGATCCGCTGCTCCGGACGGGTGGCGAACTTGAGACGGGCGGTCAGGCCGAAGGTCCGGTAGTAGCCGAGGATCATGTCCACCAGACGCTGCACTTCAGCGGCGATCTGATTTTCCATCAGGTAGATGTGACAATCGTCCTGCTGGAACTGCCGCACGCGCGTGAGCCCCGACAGCGCGCCCGACAACTCGTTGCGGTGCAGCACATCGTAGGTGGAGTACCGCAGCGGCAGATCGCGATACGAATGCTTCTTCGACGCGAACATCAGGTGATGCGACGGGCAGTTCATCGGCTTCAGCGAGATGTCATGCTCCTGCGTCTCGTTGTCGAGCACGAGGAACATGTTCTCCTTGTACTTGCCCCAGTGCCCCGAGATCTCCCAGAGCCCCTTGTTGTACAACAGCGGTGTCTTGATCTCCTGATAGCCGTCGCGCTGCATCTCGCGCAAATACGCATGCAGCGAGTTGATCATCGACGTGCCACGCTCCGTCCAGAAAGCCGCGCCGGGCGAGAACGGGTGAAACATGAACAGGTCCAGTTCCTTGCCGAGCCGGCGATGGTCGCGCTTCTTCGCCTCCTCGATGCGATGCAGGTGCTGCTCGAGTTCATCCTTCTTCCAGAACGCCGTGCCGTAGATGCGCTGCAGCGTCTGCCGGCTGGAATCACCGCGCCAGTATGCGGCGGCCACGCTCTGCAGCTTGAAATGCTTGAGCCAGCCCGTGTGTGGCACGTGCGGCCCACGACAGAGGTCAACGAACGGTCCGTCGGTATACGTCGAGATGATCTCGTCGGGCCCGAGATCGTCGATGCGCTCCAGCTTCAGTGGATCGTCGGCGAACACCTGCTTCGCCTCGTCGCGTGACACCTCGGCCCGCTCGAACGGCAGCTTCTCGGCCATCACCTTCCGCATCTCGGCTTCGAACGCGTCGAGATCCTCGGGGGTGAAGGGCGTCTTCACGTCGAAGTCGTAGTAGAAGCCGTCATCGATGGACGGCCCGAATCCGATGTGGGCATCTGGGCGGATACGGCGCACGGCGGTGGCGAGGATGTGCGCGGCCGAGTGGCGCAGCACCGGCAGCGACTCCGGGTCCTTGTCGGTGTACACACGGAAGGCGCCGCTGGCGCGCAACGGCGTCCGCATGTCCTGCACTGCTCCGTCCACGCTCACGGCGACAGCGGCATTGGCCAGACGTTCACCGATGCTGCGGACGACCTCGGCCGGAAGGGTACCGACCGGCACTTCGCGGACGGCGCCATCGGGAAGAGTCAGGTGGAGCGGTGCGGACGTGGTGTCAGACATGCAATTGGGGGCGTGGTGAGGCGCACGCGGCCACAGTGTGGCGGCCGTCAGGTACTGCGCTTCCCGGTCACGTGCAGACGACGGGCGTGAGGCCCGTCGCCGGGTCGTATCGAAGAGGATATACTAAATATCAACCTTCCG